>JAFGVP010000091.1 GCA_016937945.1 Pontiellaceae bacterium | reverse complement strand
GATCTCTCCTTAGGTTAAGTTTTGTTTGGTCACAAAAATCTAACCTGAGATCCCCTTCTTTTTAATTCTATTTTGGACACGAGTGATAATAGTTAAAAAAGGGGTCAGTCCTTTGATATTAGTCTATTCTTCAAATCCGAGAGCACCCCGTTATCTGCCCGTTTCACATTTCCAACGAACGCCGAAACATTGCAGGGATGCCCGCAGTACAACTGCTCAGTAATCCATTGGTTTCCCACAACCGTCCGCGAGCGCAACAGCCAGGCCAGCACCTGTTTTTCAGGGGCATACTTCCTCGTACCAGACAATTCGACCGACTTCAGTATCAAAAAAAACCAGAAGATTCGATAGCATCATATCCTTGTTCATATAAATCTCGCTCATCGTCATTTTCAAAAGGCCCAGCGCATCAAATCTGGTAATCGGGTTGCAGTGCACATAATAGTCCACCCCATTTAGTCCAACTGCTATTTGGGGTTTGATCTATGATGCGGGACATCTCTTAATCACCGGCACAGCTAACCTGCAGAGACGCGCCAAGAGCGGTCAGATCGGCGCCGGAGGGCTGCTGATAGACCCGCAGTCCGAATTCCGGAACGGCGGCGAAAATGTGATCGAAGATGTCGGCCTGAATGGCTTCATAGTTGGTCCATATCTGATCGGAACTGAAGACGTAGATTTCGATCGGCAGGCCCTGCGCCGTCGGCTGGAGATGCCGGACGAGAAAGGTCATGTCCTGATGAATGTCGGGATGATTCCGCAGATAGCTGACCAGATAGGCGCGAAAGATTCCCAGATTGGTCTGGCGGCGACCGTTCACGACCGTGGCAGAGAGATCGATTCTTTTCTCGGTATTGTGCTGATCAATCGCCGCCTGCGTCTTTATGACATAGTCTCTCAGCAGCTCCATCTGCTTAAACTTATCCAGCATGGCTTCATCAGCAAAGCGCACGGTATTCATATCAATATAGATGGAACGCTTGATGCGGCGGCCGCCGGACTCCTTCATGCCTCGCCAGTTTTTGAACGAATCCGAAATAAGGGCATAGGTCGGAATAGTGGAGACGGTTTTATCCCAGTTGCGCACCTTGACCGTATTCACCGCGACTTCGATCACATCGCCGTCGGCGCCGAACTTCGGCATTTCAATCCAGTCGCCTTCACGCACCATATCGTTGGCACCCAGCTGAATTCCCGCCACAAAGCCGAGGATTGTATCCTTGAAAACCAGCATGATGACCGCGGTCAATCCCCCCATGAGGCCCAGAAGTTTCCAGGGCGATTTATCGATCAGAACCGAAATCACAAAAATTCCGGCGCAGAGATAGACCACGATGATCAGGGCCTGGAACAGCGGCCGGATCGGCTTGCGACTTTCGCTGCGGGACTGATGATAAACCTCTGAAACCGCATTCAGAAATCCCTCAACAGCGCGGACACCGATCAGGATGATCGCGGAAAAGATGAGCCGTTTGAGCAGGACAAATTCGCCCGGCAGGCCGCGGTCGATAAACACCCACAAAACCGTTAACGGAATCATCCGCAGGAAGCGATGAAAGACCCGTGCCTCCATGAGCTTGTCATCCCAGGTATTAGAGGTTTTTTCGGTCAGCCGATGTATGATTTTCAACAGATAGGTACGCAGGACCCAGTACACCAGCATGGACGCGCCCAGAATAAGCCCCATCAGAATAATTGCACTCAGTGCAGCGGCAATATCCTGCGGCAATCGAATGGCACACAAGCCGTTGTAGATTAAATCCCTCATCATTTCCATCCTCCTTTGAAAGCGTATGAATCGTACAAATTATCATTCGCATTAAGCTGGTTCAAACCAGAGCATTCGCTAATCTTTCCGCCAGTTTACAGATCGTTACAGAGGAGATGACATGGAACTCGATCCGACAAAGATGGCAGACTGGCAGATTGCCGAGGCCGCAGAAAAAAACATTCTTCCGATCGACCGGATCGGCGACAAACTGGGCCTGCAGGACGGAGAGCTGATTCCGCGCGGACGCAATGTGGCCAAGATTGACTATCATGCCACCTGGCAGCGGGTGCAGGATCTTCCCGCCGGAAAATATGTCAATGTAACCGCCATCACCCCCACCCCGCTCGGAGAAGGCAAAACCACCACGACCATGGGCCTTGTCGAAGGTCTTGGCCGCATCGGAAAGAAGCCGGTCGGCGCGATCCGTCAACCCAGCGGCGGCCCCACGTTCAATATCAAGGGATCCGCCGCCGGCGGCGGCCTTGCCCAGTGCATTCCGCTGGCGCCGTTTTCGCTGGGTCTGACCGGCGATATCGACGCCATCACCAACGCCCACAATCTCTGCATGGTTGCCCTCACGGCGCGCATGCAGCATGAGAGCAACTATGATGACGAACGGCTCGCATCCATCGGGCTCAAGCGCCTTGACATTGATCCGGAGCGCGTCCAGCTCAAGTGGGCCATCGACTTCTGCGCGCAGTCCCTGCGGAACATTACCATCGGCAAGGGCGGAAAGATGGATGGCTATGAAATGGAGTCCGGCTTCCAGATCACCGTATCGAGCGAACTGATGGCGATTCTCGCCGTATCCAACAGCCTGAAAGACATGCGCGAACGCATCAGCAAAATGGTGGTCGCCTACAGCCGAAGCGGCGCAGAGGTAACCACGGCGGATCTCGAGGTCGACGGCGCCATGAGCGCCATCATGCTCGATGCACTCAACCCAAATCTGGTGCAGACCATCGAAGGTAATCCGGTTCTGGTTCACGCCGGCCCGTTTGCCAACATTGCCATCGGCCAGAGTTCCGTGATCGCCGACATGATCGGCATTCGCATGGGCGACTATCTGATAACCGAGAGCGGTTTCGGCGCAGACATCGGCTATGAAAAATTCTGGAATCTCAAGTGCCGCTACTCCGGTCTCAAACCCGACGCCGTGGTGATCGTTGCCACCGTCCGGGCGCTGAAGATGCATGGCGGCGGCCCGATTGTTAAGCCGGGCAAACCGCTTGATCCGGCCTACATCGAAGAGAATCTTGAGCTCCTCGAAAAGGGCTGCAGCAACCTGATTGCCCACATCAAGATCGTGCAGCGCAGCGGTTCCAAGCCGGTCGTATGCATTAACGGATTCCACACCGACACCCCGGCAGAACATGAACTGGTCCGGCGCATTTCCGAGGAACACGGTGCCCGCTGCGCGGTTTCGGAGCATTGGCTCAAGGGCGGCGCCGGCGCAATCGAGCTGGCCGAAGCGGTTGTTGCCGCCTGCGACGAGGAAAACGAGTTCGAATACCTCTATGACCTGAATCTTCCGCTAAAGGAACGGGTCCTTCGAATTGCCACCGAACTTTACGGCGCTGCCGGCGTCGACTGGGCGCCGGAGGCCGACAAGAAAATCCAGCAGTTCCAGGCCGATCCGGAAGTGGCCGAAATGGCTATCTGCATGGTGAAAACCCATCTGAGCCTTTC
>JAFGVP010000090.1 GCA_016937945.1 Pontiellaceae bacterium | reverse complement strand
GATCTCTCCTTAGGTTAAGTTTTGTTTGGTCACAAAAATCTAACCTGAGATCCCCTTCTTTTTAATTCTATTTTGGACACGAGTGATGTGAATGCCAAGGAGTGGGGAAATGCGGCGGTTACGGTCGGCGGTTTCCGGCGTTTCGCCGAAATGGATTATGACGATATGGAGGATTTCGGGCGGATAAACGATGCCCAGGATCTTGGGGATGATAAATATTACGGCTCAGATGCGTTTCCTTGGGCCTTCTTTGCCGAAGCAAATACATCGCTGGGCGCCGCTGCGCTGAATCCATTCATTTACATCCACGATGGATATGCCCATGTCTACGGGCTCGATACCGATTCAAAAATGAAGCTTGCATCGGAGGCGACCCTTGGGCTGAAGGCTGATGGGTATGCCGTACATGCCTGTTCAGGAACCGGCCGTGACGATGCCTGGGCATGGACTGCCGCTCCCTATTTCAAGACCGGTCCGTTCACTCTGAGCGCCGGATACATTGGCATGAGCGGAGAGGACGGCGGAACGCAGACCCTGACCAAGCCCCTGTGGATGCGCGATTACATGCCATGTACCGATCAGGTTCTCCCGTTTAATAATCAGGCCGCCATGCAGGGACTGGATTCTGTATACGGCAAAATCAAATATTCCAACGGGGCCTTCTGGACGCACTTTCTTGTGGCGGATCATTCCTACAACGCCAGCAGCATCGGGACCCAAAGCACGGAAATCGAATATCAGGCCGGCTACGATTTCGGTCACGGCTTCAACCTGAACCTGCGTCTCTTTGACTGCGAGTTCGATGGAAACGGCGCCGGCGCGATCGATTACCAGAAAATCGAAGTTCTGGCCCGCTACACCTTTTAGCCGGCTCTAGCGGTCCGACAATCCGATAATCTGCTGGAAGGCGATGGGTTCGGCGGCCAGAACAAATGCAAGCGGCGGCATACCTTCCGTCGCCTGCATCATGTTTTCGTAATAGTGGCTGTACAGCTCCGTCGACTCGTCCTCCTTGGGAGGCCGCATGCCCATGAAAACCAGTCCGGCGTTGGCCGATGCGATCCGGATCATGTCGTAATAGCTTGGCTGGTCCTTGATGGTAACGGCGGCTTTGGCCGGGATCCGTTGTTCTTCAATAAAGTGCTCAAGCCGTTCGATGGCAGCTGCCTGTTCATCTTCCGTTTTCACGATGGTCTTCAGGATCAGTTTTGACTGGTTCCATATCGGACTCTTCTGGATCTGATAGGCCAACGTGAGAATGAGCCCGATGTTATTGGAATCGCCGCCCCACCAGACATGGATTTCATCGTCTTCCGACAAGGTTTCGAGCTCGCTGTCACGCACCATGATGAGGTTGCGCTGCGTGCGATAGACCAGTTTGATAAGCTCGGCGAACTCCGTGAAATTTTCGCGGTTTTCCGTGTCGCCCAGCAGAATGGTGTTTGGCGTCAGGGGGCCATAGCCATAAGCACGGACCAGGGCCGACGCCCCGTTAAGCGTGTCGGATGCCGGAAAGATTTTAACCATGGCATCCACTTCGCGTTTTTCGAGGTATTCGCGCATGGAATCTTCCATGCTATGCACTTTTTCAGCCGACCAGTCCTCCACCGGGAGCACGCTTGCAACGGTCAGAGCACTGCTATGCCGCGTCAGTGATGAGGCCATTTCAATCAGATGCCAGCGTGATTTCGGGGACCCGCTCAGCGCCAGAATATTGGGCCGCCAGGTCCGCTCATCGGGTTTGAGTTTGTTGAGGCGGTGCACGGCAAAACGAACCAGGAGAGTGAGAATGCCGTAGCGCATATCGCTCCAATGCGCGTTGAGCCGCCGGCGTTTTACGAGATAGAAGACCAAGGCTGTGATCAGGATGGCGAGGATGGTCTGACCGGCATCGATCATTAGCATCACGGCAAAGCATCCGGCGGATCCCAGCAGAGAGAGGCCGCAATGCACCTTGAACTTAGGGCGCCAGGAGGGGCTTTCAATCAGGCCTTCCAGTCCGGCGGAGAGATTGAGCAGTCCGTAGGAGAGCAGGAAAAACATCGAGAGCACCGGTGCGATGGCATTTAGGTCGCCCAGCAGGACGGCCGCCAGAGCTACGGCAAACGCGATGGCGGTTGCAATGCGCGGGTCGGCCTTGTCCTTGCCGAAACCGCGTCCGATAAACGGCGGGATCACGCGGTCATTTGCTAAAGCCTGCAGCATGCGCGGGGCGCCGAGCAGAGATCCGAGGGCGCTGGAGAGCGATGCGGCAAAGATGCCGGCCACAATCAGCCAGCTCCAGCGGGCGATAGATTGCATGATGTTGTAATCGACCCGAAGCAGATCCAGGTTCTTGACGTTTGAGGCAATAAAGATCGGTAACACCATGTAGACGACGTAGCCGACCGTGATTGCGGCAAGTGTTCCGCGCGGCAGGGATTTTGCCGGATCCTTCAGGTCGCCTGACATGCCAAGCCCTGCTTCAATTCCGGTCACTGCCGGGAAAAACACTGCAAATACGGGCCAGAATTCGAGCGCGGGCGGCGCGACGGTTCCGGGCGGCAGGCCCAGGGTTCCGGGATCGCCGGCCCCGAGGAAAAACGAGACGAGCGACGCGAGGATCGTCGCCATAATGAAAAACTGGACCTTAAGCGCAAGGTCGGCGGAAATGTAGGCCAGAGCCGTGAGCGCCACAAGGGTTCCGGCGGAGATCATCTTGGCGGTCATGGCCTGTGCAACGGGGTCGTAGCCCATCATGCTCATCACCGCTTCTGTGAAACCGGCAATATAAAATGCCACGCCAAAGGAGCGGGCAAAGAACAGCGGAATCCCGATGGCGACGCCGGCTTCGATGCCGAGGGAGCGGGAAATAATATAGTAGGCGCCGCCGGTTCCGACCTTCATGTTGGTGGCCATGGCCGAGATGGACAAACCGGTCAGGAAGGTGATGGAAGTGGCGAGCGTTACAATCAGCAGGGTCTGGGCAATTCCGACGTTTCCGACCACCCAGCCGAAACGCAGGTACATGATAACACCAAAGATCGTGAGCACACTCGGGGTGAAAACCCCTTTGAAGGTGCCGAACGAATACCCCTGTTTTTTTCCCGTACCATTCATGCGTATTCCTTCTCCGGCGCGAAGGCTGAAAAAATCTTTGTCAGCCCGCGTCTTGCTGTAATGAGGGAAATAGTGAGTGGTTCAGATTTATTTGCCAGCCAAAACTACCGGAAGCTTGTTGCCGGAAGACCGCCGAAATCCCGATTGATTTTCTGCCGGTTGTGGCCGATCAGCCAAACTGGCCATCCTCGCCGTAGACATCCAGCATTTTCTGGCCGCCCTTGAGATAGTCGGTGATTTTGATTTCCTTGATGTCTGCCAGATCGCGAATGAATTGGGCAATGCCTTCGGCTTCGTCCTGCGCCTCTTCCAGCATCCGGAGCTTGCTGGGCGACAGCTGTTCGCCGGTGGTTCGGGCGACTTCAATATTGCACATCAGGCTCATCAGCTTGTTGTTAATCACATGGTTGAGCGTCACGACGGTGTGCTGAAGGGTTTCAAGTCGTGCAGCCAGCATGTCGGCCTCGCGGGCATCGGCCATAAGGCGCATTTTTTCGGTGATGTCCTCGGTAATGTGCATGGCGCCGATCAGGTCGCCGGACTCACGCTGCAACGGCAGGATGCTTGAGGAATAGGTGCGGGTTTTTCCATTATCGGTCCAGGAGTGTTCCATGCGGTGAATGGCCTTGCGCTGTTCAAACAGTCGGCTGGCAACCAGCGGCCACGGCATGGCTTCATGCTGTGGCAGCAGATCCGAAAGCAGGGAGCCGACGGCGCTGAGCAACGACATATCCTGTCCCTGCGCGGTCATGATTTCCTGTTGCGCGCGGTTAATGGCCGTGACGCGCATTTCGCAGTCGGTCACCACAATGCCCAGCGGCAGGCTGTCGATAATCTGTTCCAGATAGTTTCGGGTGACTTCCCGGTTGTGTTCGATATCCAGCTGCTTGGTTACATCATCAAAACTGAGGCCGTATTGCAGCCCGTCGGGGTGCGGCATGGCGCTGATACTGATATCATAAATCCGATCGGCGCTTTTCCATCTCAGCTTGATATGACTTCCTATGCGGGTGAGTTTAAAGCTGGCTTCGCCGATGGCATACACGAACGATGGATCATTCAGCAGGACATCTGACAGGGCTTTCAGGTTTTTTTCGCCGTCTTCCGCCCGGTAGCGAACGCGAAACAGCGAGAAAGCCATGCGGCTGGCACCGGTGAGATCCAGTCGGTCACTCAGGGTGATCAGCGGGACAGGAAAATGAAAAATGCAGTTTTGAACATTCATGTTCATAACGCCCGATCTCCTATGTAGCGTGGAATTCTTCGCATCTGGTCATATGCCTCATCCGCGAGCATATGCAGGTCTGCGAGCGAAAGATGAAGTTCTTCCGCGATTTCTCCGGGGAAGTCGGGCATGGAGAGATCGCCGACATAACCGCAGCCTTCAGCGCGGACCATCAGATCTGCCAGGCGCAGGAGGGCGGTTTCCTTCCGGAATGCATCCGGTAGTTTTTCGTCGTGATGATGGGAAATCGGCTGAACCACACGCTCCGGCAGGTTCCATTTCTGCAGCAGCCGGCCCGCGACGACGGCATGCGTTACGCCCAGCACCTCCAGTTCGGCCTGATGGAAACAGATATTGTTATGGTCGGTAATGTTACGGACCTGCTGGAAATCTTCGGGAAGGAATTTTGCCAATACGGCTTTGCCCAGGTCGTGCAGCAGTCCGAGCGAAGCAATCTCTTCGGGCTCTCCAATGCTGAGTGCGCCGGAGAGAACATAGCTGGTACGAGCGGTTGCGAGCGAATGGTGATGCAGCCCTTTTGAGCTGTCCTTGATCATTTCCGATACCCAGGACGTTCCGGTAAGGGTTCGGATCACATTCAGGCCCAGCAGGACAACCGCCTGCTTGATGGAGGAAATCCGGTCGGAAAATCCGTAAAAGCTGGAGTTGATCAGCTGGAGAACCTGTGCCGACAGGGCGTAGTCTTTGGCAATTTCATGGCCGACCGCATCGAGCGTGGTCTGTTCGCTGTCGATCATGCGGTTGATCCGCTGAATGCTCTCGGGCAGGGGCGGGAGACGGCCCAGCCGGTTCAGGACGTCTTCCAGTTTTTCGTTCGTTTGTTCGTTAAAATAGATCATCATACGATCTGGGTTGGATTTTCCGAGGATTCGCCGTTCAGGTGTCCGATGGCGATTCGCTTAAGTTCCTGCAGGTAGGGATTTCGTTCCGAACCCTGAAACCGCTTTTCAATGGCCTCTCTCAGGTCGCTTCGCTCCTGCTCAAGCTTCTCCTGGTTTACGCTGACTGGCAGGGCTTCCACGCCGATCCGGCGCAGGCGGGCCAGAATGCTATCCGAGAGCACGGTTCCCCGGCTAAGAATCAGGGAGCCCTTCTCGCTCATCAGCGACGCCGCCAGAATGGTGCCGGAGGCAATATCATCTATAGGTACATCTTTCATACTGTTGATAATCCTAGCACTCTTCGTGCCGTGAGGAAAGCAAGTTCTCTTTTCGGAAGCAGGAAAGGCTTATGTGTTTGATGCCAAGGCAGTTTGCAGCTGTTTTCTTGTCAGAAGGTAGGCCAGCAGTCCGGCGAGCGTGTTTCCGGCCGCGATTCCCATAAGAAGCCCGCGAAACCCGAAAAGGTGGCATCCCAGCAGGCAGAGCGGCAGCAGAAAGATAAAAACACGGCTCAGATTGATGATCATGACAGGGATAGGATGTGCGATCACATTCAGCAACTGGCTCATCCAGTTTGAGATATAAAAACCCGCATGTCCGAGCGTTGCAATAATGAGATAATGCCGGCTCATTTCAATCACCTGCTTCTCTTGGCTGAACAGGCCTGAAAGAAATCCGGCAGACGGCAGAAGCAGCAGAAGGGTAATGATGGCATAGACGATCGCCATGCCGTTACTGATGCGCCGCGCCTGCTGGATGCGGTCAAAAGCGCGGGCGCCATAGTTATGTCCAACAAACGGGACAATGGCGATGCCGTAGGAGATGGCGATAATGAACACAAAGTTTTCGATCCGGGTGCCGGTTGCCATGGCGGCCACGGCATATACGCCGCCGGTGGAGGAGGCCATGCGCATATAGCCGCCCTGGGCTACCGGGTTGAGCACCTGCGTAAGCGCCGCCGGAATTCCCAGTGTAAGAATCTGCTTCCATGAACTGAGCAGGACGCGGATATGCGGGCGGCTCCAGTCGATCAGCCGGGAGTTAAAATGCAGAAAGGCCAGCGAGGCCGTCATGCCGAAAAGGCGGGCAATAATCGTGGCAAGTGCGGCACCCTGCATCCCCATCGCAGGAATGGGGCCCCAGCCGAAGATGAGGATCGGATCGAGAATAATGTTCATGGCGGCGCAGGTGCACATGACCAGCAGGGGACGGATCATATCGCCGCCGGCGCGCAGGCAGCTGTCGCAGACCGGCGGCATGATGGCCACGACGGCGCCGATGAACCAGTACTGCATGTAATCGCGGACCAGCTCCAGCACGTGTCCTTCGGCGCCGAGTGCCGAAAAGAGCGGCGTGATGGAAAAATAGCCGAATACGCTGACCAACAGCGTAACCAGAATGGTCAGGAACAGTCCGTCGGATACCGCTCTTCGTGCGAGCGCATAATCGTCGGCGCCTACGGCTCGGGTGATGATGGAGGCAGAGCCGGTGGAGAATCCGATGGACAGGGCCCCGACCATCATGACCACGGCAAAGGTAAAGCCCATGGCGGCCAGTTCGTCGGTTCCGAGCCGTGACACAAAATAGGTGTCCGTCAGGTTGAACACCATGATGGCAAACATGCCGCCGATACTGGGCAGGGTCAGCTGGACCAGATGGACGGGAACGCTTCCCTTGATAAGTTTACTCACAGTGCTTCCAATCAGTCGAAACGCCGGTGGAAGTCATCGATTACCATATAAAGAGAAGGAACGAGTACCAGCGTGATAAAGGTTGAGAACAGAATGCCGAAGCCGAGCGAAATCGCCATCGGGATCAGGAACCGGGCCTGTCGCGAGGTTTCGAAAATCATTGGCATCAGTCCAAAGAATGTCGTCAGGGTGGTCAGCAGAATGGGCCGGAATCGGCGGGTGGCCGACTGGGTTACGGCATCGTGCGAGTCGAGCCCTTGGTCGCGCAGCCGGTTGGCATACTCGATCAGGACGAGCGAGTCGTTCACGACCACGCCGGACAGGGCCACAATGCCCATCATGCTCATCATGCTCAGCGTATATCCGAGCGTCAGGTGGCCGATAATCGCCCCGACAATCCCGAACGGGATCGACAGCATGACGATCAGCGGCTGACTGTAACTCTTGAACGGAATGGCCAGCATGGCGTAGATCACGAAGAGCGCCAAGGGGAATCCGATCATCAGCGAATGCATCATTTCCCGCTGGTCAGCCTGCCGGCCTTCATAGCCGTGACTGAGTCCCGGATATTTGGCCTTCAGCTGGGGAATCAGCTTGGTGTTGACCTCTTCAATAACATAGGCGGTTTCGCGGCGCGGCACAATGTTGGCGGAAACGGTCTGTGCCCGGTTGCCGTTTTTGCGATTGATGGAGGTATAGGCGCGGCCGCGCGAAACGGTCGCAATTTCGCTGAGCGGGACATCGGTTCCGGCCGGTGTCTTGATGAGAAGCCGCTGGAAATCATATTCCGTGTTCTGTTCCTCTTCCGGCAGCCGGACCAGAACCTTGATCTCATTCCGTCCGCGCTGCTGGCGGAGGGCCTCGGAGCCGTAGAAGGCACCGCGAAGCTGGCTGGCAATATCGCTGGAGGTCAGTCCGAGGGCCTGTCCTTCGGGCAGCAGCTCGATATCAAACTGGACCTTGCCGGGCGTGTAGCCGTCGCTGACATCCTTGACCACGGTATATTCCGAAAGCATTTCCGCCAGCTCACTGCCGGCCTGCTCCAGGGTTTCGCTATTGGCGTGGTAGAGCTGAACCGACAGGCCGCGTCCGCCGCCGGGACCGCCACGGTCGGATTCAAACTGAATGGTTTTAATGCCGGGAATGGAGCCGAGCGTTTTCCGCCACTGTTCCGTAAATGCCTGGGTGGAGATCGGGCGGATTTTGATATCGGTCAGGTAGGCATATACTTCGACCACGTGGCCACCGGAGACGCCGTCGAACGAACCGCCGATCTTGCTGCTGACATGTGTCACCAGATTTGTTCCGCCGTGGCTTTCCGCCACCCGCATGGCGGATTCAATCAGTTTTTCCTCAACCGCCTTGGTTTTTTCCACATCGGAACCATAGGGCAGAACGGCGGTCACCACCGAATAATCGGCATCGACGCCCTCCATGAAGATCATTGGAAGGTGCTTGCCTGCAATAATGCCGACGGCAATAACGAGGATCGCGATGAAAATACTGACGGTCATGTAGCGCATGCGGATGACCCGCTCGACAAACGGGCCGTAGACGCAATCGACCCAATGGCGGAATTTGCGGGCAAAACCCTGCTGAACCATGTGGATCTTTCCGAGCAGCCAGGTGCCGACCGGGTGCAGGAGCGCCGCCAGCATGAGTGTCAGCAGGATCAACCCAATCAGACTGCCGCGTCCCATGCGAATGGAAAGGCCGAACAGATTCCAGTCAAAGAGTTCAGTATTCGGTCTGAAGTCAGTGCCAATCAGTCCGATTGCCACCAAACCCAGAATCCACGATTTAACACGAACCCGGTCCAGCAGCTTGTAGAACCCGGTCGTGTGGTGGCCGAGGTGGGATGGCAGAACAAAGAGGGATTCGAACAGGGAGATGATAAAGGTGCTGATCACGACGATCGGCATAACCTTGAAGAATTTACCCATCGGGCCCTGGATCATCATCAGCGGGACGAACGTTACGACGTTGGTCAGAATACTGAAGGTAACCGGCAGGGCGACTTCGCGCGCTCCGAGTATGGCGGCGCGCAGGCGCGGTTCGCCGCGCTGTTCATGTTCGTAGATGTTTTCGCCGACCACGATTGCGTCGTCAACCACGATGCCGAGCGCCAGGATGAAGGCAAACATGGAGATCATGTTGATTGTGATGCCGATCTGCGGCAGCAGCAGGAAGGATCCGAGGAAGGAGATCGGAATTCCGAGCATGACCCACCAGGCCAGACGCGTTTCGAGAAAGAGCCCCAGCAGAAGGATGACGAGCAGGAGTCCGTATCCGCCGTTTTTCAACAGCAGGACTGCGCGCTGTTTGAACATGTCGGCCGAACAGCGCAGTTCCATCATTTCTACGCCGGGCGGCAGCTGGGCCATGGTCTTTTTCATGATCTTGCGGGTGGCTGTCGCAATCCCGATCGGGGTTTGGGTTCCGATTCGGTAGACTTCAATCTCGATGGCCGGTTTCCCGTCCACGAGGGTGGAGTTGTCGGAATCTGCGAAGGTATCGTCCACCTCGGCAATTTCTCCCAGCCGGACAACCACGCCGTCCGCGGTGGTAATGACTGGAATCTGGGCAAATTCTTCGGCCCAGTCGCGCCGGTCGCTCACGCGGACCAGCAGTTCGCCGGCGGTGGTTTTCAGTCCGCCGCTCGGAAGTTCCACGGCAGATGTCCGGATCTTTGATGCGATTTGCGGAATGGTAAGGTTATATTTGCGCAGGTTATCGGCGGAGACCGAAACCCATATTTCGAGGCTGCGCACGTTGTTCAGCTCAACGCGGGTAATTGACGGATCGTTGAGCAGGGTGGTGCGGACGCTCTCGCCGAGCTCGCGCAGGTCGTGTTCGGAAAGGTCGCCGTAGAGCGCGAAGCGGATTTCCGACATTTCGCGGTTTACTAGGCTCACCTGTGGCTGCTCGGATTCTTCCGGGAAGGTGGTAATCCGGTCGATCTCGGACTTGATGTCCTGATAAATCTGCATGCGGTTTACGCCGGTCAGCAGATCGATGGTAACAATGCCGGCGCCTTCGCGGGCCACGGAGGTGACTTCATCGACGCCCTCGACGCTGCGCACGGCCTCTTCGATGGATTCAATAATTCCGCGTTCGACTTCTTCCGGCGAAGCGCCGGGATAGGCGACGGATACGGTGACGGTGTCGGCTTCGAAATCGGGAAAGAATTCCTGCGTGGTCTGTGAGGCGAAAATCAGGCCTCCAACCATGAGAATGATCATCAGCAGGTTGGATGCAACGGCATTGCGGGCCATCCACGCGATCGGGCCCTTTTCATTGGAAATGGTCGGGTCAGACATGGCTTACTCCGCTTTTTTTTCCTGCTTTGAGGCGAGTTTCATTCCGGGGATGGGCGAGGGAATGTCGGTGATGATCAGGCCTTCTCCGTCTGCAAGGCCTTCGCCAATGAAGACCTGATCCCGGGTTCTCCACAGGACGCTGACGGGGCGGATTTCAAGGCGGTCTTCCCGGTTCATCAGCCATACCACGCTTCCCTGATGAAGGGCATCGGCGGGAATGGCATAAACATTTTCTACCGAGCGGCCTTCGAGATCGGCATAGACATAGGAGTCGATCAGGATCGGGATGGTGCGGGTTGTCGGATTCGGAATGCGCAGGACAATGCGGGCGAGCCGGCCATTGCTTTCGATCGCCGGTTCCAGGGCAAATACTTCAGCGGCCACATATTTTTCGGAGGTTTTGCCGAGGCGGATGCGTGCGGTGGTTCCGGGGATTTCCAGCCATTGCAGGTCTTCCACCGGAATCGTGGCGCGGACCCAGTATTCGTCGGTTCCGGAGAGGGTTGCCAGCGTCGTCTGCGTGGTGATCTGCGAGCCGAGTTCAACCGAGCGGGAAATGATTCGACAATTGAACGGGGCCTTGATGCATGCGCGGTCCAGATCGAGTTGGGCCTTGGCAACGGCGGCGCGGGCGGCATCGAGTTGGGCTTTGGCCTGGTCGAGCTGCGGTTTGCGCAGGGTGAGTTCCTTTTCCAGTTCGGTGACGGTGGAGTGGTCTTCAATAAGGTCCCATTCATGCCGGGCAACCTCCTGCCAGCCGAGTTCCTGCCGATACGCATATTCCGCCTGCGCCAGCGTGCTGCGCGTCTGGGCAAGTGCGGCTTCCAGATCGACAGGATTAATCCAGAGCATCGGTTCGCCGGCCTTGAATTCGCCTCCCGGAAGGAACGCTTCTGCGGTTTTATAAATCCGGCCGGATACTTCCGGCTGGAGGGCGATCTGTTTGGCGGCCTCAACGGTTCCGGCGGCATGCAGCTGGACCGGTGTTGCGATTGAGCCAAGTTCCTGAATCTTGACCGGAACAATGCGTTCCGTCGGAGGAACCACTTTGGCCTGCGGCTTGAGTTTCAGCAGGAGTTTATAGCCCCCATAACCGAGGGAGATAATGATGATGGGCAGGATCCAGTTTTTAAGCAGGTTTTGCGGATTCATTTTAATATCCTTATTTTGAAGCGGGTTCTAAAAGGTTGATGTTCCAGTCGCCGCCGAGCGCGCGGTAAAGCTCGATACGGGCCGTGTAATAATTGATTCGGGTGGTAATGAGGCTGCGTTCGAGGCTCTGTTTTGCGGAGAGCGCATTGAGAACCGTCAGATAGGTGTTCAGGCCTTTGCGATATCGGAGGTCTGCTTCGGAGAGCTGCGATGATAAAGTTTGTTGCTGTTGCTCCTCGATAGCCAGCTGCTCCGCCGTTTTTTGCTCAGTGGCCAGTGCATCGTTCACTTCCGTAATGGCGGTCAGCACAGTTGATTGATAGGCGGCCAGTGCTTCGTCGGTCAGCGCCTGCTGATATGCGACCTCCGAACGGCGCCGTCCTCCGTCGATCAGCGGAGCAACCAATCCGGCCGCGAGGTTGCCGGCCCAGTTATCGAGCAGGTTTCCAAGATCGCTGTCCGATGCGGAAAGCGAACCGCTCAGAGTCAGGGTCGGCAATTGATCCGCACGTGCCGCGGCAACGGCATACTCCTTCGATTCCAGTCGGGCCAGTCCGGCCTGGATATCGGGCCGTTTGATGAGCAGGTCGGCAGGGATTCCCGAGAAGGGAAGATCCGGCAGGGCCGGAAGAGTCTTCGTGCTGAGTTCAACCGGAGCTCCCGGGATGCGCCCGAGCAGTACATTGAGTTGCGATTTCAGCAGTTCGAGTTGCAGTTCAGCCGCCGGAATCAGTGCCTTGGTCGACTCAACCACCTGTTTCTGCTGCAGCACATCAAGCTGGGTCGAGATGGCATTGCGCTGACGGAGCTGAAGCAGTTCAAGGGTCTTTGTATTTGCATCGAGCTGGCCGCGCAGTAGGTCCAGCTTGCTTTCCTGTGCAATGATGGCCAGCCACGTGTCCGCAATATTTGCGGAAAGCGAGAGTGTTGCGCTTTGCAGGTCAAACCGGCTGGCTTCCCGGCTGAGTGCCGCAGTTTGGGCTGTTGAGGCAACCCGGCCCCAGAGATCGAGTTCATAGGATGCCGAGAGGCCCAGCGCGTAGGCGTCAACCTTCCGGCTCTCCGTAATGTCGGGGCGGGTGGTTCCTGCTGACCCGGTTCCGGAGAGTGTCGGAATTCCGGACGCGCCGGCCTTGGCGGCCAGCGCCTGTTGCTGCCTGAGCCGGGCGGCATACTTCGCCAGGGAAAGGTTTCCTGAGAAAGCCTCGTCCATCAGGCGATCCAGTTCCGGACTGTTAAAGCTCTTCCACCAAGGACCTTCTCCGGCGGCGTCTCCGCCTTGTCGCGAATAGGTTTCGGCAACATATGCGTTCAGCGCGCCATCGTGATCCGGCTTCAGCATTGTGCATCCGGCCAGCGGAAGGAGGGCGGCAATCATAATAAAGTTGCGGGGGGTCATGAGGGGTTCCTCTGTTGGTTCAGGTGGGCGCGGGTTGCATGAAGTCCTCCCATGGCAAACGCGGCCACCTGATTGGCCATTTTGCTGCACTCGCTTTTTCCAATGGGGCGGTCCTGTTCAAAGGGGCCTGGTTTCCCTGCCTGCTGCTTTCCGATATTCATGAAAATATGAAGACTGGTAAAATTGGCGGCGGCAACCTGAATTGCCACCGGATCGGTATCTTCTCCAAGGAAGATTCCGATCATTTCAACAATGCGTTTGTGGCGCGGACGGATGGCGTCGTCAAAAAGCCGGCCATGGATTTCCGTCGGCTGGCCCATTTCCAGATGCATCAGTTTCGGGAGCAGTCCGGCTTCGCCGTCATCGAGAATGTTCAGGATACGGGTTCGAACAAACGCGTGCAGCCAGGTTTCCGGATCGGTCGTTTCCGGCTCCGGGTAGGTTCTTTCGACCACGCCAAACAGATGCATGAAGCATGCGTAGTAGAGGTTGGATTTATCACCGAAATGGTAATTAACCGACGCAATGTTGGCTTCTGCACTTTCGCAGATCTCCGCCACAGTGGCATCCCGATATCCTTTCGCAGCAAACACGGTGCAGGCAGATCGAATCAGCCTTTTTTTTGTTGTCATAGGCGCGTTCCGTTTTAAATAGTCATTTAAAATAATGATTCGGGAGCCTATGAAGTGGATGGAAAGTTGTCAACCGAAAGGATCACCTATTTAAGATTCTCATTAGTAAGTGTTTATGGAGTTGTTTGTGTCGCTGTTGACAGTTTATCAACAGGCAAGATAGGTTTTATCCAGTTATATAGATGAGAGGAACCCGAGAAAAACCGGATGGTTTTTCTCGGAACTATCTGTTAGTAAGCAGACGGGCCTTTTCGGCTCTCGTCTTCAGCAGGAATCTCGGGGAGCTGCATCATGCGCCCAAGCTTTTTAGCGATGTCGGTATTGTCGTAAAATCCGCTGAAGCTGCGGGCCCCGGCGCCTGCTGCAAATACGGGAACCGGCAACGCTGTATGGCTGGAGGTTGTCCAGTCGAGTCCGGCTTCGTTGGCAAGGATGTGCGTGATGGTAACGGTCAGCGGATCGGTTCCGCCGTAGGTCAGATAATCGACGGAGGTGACGGCCTCAAGGTCATATCCGCTGGGGCGGCTGTCCGGTTCTTTGCCGCTCATGGTATAATCATAGGCCCGCTCGAGTTGCTCTTTCTGAAAAGCCGTCAGATCATTCCATTCCAGTCCGAAGCAGGATTTGATAAGCGATTTCATCTCGTCGTCAATATTGCTCTCCGTAATGCCGATCCACTTGTGGGATTTTTTGTAAGCGGCGAGGTCGGTCGCGATAAAGCGGACGCCGGATTTGGTCTGGCCGCGAAGGCGTGCGAGGTCGGTCTGATATTTGTTGCCGCGGAATCCGATGCTTAATCCGCCGGTTTCGTGGTCGCCGGTAACCACGATCAGGGTTTCATTGGGATGCGCCGTCATGAAGTTAAGGGCGGTTCCGATGGCGTTATCAAAAGCAATTACTTCCTGAAGTGCCGTTGCGGCGTCATTGCCATGGCAGGCCCAGTCGATCTTGCCGCCTTCCACCAGAATGAAGAAGCCTTCCGGATCGTTCTGAAGATAGTTAATGGCTACCTGCGTGATTTCGGCCAGCGAAAAATCCTCTTCCGGGTGATCGATGGAGAAGGGCATGGCATCGCCGTCGTAGGACGTGGCTACGGAGCAGACCACTTTTCCCTGTTCTCCATTGAGCCCGAGGATCTCGTCTTTTTTTCGGAGAATGGTGTATCCAGCATCGGCAAAGGCCTGCTGAAGCTTGATTTTTCCTGAATTATTATCGCTGTCCATCTGAGGGAAGAGGCCGCCGCCAAAGAATTCAAAGCCGCTTTGGGAGGCCTGATAGCCGATTTCGCAATAGTTGTTGCGGCTGTTTACGTTTGCATAATAGCCCGCCGGCGTTGCGTGGGAGAGCGATACGCTGGAGACAATGCCGATTGCGCGGCCCTGTGTCTGGGCCAGCTCAGCAATGCTATGGAACGAGGCATTGAGTTCGGTATTCCTTCCAATGGCTCCCGGGGTGGTTTTAATCCCGCATGCAAATGCGGTAGCCGCGGCCGCGGAGTCGGTGATCAGGCGCGTATCGCAGAAGGTCGTGGCGAGTCCGGTGGCGGGCATCTGCGTCATATTCAGCCGTTTCTCGGGAGTACGCATGGCCGAAGAGTCATCCTCGTTACCGGATTTATAGGCCTCCGCCGCTAGAACCTGGGCCGACGACATGCCGTCGCCAAGGAAGAAAAATACGTACCGGGGGGGATTGCGCCGGCGGGGTTGTTGAGCCTTTGCGTTCGGGAGTACAGTCATCAAGGCTAATGTGGATGCCAACAGGGCAGTATATTTTCGCATAAGGAATTCCTCTGTTTTGAATATTGTGACGAAGGCTAGCGGACTTCGACGCATCATGCAGGACCAAACTTGGCCTGATTTTGCATTCTCTCATTTGCGATTCGATCATTTTTTGCCTTTTTCGGTTTTGGTCTTTGATCGGGGTGAGCATCGGGGCGTGGAGTATGTACAGAGCAGGTGTGACCGGCGGCAATCAATACTTTTAGCCCACAGAGGAGCGTGATTCAGATGAGAGGTAATGTTTCTTCAGAGGTTCAGGGCCGCGGACCGGAGGCCGGCACGGCGGCAGAGGAACATTCTTTCAGCAGTGAGCGTGGCGGGGCCGTCATGATGGTATCGGGCCTGCGCATATCGGCCGGTGTTTTGAGCATGATGGCCAGCGCGGCAATCTTTGCTTCGGGACTTGGCGGGCTGCTGGGACTGTTAATACTTCATGGCTGATTTTTTTGGTTACGGGCCGGATCGCATTTTTTCTCAAAATATTTTTAGAACGGGCAAGAATTTGGCACTTGGCTTGCTATGAAGGTAGCAACGTCCGGAGTGTCGGGAACAGATCCAATGGAAGAAAATATATCCAACGATTGCGTAAGTCGTAGACTGGAGCAGGAGAACGATGAGCTCCGGCAACAGATCCGCGCGTTGGCATCGAAACTGAATGATCGTTGCGGACGCCATGAATCATCCCTGCTGTCCGGCCTGTTGGACTCGATGCCGGATATCGTCTTTTTCAAGGATTTCAAGGGTGTTTACCTCGGTTGCAATACCCACTTTGCTGAATTTGTCGGGTGCTCCCGCGAGGAAATCGTCGGCCATACGGACTATGATCTTTTTCCGGTGGCGGTTGCGGAATTTTTCCGCGGGCAGGACGCCGCGATGATGGCAGACGGGAAGAAACGCAGTAACGATGAGTGGGTTGACTATCCTGATGGCCGGCGCGTATTGCTGGATACCCTGAAAGCTCCGCTGCGCGATGCATCCGGCACACTGATCGGTCTGCTGGGAATCAGTCGCGATATTACCGAGCGGCGGCGGTTTGAAGAGGATCTGCAACTGGCCAAGCAGCAGTATCAGTATATCGTGGATAACACGCTGGATGTCATTTACCAGACTGACCTCAAAGGAAACTGCATTTACGTGAATGCTGCGGCATTTGCAATGACCGGATATACGGAGCAGGAACTGCTGAACATGAATATCAGCGATCTGGTGGCACCTGAATACCAGATGATGGTTTATGAGCGGCTACAGGCGCGGATCATGGGTGATCACGAAGAGGGCTTATACTGCTTTGATATTATCCGCAAGGATGGCCGCCACGTGCTGGTGGAGCTCTATACGCGATCCGTCTTTTCCGATGACGGTCAATTGCAGGCGGTTCAGGGCGTGGCACGCGATATTACGGAGCGCCGGAAGGCCGAGGTTGCGCTTGAATTAAGGGAATCCTATCAGTCGGCCATTCTGGAAAACCTGCCGGGACTCGTGTGGCTCAAGGATCGCGACAGCCGCTTCCTTTCTGTTAACGGATCCTTTGCTGAAGCCTGCGGCATGGAGCATCCGTCCGATCTGTGCGGCAAGAGTGATGCGGATATCTGGCCGCCCGAGCTGGCGGAGCAGTATCAGCTGGACGATAAGGTGGTCATGGCCCAGGGAACTTCCGTCAGGGTGGAGGAACCGATTGAGCACGAGGGTCACCGGCTTTGGGTTGAAACCTTTAAAACGCCCGTGATTGATGCCCGTGGCGATGTGATCGGCACCGTCGGGTATGCCCAGGATATTACCCATCGCAAGAAGTCGGAAGAGCAGATCCGTCGGCTTTCCAGTATTCAGCGGGAGTTGATGCGCCTTGCAACCGGTTTTGTGAATATTCCGGTGGCCGGGCAGGATGCGGCGATTAAGGAGGCGCTCCACCTGATCGGCACGCTGATCGGAGCCGATCGCGCCTATCTGTTTTCCTATGATTGGCAGAACCAGATCATGTCGAATACGCATGAATGGTGTGCCGGCGAGATCTCTCCCGAGATTGAAAATCTTCAGGATATTCCGGTCGACGTTGTTCCTGACTGGGTTGGGGCACATCGGAAGGGAAAGATTGTGCATGTGCCGTGCGTGAACGATCTGCTCGAGTCGAGCAACCTGCGGGCCGTTCTGGAGCCACAGGGAATCAAGTCGCTGATCACGATTCCGTTGATGGATCAGTCGGTCTGCCTGGGTTTTGTCGGATTTGATGCCGTTAAGGCGGTTCGCGACTGGCAGGAGGAGGAACTGGGGCTGTTGCGGGTTATGGCGGAAATGTTTGCCAATTTTAAAATACGCCGTTCTTCCGAAGAGAAACTTGCGCGATTCACGGAGAAACAATCCGAGATGATTGAGCAGATGCAGGCCATGCAGCAGGATCTGTTGCGCGCCTGCGAGGAGTCGAAGGAAGCCGCCCGCGCCAAAAGCATGTTTCTGGCAAACATGTCGCACGAAATCCGGACCCCGTTGAACGCGATTCTGGGATATTCGCAGATTCTCCGTCGGAGTTGCGGCGGAAGCCGCAGCAATGCGGTCTGCAGCAAGGGACTGAACGTTATTCTCGACAGCGGGAATCATCTGCTGGAGCTCATTAACGATGTCTTGCTGCTTTCCCGGAATGAATCGACCCATGTGGAACTCTCTTCCGTGGACTTCTATTTTCGTCCGCTGCTGGAGGAGATCCGGCAGATGTTTGACCAGCATCCCGATGCCGAGAATCTCGCCATTGAGCTGGAGGTCGAAGAATCCTTGCCGGCGTGTATTCATGCCGATAACGGAAAGATTCGGCAGGTTCTGATCAATCTGGTCGGAAACGCCGTTAAGTTTACGCCGGCCGGCTGGGTACGGATTACTGCTGCACTCCGGGAGCAAGCGCGGGGGGCAGGGGGACTGATGGTGGAACTTACGGTAGAGGATACCGGCGTGGGCATCGAAGCGGATGGACTGGAAAACATATTTTCAGCTTTTGAGCAGGCGGCATCCGGTCGGAGCACCGGTAAGGGAACCGGACTCGGTCTGGCGATCAGTCGGCAGTATGCCCGTGCGATGAGCGGCAATATTGTTGTGGAAAGCACGGTCGGAAAGGGCAGTCGGTTCTGCTTCAGTTTCCTTGCCGATGAATGTGCCGCAAAACCGGCGACAGCGGATCCGCGGCGAATTATCTCTCTGGCTGCGGATGAGCCGGTGCGTCGCCTGCTACTGGTTGAAGATGATAAAAACAGCCTGGAAATGCTCGCGTTGCTGCTGGGGTCGATCGGCTTCAAGACAGAGATGGCAACGAACGGCGAAGAGGCGCTGGAGCGACTTGCCGAAGACCCGGAATTTGATCTGGTTCTGCTCGATAAAAAGATGCCGAAGCTGAACGGAACGGAAACGCTCAAGGCGATCCGCTCCAACCCTGCGCTGAAAGGTTTGCCGGTTTTGGTCATGACGGCTTCGGCCCATCCGGATGACGAGCAGATGCTGATGAGCATCGGAGCCAATGGATTTCTTCCGAAGCCGCTGCGTGATGCGCAGTTGCTCCAGGGAATCGAACAGGCGGTCGGGGTTCGTTACCGATACGAAACGGTCGCCCGTCCACCGGAGAAACAACAGCCGTCGAGTTTTGTGCCGATGGTTGAACTGCTTCCGGGAAATCTGGTAAAAGACTGTCTGGCTGTTGTACGGCGGGGATATGTTCAGGGCTTGAGAGAGTTGATCAAGCAGGTTTCCGACGAACAGCCTGAATTGGGTGCCTACATGAGCCGGTGTGCGGATAGTTATGATTATTCGGCACTTGAAACACTGTTGAAAGAAAAGGAGTCGCGATGACACAGACACGAACGAAAACCATCATGATTGTTGATGATGAGCCTGAAAACCTCAACGTGCTTGAATCCATGCTTCGTGAGGAGGGCGGTTATGATGTCGTGGCATTTCCCAGCGGAGTAATGGCGCTGTCGGTTCTTGAACATGAAACGCCCGATCTCATCCTGCTCGACATCTGTATGCCGGAGATCGATGGGTATGAAGTCTGCCGTACCCTGAAATCCCGGCGTGCAGCCGCCAATATTCCGGTTCTGTTTCTGAGTGCGCTGACCGATCCCGAGGATAAGGTAAAGGCATTCGATGTCGGTGCGGTTGACTATGTTACCAAGCCGCTTCATGAGGCCGAAGTTCTTGCCCGGGTCAGAACCCACCTGAAGCTGCGCGCATTCCAGCTGGATATGGAGGAGCAGGTTCGGCAGGGAGCCGTTCAACTGGCCGAGGCGCATCGCCGTCTCGGAGTCTGGGATGATGCAAAGTCGCAATGGCTCTCGGTGCTTTCGCACGAAATCCGCACCCCGCTGACCGGATTGTTCGGCGTAGGCGATTATGTGTTCGACGAGCTTCCGGCCGATTCCAAACTCCGGGTATTCAAAGACGACTACGAACACGCGCGCCAGCGTATGCTCAAGCTGGTTGATGATGCGTGCCTGCTCTCTTCCATCAACGTTGATTCTTCATCATTCCGCATGTCGGCCGTCCGCGTGCATACCGCTATTCAGGGAGCACTTGATGAGTTGGAAGGAAGCCACGCGGAATTTGTTATTCTGCCATCTGCTGAAATCGCGCAAAAGGTTCGGGTTCTGGCCAATTCCAATCTGTTTTTCCGAGCCTGTGCGGATCTGCTCGGTGTGGCAACGATGTGCGTCGAGGCGGGACAGCAGGTCTGCATCGACACGGTTGTCCATCAAGGCAAGGTTTCTATTTCATTCATTACGTCCGGCCCGTCGCTTTCGAAGGAGAGTCTGGATTCCTTTTTTGAAGTCGGAGGGCAACGCACGCTGGTGGTTCCCGGGGGAGACTTCGGTCTGCGGAACGCATTGGCTTCGCACATTGTAAGACTCTTTAAAGGTTCGGTTTCCGTGCGCAATGGAAAGAGCGGAGGAATTGTGCTCGAAGCAGTTTTTCCGGTTCTTGAAGAGGGGACCGGTGCCGACGAGTGGGCCCTGCTGGATCAGGCATAAACGGAGTGCATGATGATTAATGTCTGTATCGTTGCGGGACAGTGAGTTTATCTGAAGAACATGGTGGATAGGCTTTTTTCTGAAAGAACATTCAGTCTGGTCGGCGCGTTCACGGGGGCCGATGCCGCCTTTGGCATAGACAGGAACCGGACCGCGAGCTTCTTTCCATGCGGGAGCGGACGGTACTTCAGTTTATTGCCGAAGGCCTGAGCTATAAGGAAACTGCTCTGGAAATGGTGCTCAGAACGCATACCATCCATTCTCATATTTTCTCTGGCTGCCTGATGAAAGCGCAGTGATAAGACGAAGAAGATAGCGGAAAAATATACCGAATCGTCTATGCACGATTTAAGTCACGAAATACGGCGTCCGAATAAGTCCGAAAGCCGTACACGGAGGTGCGGAAAGTATTCTGTAGACTGCATCAGGGCAAGGAGGAGCACATGCAGATCACGACCAATATTGCATCGCTGGGCGTTCAGAAGGCCGCCCCGCAGGATCATGCCAACCATCAACTGGTTCGGCACCCGGTCTGTTTGAGCACGCTGAATCTATCGGTTGGCGCCGGTTGGCTGACCAACATCGAAGCTGCTATTGTTAATCGTGTTCCGATTGCGGCCAATCAGGATCTGGATGAGGATTCCTGTATTTATGACGGAGGCCTGTGCGTGGCCCGGCGCTTTAATGTGAGGTGCATCGGGAAATGCCGATAAAGAGATCTCTCTGCATCGGAGCGCTCCTGTATGCTTCGTCCGTTGGTGCGGTAACCATTGATTCGCATGGGTGGTTTAACATTTGCCGCTATGATGTCGGGGAGGTCTGGAACAGTTCGACTAATACCATGGCATGAAGCGCGGAGTAGCTGGCCGGTATACCTGACCGATGCTGAAGTTGCCTGGCGGGAAGCGGTTGATATTTCGAATCCATGGGACAGCTATATTCTATACAACGACTCTTTTCCCATGAGCTTCGGGGTGGATGCGCCGGCGACGGGGATGATAGATTTCCGCTCCCTGATTCCGCATGAGCTCGGGCACTCGCTGGGCTGGCAATCGTTTTATAAAAGCAGTAGCGATGTGTATTATGACGGATTGTCGGTATTTCAGCGACAGCAACTCCCCGTTTGAAAGCTTGGGGCGACTTCAAGCCGTTGCTTTTCACCGGTTTCGCAGAAGCGGGCTTCGGCCTCGGCCATAAATGCAGCGCCCATGGCCTTGAGTCTTTTGTTCTTGGCCGGTCCAAGGATGTAGTCCACGCCGTGGCGATCACACCTGCGCAGTATTTTCCCGCGGCAGAAGCCGCTGTCGCCGCGGAAGATGATGGTTACCTCCGGCCTGGCCTGCCGGAGTCGTTTGACGAGCCGCGAAAGGATCGCCCACGCGTGTTTTGCGCCGTCGATCTTCGAGGGGCGCAGGTAGGCGCAAAGCAGCTGTGAACCACAGAACACGTAGAGCGGCAGGAAGCAGTAGCGGTCGTAGTATCCGTGAAAGAAACGACCTTCCTGCTCTCCGTGCACCGCATCGTCAGTGGCATCAAAGTCCAGGATGATTTCCTGTGGTGCCGCAGAACGGATCAGCCCAAGCTGAGAGTCCGCCTGCCGTAGAAGTTGCAGCCCGCCGAATGAGGTGATATTTCCGCCCGAAAAGTCCGCGCGGACTTTCGGGATTTACAGGATGGAAAAGCGAAAACCGTCTGGGTACATTTTGTCATAGCGTTTCTCTTTGTTTCTCTGATGTAAGAGCCTGCATTTTAGTCGGTAACAAAGGAAACGCTTCTTTATTGGTGAAATGTTCAGGCTGGCCCGAATCCATACTTGTGGGTAAAATAAAAAGGTGGTGTGAGAGCCGAGGGAGGGCAACCTTCCTCAGCTACTCGATGCCATCCGTCGGGAAACGAGATGCTCTGCCAGCGACTGGATGGCTCCATCGACAGTCGCTTCCCTGGCGATAACGTCCGGCTTAAGGTTAATTTTGTCCAGCGCATCAGCTGTGGGCTGACCGATGACGACCATGGTTTTTCCGGCAAGAGCGCTTTCTCCCCATTGCCCGACCAGTGATTCAACACCGGAGGCACTGGCGAAAAAGACCGCGTCAAAGGGCGGCAGTTCGGCGTGCTCAACGCGGACGTTATCGTAGATCACCACATCATCGACTTCCGCTCCGGTTTTCCGGAGGGCATCGGCCAGTTCCGGGCCGGCTTTGTCGGAGCGAACCCGAAGCACTCTTTCGCCCGGTTTAAGCGTCGATTTGCTCAGTTCAATCAGGGAATTCGCACTGAAGCCGGATTCCGGCCGGGCATCTACCCGAATTCCGTATTCAGCAAACTCCGCGGCCGTTCCGCGACCGCAGACCATGATTTTCGGAATGGTCCGAAAGTCCGTTTTCCGCTGTTGCACAATTTCCATGAAGGCCCGGACCGAGGACGGGGATGTGATGACCAGCCAGTCATAGTCGCTGCAGGTCATTGTAAGATCGTGCCGGCAGACGAGCCGGATCAGCGGAAACTGCACGGGGCGTCCGCCGAGATCCCGGATTTGGTCTGCGGTTTTCTGCTGGAGGGCTTCGGATGCCGTGATCAAAATACGCTGACCCTGAAGTGCTCCTAGATTGTTTCTGAAGGCATAACGGGTAACTTCGCCTACCACGATAAGGCCCGGTTTGCGGGTGCAATGATTGCCGGCAAAATCCGGCAGTTCATCGAGTGTGGTTCGAAAGATTTCCTCATCCTCTCCTCCGGCATTAAAGACCAGCGCCGCCGGAGTCTCAGGCGCATGCCCTCCATCAATCATCTGTGCGGCAATGCGGTCGACCGCCCGGATCGCCATGTAATAGATGACGGGCAGCTGATCCTTCATCGACGCATCGCAGGTGGCCAGGCCGCCGCCCTGCATGCGGGGAGTCACTGCTACAAAGCCGCGGGAAACGTCGCGTCGTGTAAGCAGCATGCCGGTGCCCGTTGTCGCGGCCTGCAGGGCGCTGATGCCCGGGATAACGTGAAACGGAATTTCAAGCGCCTCCAGCGCCGAGGTCTCCTCGGCCAGTCGTCCGAAAATCCCGGGATCGCCGCCCTTGAGACGCAGTACTTTCTTGCTCTGGCGAGCCAGTTCGCAGATCAGTTTCGTGGTTTCGTGCTGCTCCTGGCTATGGGCGCCGCATCGCTTGCCGACATCAATGGCTTCAGATCCAGGCGGAAGTTCATTCAGAAGCGATGGATCAATCAGTGAATCGTACAGGCAGACGTCACAGCGGTTGAGGGCGCGCAGGGCCGCGATGGTGCAGAGCTCCCGGTTGCTGACGCCGGCGCCGGCAAAAACCACGGTTCGGGAAAAGAGTGATCGCAAGGCCATGAGTCGTTCATCACCTTTGCGGAAGGTGATGGCCAGATAGCCCTGAGCCTCGGGGACTTCGAGTTCATTCAGCGGAATCCACTGCGTAATTCGTTCTTCAAGGCCGAGCCGGACGAGCGCGGCACCGGCCATGACCACGATATCAAAAACGCCGGCGTCTACCTGGGCAATGCGTTCTTCAATATTGCCGCGAATGGTTTTCTGGATCCCGTGGGGGAATTTCTTCTTGCAGTAGGCTTCGCGACGTTCGGAGCTGACGCCGGCGACCGGATTTTCCGGCAGGTCGGAAAGCTGACGACCGGGGGCGAGAATGAGTGCGTCGCGCGGCTCTTCCCGCCAGGGCAGCCAGAACCAGTCAATTCCGTCCGGCATCGGGGCGGGCAGGTCTTTGGCGCTGTGTACCGCAAAATCAACATCTTCGGCAAGCAGGGCCTGATCAAGTTCCCGGGTAAAGAAGTCCGGCGGACTTTCTCTCAGGTCGGTGGAGCGGTCGGTGTCGCCAACCGATGTGATGGGCAAAATCTCGAAGCGAATCCCATCAAGCATGCCCTCAATCCGGTCAAGTGCCTGCCGTGTCTGGGTCAGTGCGAGGTTACTGGGGCGGGTTCCCGCTTTTAAAACTGTTGGTGATTTTGTCATAGAGATTCCGGTTTTCGGTAACCACTTCGCGGCTCTGCGACAGGATATTGTTCATGTCGGTCAGTTCGCGCCGGTACCAGTATTTGAGGCCGTCTAGATCGACTACGGTCACGTCGGCGGAAAGGTCGTCCAGTTCGGGGTCAATATTGCGCGGCATTCCCAGATCGATCACGGTAATCGGCCGTTCCTGATTGAAAAACGGGGCGTGCCCCAGATGAAGCAGATAGCCGGGAGCATCGGTTGCGCTGACAATGATGTCGGCCTCGGTGATCTTGTTTTTCATTTCATTGAAGGTAAACAGCTCGATGCGATCCGCCCATGCAGGCTCAATCTCCGGCCTGTTTACGTGGTAGCACCAGATAATGCGGCCAACGAGCGGGAGGCTGTCCTTCACCAGTCCTCGGCCAACCATGCCGGCGCCCAGCACCATCAGGGTGGTTTCCCGATTGATCAGGTTATGTGCTTCCAGGTAGCGCAGAGAAAGTTCTTCGATTTCATAGTTTTTCAGCTGCGGACCGATCCGGTTCTTGATGATCTTTGAGATATACAGGGCGGAGGAGATCCATTCCTGCATCATGTTGCCGGCCCATCCCCGGGTTTTGGAGATCTCCAGCGCCTCCTTCATCTGGGAGGTAATATGGTTTTCACCCGGCGTCTGCGAGAGCATTCCGGCAGTCACGAGGCAGAGGTGCTCGAATGCCTCTTCGCCGCTTTTAAGGTAATACTTATCTTCCTTCAGGTTGGTGAAGCCCATGATGTGGCGCAGAATACCGTTTTTTGCCGTCTCTTCCGATACCACGGCAATAACCTCCACCCGGTTGCAGGTGTTGAGGATCATGTATTCATGAATGCCCCAAAGCTGCATGATCATAAAACCGGCGCGTTCGAAACGCGGTCCGATCAGATGAAACGGTTCGCGCTCTTCCACCGTCAGATGATGATGGTCAGTTCCGACCACGACGAGGTGGGCGGAATCGATCATCCTCAGATGTCGGGCCAGACTGTTTTTGACCATTTTTGACTGTCGGCAGTCATTACCGCCGGAGGATACGGAAAGTGTTAAATCCTTATACCGCGTGATGGCCGGCGTGGTAAAGTCGCTGTCTGCCCAGTTACCGTCGGCGCAGCAGCATAGTACTCGATTTGCGCGGCAGCATTCGAGTACATGCCGGTTCACGCTGCGGCTGCTGGTTGCCGCATAAACCATATAGACGGCATTCACATCCCCGTCCTCAAACCGCCGCGGAATGTGAGATATTTTTCCTTCGTCAATTATGGCCGAAAGCTCGTCACAGATCTCGGGGCTGATGACCGTCACGCGGGCGCCGCCATCGAGCAGCAGCTGGGCTTTACGCAGCGCAACGCGCCCTCCGCCGACAACAAGGCAGGCGCGATCGGCGATAAATAGATTGATCGGGATTCCGTTCTGGGCTGGTCTGTTCAGATTCATAGTATGCTTTATTTTCACAGGATTGGTCTAACGAAGTAACATGTTTACATGTCCGATTCCACGTGAATTCAAAAAAGATAGGCAAGGATGTAGGCAATTGCAAGAGGGTAAATATGGTTAACATGATGATATTAGTGGACATTGGGCCGGCCCGTTCCTATATTGCGATTCTTCGAAAAAGGAGCTGATGATGAGGATATTCATGTTGCCGGTGCTGGCCGGACTGGTCCTGACGGGCTGCAGTCGCGAGGAGATCGAAACCTACGAGGTTCCGTCGAAGGAAGAGCCGGCTGCGCCTGCGCCGACCGTGACCATGGGCGGAACGTCTGCGGATAACGAGGCGGTCATACAGGCTCATAACGCCATGATGCAGCAGATGCCGACGCGGGGATTTTCTGCTTATCTTCCCGATGCGTGGACCGAAAAGGGTGCTTCAGGAATGCGTATGGCGAGCTATGTTATCGGCGGAACATCCATCGATTTTTACCTGATTTCTCTGACCATGGGCGATGTAGAGAGCAACGTCGCGCGCTGGTGCCGACAGGTGGAAATGCCGGACGCTTTGCCGGAGGTGCTCAAGCAGGTGGAGTCCATCTCGGTTGACGGGCATCCCTCTGCCTATGTGGAAATCTATAATGAAAGCGGAGGCAAGGGGATTATTGCCGCAATCATCGATCTGGCGCCGAATTACTGGTATTTCACGGCAAAGGGATCGGTCGACGAACTGAAGGCTCATGCGGCGGATATCCGGGCCTTTATCGAAAGCATAAAGATTGAGTAAAACGGTTTTGCGCCGGACCGGGGCCGAAAACCTTGTATATCGGGGTTCGCTTCTGTCTTATTGAGGGTTCATGAACAAGGTCATTGATTTTTTTCTATCGCTGAAGCTCACGGTTGTGCTGCTGGCGCTGGGCATGGTGCTGGTTTTCGCCGGCACGCTGGCGCAGGTGGACCGGGACATCTGGACCGTCATGGAACAGTATTTCCGGTGCTACATTGCGTACATTGACCTTTATATCTTTTTTCCGCGCAACTGGAATATTCCGCATGATCTGAGGATTCCTTTTCCCGGCGGGTTTCTGATCGGATGCCTGCTTTCGCTGAACCTGATCGCAGTACATTCATCGACCTTCAAAGTGCTGGCCCGCGGGCGGCGACTTACGGCCGGTCTTCTGGCGCTGATATTGGGAGTGATTGTCGTGGCCGGTGTGATGTTCGGCTGGGGTACGGCACCGGTGGCGATTACGGAGGATGATGCGTTCTGGCGCGTGTTCTTTCGCCTGGGGCGCGGTACGCTGGCGGCCGGCGTTCTTTTCTTTGCGTGCCATCTGCTCTATCGACAGCGCGCCGGAATGGTGATGTTGCACGGCGGGATCCTGTTTCTGTTGATCGGGGAATTTGTTACGGCGCATTTTGCGGTTGAATCCTCGATGACGCTGGAGGAGGGGGAAACCGTCAGTTATGTCGATCGCACCCGCGAGTTTGAGCTGGCGTTTACGGAAACCACGGATCCTGCTCGGCAGGTGGTTACCGCAATTCCGCACCGGATGCTCAAAAATGGCGATGTACTGCATCCTGCCGGCCAGCCGTTTGATATTAAAGTGCATCGCTACATGCTGAATTCCAACAGTCCGGTGCCGCTGGATAATGTGCCTGCGGCCAACCGGGACCGTTATCCCGCATATGAAGGGTATGGTTCGCGTCTGTATATTGCGGCAAAACGGTCGGTAAGCGGCACCATGGGCGAGCGTAATGCACCGGCGGTCGATGTGGAACTGATTGATCGCGAAAGCGGAGCATCGCTCGGGCGTTATATCCTGACGACGTGGTTTTATCCGAACTTTGTTAAACGGGCGTGGGACATGCCGACGCATATCGGGGTAGGGGGCCGCTCATATGAAGTTTATTTCCGGCCGAAGCGGGAATACCTGAAATCGCCATCGGGCAGTGCGTATGCGATCACGTTGTTGGATTTCCGGCATGAGCGGTATGAAGGCACCCAGATGCCGCGTGATTTTTCGAGCGAGATCCGGCTGGTGAATCAGGGGGATGAGGTTGATCGCGAACTGCGCATCTGGATGAACAATCCGCTGCGGTATGCGCGGCGCACGTTTTATCAATCCGGCTATCTGCCCGATGACAGCGGAACCGTGCTGCAGGTTGTCCGGAACGATGTCTGGATGATTCCGTATCTCTCCTGCATGATTGTTTTTGTGGGTATGACGGCGCAGTTTATTCTGACGTTCAGGCACTATTTGCGGAGGGACAACTGATGCTGCGTACAATCATCCGCCTGTTAACGCTTTTCTTTGCGGCATTCATTTTCCTGATCGGAATTGCTCCGCCGAAGCAGGCGCCGGACACCTTTCAGACGCAGGCGTTTGCAAGGCTTCCGCTGAAGTATGAGGGGCGCCGGAAACCGGTGGATACCTTTGCTCGCAACCTGCTGACCGTGCTCTCTGGGCGGCAGTCGATCCGCACGGATGACGGCAGGAGCCTTTCCGCCGTGGAGTGGTTGCTCGACGGCATTTCGGGAAAGCACGAGGCGCTGGACTATAAAGTATTCCGGATCGAAAACCTGGACGTGCTCTCCAGTCTGGGGCTTGAGGAGCGTAAGCGCTTCCGCTATTCCTACATGGAGCTGGCGCCGCGTATGGAGGAGCTGGATCAGCTGGCCCGAACGGCCTTTGCCAAAGAAAACCGGGCCCGCGATCTTTACGATCGGCAGATTATCAGGCTGTCCAACAAGGTCTTTCTTTTTGAGAGTACGCTGGCATCGTTCGAAGATCCTTCCGTGATTCCGCTGGAGCAACGCCTTGCGACGGCGCAGCGCTATATGCAGCTGGAGCGCAACTCGATTCCGCTGGCTGTTGCCCCGCATACGGGGCAGGAGCGCTGGCGCCCGCTGATGAGCTCGCTGCTTTCAGGGCCCATGACGTCGGCGGATCCGCTGGCGATGAAATATGCGGCATTTCTGCAGGCGTATCGCGTCGGCGATGTGGACGGATTCAACCGGTCGCTGATGGAATATGGCTCGCAGCTGAATGAGGAGAATCCGGCCGCATTTCATAAGATCGGGTTTGAGCTCTTTTTCAACCGGCTTGACGCGTTTGTGCGGGCTAAGTGGATGTATCTGCTGGTTTTCCTGCTGAGCTGTTTCGGTTGGCTGCTGCGCAAGGACGGGCTGCTGGATGTTGCGGGAATCCTGATGGCTGCCTCTTTTATTCCGCACACCTTCGGAATTGTTGCACGCTGTTTCCTTTCCGGCTATCCGCCGATTACCAATCTCTATTCTTCCGCCATTTTTATCGGCTGGGCGGCCGTGGCCTGCGGCATTATTCTGGAAATCGGTTTCCGCGACCGGACGCGCGGCGTCGGTAATCTGATCGGCAGTATTGCTGGTTTTCTCACCCTGCTGATCGCGCAGTATCTGGCCGGCGATGGCGATACGATGGAGCAGATGCGTGCGGTGCTCGATACGCGGTTCTGGCTTGCGACGCATGTGATTACCGTGGCGATGGGCTATGTGGCCACATTTGTCGTAGGAGGAATGGGGCTGTTTTATATTCTGGCCGGTCTGTTTACGCGGCGGCTGGATGCGGCAACCGAAGATGATATGTACCGCATGATGTATGGAACCACCTGCTTTGCGCTGCTGTTCAGCTTTGTCGGAACGGTGCTTGGCGGTCTGTGGGCAGATGACTCCTGGGGGCGGTTCTGGGGCTGGGACCCGAAGGAAAACGGCGCCCTTCTGATCGTCATGTGGAATGCGATTCTGCTTCATGCCCGCTACGGCCGAATGATCCGACATCGGGGTTTTGCCGTGATGGCCGTTTTCGGTAATATCGTGACGGCGTGGTCGTGGTTCGGGGTCAATCAGCTCAGTGTGGGGCTGCACTCCTATGGATTTACTGATTCCGCCGGATTCTGGCTGATGGTTTTCGTGCTTTCCCAACTGGTGGTTTGCGGACTGGGGTTCATTCCTTCGCCATACTGGAAAAGCGGCGCGGGTGTCGAATAGTCCTTCTTTAATGATCAGAATTGCGACCTTTAGGCCCCTTCATTAACTCGCTTGTTGATCGTCATTTATGACCTGAAATTTTCTTAAGTCGCATGCCGGTCGGCAGTTAATGTCTTTAACATTATCGTATTAGTATAATTTGCTACTATGGCACTTTGTTTGCTCTACGTTAGGGATGCGCAGCAAGTGGTTTTGTTGCGTTTATCAGGCCTATGTGGCCGAGCACAAAGTGATGGATAAGGAAAATCTGGGCAGTTTGGATCAGATTGCTGCAGACCATCAGGAAAACAAAGTCCAGATCCATGATCGGGTCGCACATTCGAGCGCTGTTATGGACGCCGATGAAATGCAGATGTATAGCACGTTTAAGGGATCATATGACCAATGGAGTGCTGCCGGCGGTCAGGTGTTGCAGGACTCATCCGCATTGAAGGCCGGTCTGCTTGAGCAGCAATCCAAGATGAATTCCGTGAGTGCTTCTTTTGCAGCTATGCGCGATGATCTGGACCAAGTGGTGGGACTTATCGAAGCTCAGACTGCTGAACTTATAAAAAGTGATGCCGGTGCCGCGTCGGCGGTTCCGTTGCTTGATGCCACGTGCCTGCTGGTCAATGCGGATCGGGACCTCTACCAGTCTTTTGTCGCGCTGCTGAGTCTGTATGATGAAACCGATCTTGAGAAGATTCAGGCGCACGAAGCAACCTATCTTGAGAATGCCGATCAGGTGAAGGAGCGCTGCGCCGCTGCTTCCGCGGTATTCAGTGCAGAGGCAAAGACGGCTTATGCCAATTTTCTCGCAGAATTTGAGTCATGGAATGCGTTGGCAGTCAGTGTGTTTCAACAGGCCGATGAAATTGCCGTGAATGTTGTACAGCGCAAGATGCACGCCGCTGAGTCAGATCAGGCCTTTGCCGTTATGCGAGGTCATCTTGATAAGCTGGGGGCATCCATTGAAAGCCGCATCGATGCGAGTATTATCCAAATCAAGGGCAAGGCAAGTGACGCAGAGAGTGAGCTCGCACTGCTTGAGCAGGAAAACCAGACGGTCAAGAATACCGTGCTGGTTTTGGCCGGGCTGACCGTGTTGTTTGTAACGGTTCTCTTGATCTGGTCGGTTCAGCGGATGGTGCATGTGCTCAGTGCCATGGTTCGCGATCTGAAGGCCGGATCTGAAAACGTCGCCAGTGCTTCGCATCAGATCGCTTCCTCGGCCCAGTCGCAGGCCAGTGGTGCTTCCGAGCAGGCTGCTGCGCTGGAAGAGAGTGTGAGCAGTCTTGAAGAGATTTCCACGATCACCGATAAATCGGCAACAAGTGCCGAGACCGCGAACGAGCTGGCCGCCGGTGCCGCCGGCGCCGCGACGGCCGGCAGTGAGGCAATGCGGAAGGTTGAGGCCGCTATGAATGATATCCGGTCGAGTTCCTCGAAGACCGCCAATATCGTGAAGGTCATTGATGAGATTGCTTTCCAGACCAATCTGCTTGCACTGAATGCCGCCGTTGAAGCCGCCCGTGCCGGAGAAGCCGGAAGAGGTTTTGCGGTCGTGGCTGAAGAGGTGCGTAACCTGGCTCGTCGTTCTGCGGAAGCAGCACGGGAAACCACGGCGCTGATTGATGAGGCGGTCTCGCATGCGAAAAATGGCGAAGTCGTGGTGAGTGATGCAGAAGCCGCTCTGATCGAGATCGTTGAGAAAGTATCCGGAACATCCGCGTTAATCGAGGAGATTGCCGGATCAAGCCGCGAACAGGCGATCGGCCTGACGCAGATCAGCGCTGCAATTACCCAGATTGACCGTGTTACCCAGGGTAATGCTGCTCATGCAGAAGAGTCGGCCAGTGCGGCAACGGAACTGCTCAGTCAGGCTCAAAGCATGGACGAAATCGTCGGTGCGTTGGGGCAGCTGGTGATGGGGGTTTCGGGCTGATGCCCGCTCGTTGGAACAGGCGCGCTGTCTATGCCGGCGCGCCGCGTCCCAGCTGATTGATGACTTCCTGCAGTTCGGCTATTTCAAACGGCTTTGCGATCGCGGCGGCAAAGCCGTGCTCCGTATAGTTGGCCATGACCGGGTCGCTCGAGTAGCCCGAGGCAACAATAACGAGAGCGCCGGGGTCAATCTCTTTAACCGCTTTGACCGCGTATTGGCCGCCGAGTCCGCCCGGGATCGTGAGGTCCATGATAGAGAGCTGGATCGGGGCATTGGCCTGCTGTTGCCGCCTGTACACTTCCACCGCCTCGTTCCCGTCTTTGGCGGTGTAAATTTCGTGACCGAGTCTTGTGAGAATGCGTTGGCATGTTTTACGGATCAGGGGTTCATCATCCATCACAAGAATCCTGAGTTTGCCGGATTCAAGCGGTTGGGATTCGCGCAAGGGTACTGCTGCAGGCTCCTCCGCCTTTTCAACCGTGCGAGGAATCAGAATACTCACTGACGTCCTGTGCCCGGGATGTGATTCAATGGAGATGCTGCCCCCGTGCTTGGAAATAATGGAGTGGCAGATAGAAAGTCCCAGACCGCTGGCGCCGTCCTTGGTGGTAAAGTAGGGATCAAATACCCGCTCCAGATCCTCCTGTAAAATACCGCATCCTTCATCAATAACCATAATCTTAATGCAGTCCGCATCATGGCCGTTCCGGGCCGGCTTATTTCCGCAGGCCACGGTTATGGAGCCGCCGTCCGGCATGGCTTCAATGGCATTCAGGACCAGATTCTGTATAACCTGACTGATTTGTCCGGCATCAATTTCAGCCTTCCATAAATCATCCGGAATGTTGTATCGGCATTTGATGTTGCTGCCATGCAGGACAAATTCAGTCGAGTCTTTAATGACGTTGTCAATGGAAGCTGTTTTCCGGATCGGGTCGCCTCCTTCCGCGAAGGTCAGCAGCTGTTGTGTCAGGCCTTTGGCCTGCAGGGTGGCTTTGCGGGCATCCTCAAGCAGATGGCCTGCATCGGAGTTGATTTCAAGGGATTCAGCGGCGAGGGAAATATTTCCGAGAATGCACGAGAGCAGGTTATTAAAGTCGTGTGCGATGCCGCCCGCAAGCTGACCTACCGATTCCAGTTTTTTGATTTTAATCCGCTCTTCTTCGATTCTTCGTTGATCTCTCAGGTCATAAATCACGTTGGCGAGCAACGGTTCTCCGGTCTGGGTGTCATGAATCAGGCTGGCGGTGTCGCCGATGGGAATGAGTTCATCGGTTCCGATTCGCTTTACCCGCAGTTCGCCGCTCCATTGTCCCTCCTCGAGGACGTATGGAATAATTTCGTTCATGATGCGGGCGTGTTCGTCCGGAGGAAAAAAATCGGCAATATTAGTTCCGATAATGTTTTTTTCGGGGGCGCCGGTGATGATCTTCTGCGCCGCGGGGTTGGCATACATCACATCGCCTTTGAGGTTGATCCATCCCATGCCCTGTACGGCTTTTTCCGAAAAAATCTTATACATGTGCAGCTGGGCTTCGATGGCCTGCCGTTTCTGCACTTCGTCTCGAAGAGTCTGCACCTTTTCCGTTAGATAGGTGCTCTGGTGTCCATGCTCTCTTCGTGCTTCCTGATGTTCGCGCAGACTTCTTTCAAGCTGGGTTCTCAGTTGCGTGATTTCCTCGGCCGCGGCCAGCCCGGACTCAATCTGCCGGAGCGTAAATTCGGCGATCTCCTGCAGCTTATAGCGCGCGTCCTGTGATGTTTGCAGGTGCCAGAGGTGCGGTCCGATCGGCTTGTACGAGAAGTGCTCTCCGGGGGTGATAATCAGGCCGGCCACCCGCTCAGTGAATTGGTCCATGAGGCCGGTGCACTCTTCAATGGTACAGGCGTGAAGGGCCACGTGCGATCCGAGTAGATCGCGTTTTTCGGGGCGCTGGCAGGTAAAGCCTTCCGGCGAAGGGTTGGTTAGGCTGAAAAATCGGTAGTTCACGTGTTTTTCTCTCCTATCAGGAGCATAATGCAGGTCATGTTGTGGAATAGAGTGGCTGAATAACTTCCGTTTTGGCGGATGGGTCCGAATTCGCCGTACGATGGATAGCCGGCGATAGCCTGGATTTCAGGGTTTTGCTTTTTAAGGAGCTCGACTTCCTCTCGAATGGATTCTCCCAGCACCCGTTTTCGTCCGGCGCACGAGACCAGCAGGGCGGCACTGGGGACAAAGTTGAGATTCTTAATTGAGCCTGCCAGCTGCCGGAAATTTTCAAGCACCCGCTCCGGCGGCGCGTGGCAGATTTGTGCAACATCGCCATTATCTACACCGCCGAACAGCAGAATGCTTCCTTCATGCTCGCTGTCGCCGACGAGCAGCATCGAGCGCAGGTGCGGCTCTTCGTTTTTGCTGTTCATAAGCTTTATGGTCAGCACTCCTTCGTTCAGTGAGTTGAGCGGCTGGCCGGTTTCCTCTTCAATAAACTGGTTGGCAGGGCGTTCGTTAATCGTTTGTACCATGGTCCCATGGCATGCCGTGATGATTCCCGGGCGGCCGAGATCCTGCATCTCATTCGCCACGAGAATTTCATATTCAAAGTCGCCTTCTGCGGCCAGTAGAGCCATGCAGTCCTCGCGTACTTCGCGGTTGGCATATACATAGCATCGATCAAAGCTGAAGTCATCGGCCGCGCTTCCTCCCACAAGGGGCGGGCGAATGGAGGATTTGAGGGCATTCACCAGTTGGGTTGTGTCTGTTCTGAAATCACTGCAGAGAAAGTAAAACTTCGGTTCGTTTGTTCTCAGGGAGAGCTTAAGCTGTTCCGTGCATCGGGCTGCAGCGCGGACGGGATCGCTGCCGACTCCGGTGCTTGCTGCCATGTGCCATCGGATCTTTCCTCCGCTATTGATGCCTAGTGCGCTCACACCGACGTGGCCGGTATACATCTTTTCAAAAAAACCGTCACCGGTGCTGCCGATCAGGATCGCTTTGTCCGTGTTCAGCTCGTCATAGATGGCTTCTGCCAGCTCGGGCGACCCCCTATAGTGAATGGACGGAAACAGGAATATGACTTCCGGGTCAATTTCGGCCAGCCCCGCCCCGATTTCATTTCCTGCGCGATAGGGGTCGCTTTGGGTGGAGTAACACGATTTTGTTTTCATCTTTTTTGCCGTAGTTTCTGATTTCCTATGCCGTCGCAAGAGCTGCTTACGCTCCACTCAAGTGACTGGAATAAAATATACGATTTGATGCCAACGTGCCAGAACAATCAGATGAAAGCATGTGAAATCGGGTTGAACAGGGTGCTTTAGCGACATAACGTCTCATGTTTATGCGACATATTTTTGTTGCATTATGTGTGCCGTAATGGCACATGTGCCAGCATGAAACCTGGATTTTTTGAAAAGCTGGTCGATCATCTGGATCATCTGGATAAAGGCAGTCTGCAGTCGTACTTTCTGCGTCTGGCGCACGAAAAGGGGCTGATGGAAACGATTTTTCAGGCGCTTGAAGAGGGAATCATTGTATTGGATCCCAAGGCACAGATTGTCTATGCAAACCGTGCGGCCGAGTCTTTTCTCGGCTTCAGGCTCGATACGGCGCTCGGCATTCCGATCAAGCGGTACCTGAAGGATATTCACTGGGATCTCGTTCTGGATCTGGATGAGTATGAGTGGAGTCAGCTGGTCCGGCGCGAAATCGAGATCACCTATCCGCAGCATCGGTTCATGGAGTTTTATGTGGTCCCGCTGGCGGCTGTGGATGAGAAGGAAGAGGGCGCGGTTGTCATATTCCGGGATGTCACGCGGGAGCGGGAGACCACGGCAGAGTCCATTGAGTCCGAGCGGTTGCACGCCCTGAGTCTGCTGGCGGCCGGCGTGGCGCATGAGAT
>JAFGVP010000089.1 GCA_016937945.1 Pontiellaceae bacterium | reverse complement strand
GGTGGGTGCCTGGATGAACAATGCCTGCAAGCGGGTTCACCCGACGCCATTGAAGGATGTGCGGGTGGGGGAAGCCCCGCAGTTCTAGTTGGAGTTGTTCTACGCTCATATGGCTCCTCTGCAAAGGCAGGGGGGCCTTTTTTGTTATCCGGCGCCGGAACAGGTCATCCGCCGGCATCTGCCGTACTGCCGCATTCTCCGTGAGCGATGGTTCAGTCGCAGGCGTCATAGATTTGAGTGACATGACGCGAATCGTTTCAGGGCTATATTCCGTCCCACCTGTACAAAGGCTTTCGACAGGCGTAACGAGGCGATCAAACAATGCGATTAAGAATTTTTGCACTTGGAGCCATTCTTTTATCAGGACTGGTGAACTCCCGTGGTGGCCATCCGCTTTCTCCGGTGGATGTCCTTTCATCCCCCGGCGGAGATCGCCTGTATGTGGCGTGCGGTTCCGGGCAACGGGTGCTTTGCGTCGATACGACGGGGATTCAGGTGGATCAGGAAATTATGTTTGATCACGAGCTCACCGGACTTGAGTTGTCGCAGGATGGCCAGCAACTCTATGTGACGGCCGGAGGGTTACAGGGATCTGTCCTTGAGATTGATACAGAGACGGGGAACACCGTGCGATGCCTTGATGCCGGCCATACGCCGATGGCGCCGCAGCTTTCACCCGATGAAAAAACGCTCTATGTGTGCAATCGATTCGACAACGATGTCACGGTTGTTGATCTGGAGCGAGGGGAAACCGTCGCGCGTATCCCGGTGGTGCGGGAACCGGTGGCTGCCGATCTGTCGCCGGACGGGCGACTGCTGTTTGTCGCCAATCTGCTTCCCTCCGGCGCGGCCAATGTGAAGGATGCCGGAGCGGTGGTTTCAGTGATTGATACCACATCCCGAAAGACCCGTCAGATCCCGTTGATCGAAGGTTCAACGGGGGTGCGAGGAATCAAGGTTTCTCCGGACGGATCCTATGCCGTAGCCGTCCATCATGTGGCGCACTACCAGGTGCCCGCCACGCAGCTGGAGCGCGGGTGGGTTATGACATCCGCGATCAGCTTCATTCGTGTTTCCGACCTTTCGCTGCTCTACACGGTTCTGCTTGACGATGCGGAGCAAGGCTTTCCGAACCCGTGGGCGATCGGTTTTTCGGGCGATGGAAACACGCTGGTGGTTTCATCGGCCGGGCTGAATCAGCTGAGTCTGATTCAGGTGCCGGAGCTGTTCGAAAAGCTGAAGTTGATTGATCCGCAGGACCCACAGGCCGTCGCGGTGCTGGGCAACGATCTTTCGTTCCTGTCGGGGATTCGGCGGCGTATCGGATTCAACGGCGTCGGGCCGCGTGCGTTGGCCGTGGTGGGGAACTGCGTGTATGTGGCGAATTATTTCAGCGATTCGGTGGATGGAATCGACTTTTCATTCGCCGAAGGCTGCACCCTTTTCAATGGTTCGCTTGGGCCGGATGTTCCGCTCACCGATGAGCGCCGGGGCGAAATCCTGTTTAATGATGCGCGAGACTGTTTCCAGAACTGGTTGAGTTGTGCGTCATGCCACCCGGATGCGCGAACCGACGGGCTTAACTGGGACCTGCCCAACGATGGAGTGGGGAACCCCAAAAATGCCAAGTCCATGCTGCTGGCGCATGTCACACCGGCAGCGATGTGGCTTGGTGTACGCGCCGATGCCGAAACGGGCGTTCGGGCGGGACTGCGTCATATCGAGTTTTCCGTGCGGCCGGAGGACGAGGCTCGTTGTATCGACGCTTATCTCAAGAGCCTGCACCCCGTGCCAAGTCCCTTTCGCGACCGGGAAACCGGTGCGCTTACCGTCGCGGCCGAGCGCGGAAAGCTGGCGTTCGAAACGGTTGGATGTGCAGGCTGCCATCCGGCGCCTCTGTTTACCGATCTTCAGATGCGGGATGTAGGAACGCTCCTCGGTCGCGATGAAGGACGCTTGGTGGATACGCCGCAACTGGTGGAAGTCTGGCGGACGGCACCTTATCTGCACGATGGCCGCGCCGCTACGTTGGGTGATGTGCTGGGTTCCATGGGGCATGCCGGAATATCGAAGGCCGCAAGCGGGTTGTCGAAGGAAGAGCTCGACGATTTGCTGGCATACATTCGCTCTCTGTAAGGCGATGGGCTGATTTTTTTTTGAAGGGTGATGAAATGAATCGATGGATGATGGCGGTGGCGGCGGTTCTGATGGCCTGTAACGGCATGGCGCAGGATCTTGATCAAAAATGGGCGGAGGCAATGCTTACTGCGCGCGATCAGATTCGCAAGGAGAGCAGGGATCGGTCGGAGAATGGGAAACGGTTAGCCGATGAAATGCTGCGGAAGATGCTGACGGATTATCCCTATCGCATGGACTGGTTCCTTCAGGACAACGGAAATGACTGGAGTGCGTGGCTTTCGCAGCGGGGCGACGCCCGTATTGAACAATTGTTGCTGAAAAACATGGAGTCTCAAAAGGAACATTTCAATGGCGTGAAACGCCCTAAAGGCGGCACCGACGATTCCGGATGGCTGGAGATCTATGCCAAGGCGGCAGGGCTGCGCCGCGCGCAACGGCTGGAACAGGTCCGGCAGCAGTTTCCCCGGATCGTTTTCACGAAAAACCATACAATCCGACCCTCATTTTTTGCTTACACGGAAGGGCTTTCCGATGCCCGCGCCGAACGCCATTTTACCCCCGGCGGGGGACTGTGCCTGATGGAGTGGGACGGATGCTATGCAACGGTCTCCGATCTGGTGGCCGATCCATATGGAAGGATCCGCGACCCGGACGTGTCCTTCGATGGAAACCGGATCCTCTTTGCCTGGAAAAAGTCGGACCGCCTGGATGATTACCATCTGTATGAAATGAATGTTTCCGATGGATCGGTCCGTCAGCTCACGCAGGGACTGGGTGTGGCCGATTTCGAGCCGTGCTACGCGCCGGACGGCAGTATCATCTTTTCCTCGTCCCGCTGCATACAGACCATCGACTGCTTCGTCACCGAAGGGAGCAACCTCTATGCCTGCGGTCCCGATGGCGAACATCTTCGGCGGATCGGCTTTGACCAGGTGCATACCGTCAAGCCGTCTCTGCTTCCGGACGGGCGCATTGTCTATACGCGCTGGGACTATAACGACCGGGGGCAGGTATTTCCTCAGGGATTGTTCCAGATGAATCCCGACGGCACCGCGCAGACCGAACTGTACGGCAATAACTCATGGTTTCCGACCACCATCAGCCATGCGCGCGGCATACCGGGATCATCGAAGATCGTTGCCATCGGAATGGGGCACCATACCTGGCAGGCGGGCAAGCTGATGCTGATCGACATTTCCAAGGGCCGGCAGGAAAACGAAGGCGTGCAGCTGATCGCGCCTGTACGCGAGACTCCGGCGGAGCGAGTTGACCAGTATGGACAGAACGGCGATTTATTCCAGTATCCGTATCCCCTGTCCGAAAAGGAATTCCTTGTAGCGTACTCGCCGATCAGCGGGCGAGAATTCGGCATTTATTACATGGATGTCGACGGCCACCGCGAGCTGCTGGTGAGTGATCCGTCGATTTCCTGCCAGCATCCGGTGCCGCTGGCGCCGCGGGAACGTCCAACGGTTCGTCCGACCCATGTAGACTACGCCCGCAACAGCGGGAGTTATTATGTGCAGGACGTCTACCATGGTCCCGGCCTTGAGGGCGTTGCGCGGGGGACGATCAAGACGCTCCGCGTGGTCGCATTGGATTTTCGGGCGGCATGGGTCGGAAGCAATACCAGCCAAGGGCCGGGCGGGGGAGCGATGGCCAGTACGCCGATCTCCATCGGCAACGGTGCATGGGATGTCAAGCGCATCATCGGCGATGCCAAAGTCTATCCCGACGGGTCGGCCTTCTTCGAGGTGCCGGCGCGTACTCCGGTTTACTTCCAGTGCCTGGACGAAAACAACCGCGCCTTACAGACGATGCGCAGCTGGAGCACCCTGCAGCCTGCCGAAAACTTTTCGTGTGTGGGATGCCACGAGGATAAAAACTCCGCTCCACTCCGCAGGGACCCCAGTCAGGCGTTGATGATGGGTGCTCAGCTGCTTCATCCATTCTACGGCGAATCCCGAGGGTTCAGCTTTCCCAAAGAGATTCAACCCATTCTCGATGCCAACTGCGTGAACTGCCATCAGAAGAAAGGAAAAATCGATCTATCTGCCGATCCCGTTCTTGATCCGGGAGCCAAGCGCAACTGGAGTAGGTCCTACCTGAACCTCACGGAATCTTTTCCCATGAACGGAAAGGATAGCGAGTTTCGCGGCAAGGACAATGCGGGGCAGTGTGTCTGGGTTTCCTCCCAGTCGGTGCCCGAGATGATTCCTCCCTATTCCGTGGGGTCGACGGCCAGTCCGTTGATTAACATGCTGCTTAAAGGACACGGTAAACTCAACCGCGAGCAGCTGGATAAATTCATCGCGTGGATTGATCTCGGAGTGCCGTTCTGCGGAGACTACTATGAATCCGCCGCCTGGTCGGACGGCGATCGGGCGCTGTATGACCGTGCCATGGATAAACGCAATCGATTGGCCCGACTGGATGAAAAAAATATCCAGGCGTTGCTGGCCGGCGATGCCACGCCTCCTTCGTTCGACAATCCGTACCGCAACATCGCTCCCGAAGCAGAAGTCTCGGCCAACTCGGAATACGGTAACCTGCCGGAGTTCTCCGCCGGTAACGTGATCGATGGCCGACGTGAAAACCGCGGCCACGGAACTGAATTCCCTTCATGGGGCCCCGATCGGCGCGACGATCTCTGGCTTAAGCTGGAATGGGATGAAGACGTTTATGTGGACCGGGTCGCCTTGTACATCCGCGCCGATTTCCAGAACGAGCATGACAGTTGGTGGAAGAGCGGAACCATTGAACTTTCCAACGGGCAGAAGTTTCCGTTCGTGCTGAAAAAAACGGCGGATCAGCAGGTGGTGGAACTGCCGGTCCGACAGTGGCCTCCCGAACCGGTTCGCTGGATGCGGTTTGCCGACCTTGTTCCCGAGGACGACAAGTGGTGTGGATTCACCGAGGTTGACGTGATGGGACTGAGCGTGCGGCCGTATCCTTCCGTATCTACCGGAGGCGGAATTGCTGCCTCGGAGACCCCGTAGTACTTCTGGTTAGTACTCGTCAACCCCGATCGCTGATCCGGGGGTAACCTACTCCATATTTGTTTCGTTTAAAATGTCTCCGGCAAATTTCGGAAATTAAATGTCCGATATTGCCGTCGGTTTTCGCCCTTAATGACAGATGGTAGCAGTAGATTTTCTGCACACTCCGCGGACCAACGCTAAGGAATATGGAAATATGATGAAGAAGAACAAAAGATGGGAAAATGCCGTTGCAGTTGCAGGTGTGGTATTGAGTTTATGGGGCGCTCAGGTCGGTGCCGTATCGGTGCCGATGAAGTATTCGGCAATCGTGGGTGACGGCATTGCCGGATTCTGTCCGGAAGGATTTGATCCCGATTTAACTCCATCCATTGCCTTGATACAGGAGCCGAAAGCTTTAAGCCGACTGCCAGACGAGTGGGATCTCAAGCCAACGTTCGAGCTCAATGACGGGAAGGCCAGCGCATCGCTTGTCGTTCCGGAAAATACCAGCCTTTATGGTGGCGGCGAGGTTACGGGGCCGCTGTTGCGAAACGGGCAGAGCATCACGCTGTGGAATACGGACTCCGGCGCATACAGCGTAGAAAACGGATCCCGCCTGTATCAATCGCATCCCTGGGTCCTCGGGGTTCGTCCGGACGGCACGGCGTTCGGTGTAATCTTCGACAGCTCCTGGAAGGCCCGACTGACGACGAATTCGGGACGCATTGACTTTGAAACCGAAGGCGCGCTTTTCAGGGTCTACATCATTGATCGGGAATCCCCGCAGGCCGTCGTGCGCGGACTGGCGGAAATGACTGGTAGAATGCAGCTGCCGCCGCGCTGGGCTTTGGGTTATCAGCAGTGCCGCTTTTCCTATGCGCCCGATTCAAAGGTTCGCGAGATAGCGGATACCTTCCGAGAGAAGAAGATCCCGTGTGATGTCATCTGGATGGATATTGACTATATGGATGGCTACCGCATTTTCACTTTCAGCCCGCAGGGTTTTCCCGATCCTAAAAAGCTGAACGATTATCTGCACGATCTGGATTATCATTCAGTCTGGATGATTGATCCCGGCGTGATGGTGGATCCGGATTATGAGATCTATAAATCGGGTTCAAAGAAGGATGTCTGGGTCAAAAACAAAGACGGCGAGGACTTTGTCGGCTTTGCCTGGCCGGGTGCCTGTACGTTCCCTGATTTTACTTCTCCTGAGGTGCGTAAATGGTGGGCCGGACTGTATAAGGACTTCATGGCGCAAGGCGTTGATGGCGTTTGGAATGATGTAAACGAGCCGGCGGTGGCGAGCGTCAAGGGCGGAAGCATGCAGGGAACCATGCCGGATGATACTCCGCATCGCGGCGGCGGAGCACTGCCGTCTGGACCGCACCTGCTCTATCATAATACGTATGGACGCTATATGGTTGAGGCAACGCACGACGGCATCCTTGCCGCCAACCCGAAACGCCGGCCCTTTGTGCTCAGCCGGGCAAACTTTCTCGGTGGGCAGCGTTTTGCGGCAGCGTGGACAGGGGACAACGTTTCCTCGTGGGAGCACCTGAAGCTTTCCGTGCCGATGTCGCTGACGTTCGGCCTGTCCGGCCAGCCGTTCAGCGGCCCGGACATCGGCGGATTCCTTGGCGACGCCACCGGCGAGCTGTGGGGGAACTGGATCGGTTTCGGTGCGTTCATGCCGTTTGCCCGCGGGCATGCCTGCGCGGGGACGAATCAGAAGGAACCGTGGGCGTTTGGGCAGGAGGTGGAGGATGCCGCGCGTATTGCCATCGAACGCCGTTATCGTTTGCTTCCCTATCTCTACACCCTTTTTGAAGAGAGTTCTCGTACCGGTTCGCTGATCATGCGTCCCGTATTTTTCTCGGATCCGGCGGACGCGGATCTGCGGACCGAAGAGGAAGCATTTTTGCTGGGTGACGACCTGCTTGTGATTCCTTCATGGGCGAGTAATCCCTCGCTGCCGAAGGGGCTTTGGAGAAACCTTTCTCTGGTAAACGGGGACGATGGAAAATATCAGGCGCAGTTGAAGATTCGCGGAGGATCGATTATCCCTGCCGGAAAAATTATCCAGAATACGAATGAAGAGTCGCTGGATCCGTTGACCCTGCTGGTATGCCTGGATGAAAACGGCGAAGCAGCCGGGGATCTCTATTGGGATAGCGGCGACGGATTTGAATACCAGTCCGGCGATTACGGCCGCTGGCAGTTCCGTGCAAAACAGGTGGGTGACAAGGTGATGGTGAAGGTCGCGAAGTCGACCGGTCGTCAACGACTTCCTGTCCGGGCCACTGTTGAAGTGATCACCTCCGACGGCGTACTTCGTGGTAGCGGCTCCCTGACGGCTGGAATCAGCGTTGCTGACTGAGTCCGTGCATTCAACTTGCTTAATCGTTGTGGGATAATCCGACTCGGAGTCGGAGAGACTATACCTCATGAATTATAATGTGATAGGCCTGCTATTGCTCAAGTAAGCGTTATTAGCATTGGAGTACTCGAAATGGCTTGTTGGTTCCGGGGTTGTCCGGAAAGAGATGGAAACCTGCTGGGCAGGTCTCAGTCATTGTTATTTTCGAGATAGTGTGAATCGGTTCAGGAGCAACATTCGCAGTATTCGTCACAGGTAGTGTTTTTATGAGCGTAGCCATCACGTATCCGCTGGCGGATCCCTGATGGATGCTGTGCGGCAGCGTAACGTCAAGGCAGTGGATGAGATGACCATGGATATTTCTACGACTGACTGGTGGGCATTTGGTTCCTTGGTTTCTGCCCGATCAAAGGTGGATAACGGTTTATTTATCCCACCTCCGAATGGTTCGGAGGCGGGACGTGAAACGGGAAAGACAAATACAACAGAAGGGATCAAACTGTGAAAAAACTACTTGTTTGTTTTTCAGTCGCGGGTGCTCTCGCCATGGGTGCACATGCGGCCAGCGTGACGTGGGATTCGGGGCAGACCGCCATCAGCGGAGCCTCGGATGTCAGCACGAATGGGGTATACTTCGGTTCATGGGCGCCTTATGTTGAAAACGGCGGCAGCCCCCTTCCCGTTAACGGTGTGACCTTTGCGAACGATTTGCCAGACTATTCCCGGAACAGTGTTTTCCAGAACATCAGCAGCGATTTTGGTGATCCCGCAAGCGGTAATACCAACTACAATATCCTCTTGGGAACGGGTATTTACAGTGATTCCGGGACCGGTGCCGGCTACAACGGGAGTGGTTGCGTCTTCAGTTGGGGCGGAATGACGGTCGGGCACACTTACGAAGTTCAGTTGTGGGTGGAGGACTTGAACAATACGGGGGTCAGGCGATGGCAAAACATCTTTGGCGACGAAGGGCCGCATGGGTCGCCGGCATTGGATTTTCCTGCCGATGGAACCGGTGCGGGTCACTACATCATCGGCACCTTTAGGGCAGATGCCACCACGCAAACCCTGAGTATTGAGCCGTGGGACAATTCAGGTTCCGGTGGTAATCAATATGGCCAAGTGAACCTCTTCCAGGTTCGTGACATCACTTCGACGCTGCCGTTTTTGGGGATCACAGGTTCGCCGACCGGCTGGAGCACCAACAGCCAGCGGCTGGTGCAGGCCGTTATTGGGCATGGATCGTCGACAGTCGATACCGGTGCCACCTCACTTTCCATCGATGGGGACGCGGTGGCAGCCTCCTTCGAGGTAACCTCCAGCAACACGACCGTAAGCTTTGTTGCCGATCTATCGCATGGCGTACATACCGGTCAGGTGGAGGTCGTGGGTATTCCGGACGGCGAAGCCTCCTACACATGGACCTTCCAAGTCGTATTGGAGCAGTCCGCCCCGACCACGCCGCTCCACCATTGGGATTTCGAAGAAACTAGCGGAATCAACGTGTCCGACAGTGTCGGTGGCGCGGACGGCACCATCGTCGGTAGCAACTATGCCTGGGTTGGTGGCGGCGGCCTAGAACTATCCGGCGGCGGTACCTCGGGAGACTGGAACGGATTTACCAATACCACGGCGTCGAGTTATGTCAACCTGCCCAACGATATCGCTTTGCCCGGTGTCGTGACCTTCGAAGCTACGTATGCGGTCGATGTGGATCATGGCGTGGCACGTATCTGGGATTTCGGCACGAATGTAGATACGAATGAAGATGTAGCGGGTTACGCGGCCCAGGCGTGCTACCTCATGTCAGGGGGGCCACACGCCAGCGTTAGTGATGAGAATCCTCAGCATGTGTTGTTTAATGTTGGTGGCGGCGGTATCGCGATCGGGGAGTTGGTGCATGTGGTTTGGGTCTACGATGCGAACAACGATATGACCAAGCTCTACAGGAACGGTGTGCTGGTCGATGCACAAGTCGTCAATGGCTGGTCCCTGTCCAATCTTTCTGGCCTGGCCAATAACCTATGGTTCGGTCGTTCCCAGTGGAGTTTCGATGCCATGTTCGAAGGCAAGCTCTACGATATCCGCATCTACAGCGGTATCATGACGGCTCCGGAGGTCGCCGCCCACTATACCGCGTTGCTCGAAGCGCCCTTTATCCAGTCGATCGGCGTTTCGGGCACCACCGTGACCCTGATGTGGAGCGATGCAGGAGTCGGCACATTCTCGCTGGAGCGCAAGTCGGACCTGACAGAGGCCTCATGGACAACGGTTCTCAGCAATATGCCGCCTGCCGGCGCCGGAGCATCGACCAACTTTACCGACAGCAACGCTACGGGGTTCTACCAGATCAAAGGTGAATAACGGTTAATTTGTCTCGTCTCCGGACGGGCCGGAGGCGGGACGTAAAACAAAATGAAACAAATAGCACCGAAAGGTATCAATCAATGAAAAAACTACTTGTTTGTTGTTCGGTCGCGGGTGCTCTCGCCATGAGCGCAAATGCGTCCAGCGTGACGTGGAGTCCGCGTTCGAGCATCAGTGGAGCCTCGGATGTCAGCACGGATGGGACGTATTTCGGGTCATGGGCGCCGTATGTCGAACTCGGCGGCAGCGCCCTTGCCGTCAACGGGGTAACCTTTGCGAACGATTTGCCAGGCTATTCCCGGAGCGTTGTTTTTCAGAACTCCGGTAGCGATTTTGGTGATCCCGGAACGGGTGATGCCAATTACAACACCCTCTTGGGATCTGCTATTTACAGTGATCTCGGGACCGGAGCCGGCTTCAACGGAAGTGGTTGCTACTTCAGTTGGGGCGGGATGACCGTCGGGCACGAGTACCAAATTCAGTTGTGGGTGGAGGACACGCGCAACACGGGTACCAGGCGGTGGGAAAATATTTTTGGCGACGAAGGTCCGCATGGATCGGAGGCATTGGATTTTCCCGCTGATGGAACCGGTTTAGGTATGTATGTCATCGGTACCTTTACGGCAGATGCCCCCACGCAAACCCTGAACATTGAGCCGTGGACAAACGGTGGCCCACAATACGGCCAGGTCAACCTCTTCCAGGTTCGTGATCTGACTGTGATTCCGGAGCCGGCTACGCTCGGTCTGGTTGGCGCGTTTGGCGTCGGCGCACTGTTCATCCGTCGCCGACTGATCATGTAGACCCTTAAATAGTATTGCTTTCGGCCTTGAACAATGTCGTAAGCAACCATCTGGCTCCTGCTTCGGCGGGAGCTTTTTCTGGCTCATGCGCGGAATACAGCTTTTAGAAAGAGTGCCTATCCCGCACCGGAAGACCATCCGCAAGCAAGCGTCATTACCTATGGAGTGCTTGAAGAAGTCTGTTGATTCCAAGTAGATCAAGGCATAAATGAAGACGTGCTGCGACGGGCCAAGTCTATTTTATCGAAATAGTGGAAAGCGATACAGGAGCAATATTCGCATTATTAATAACAGCGGTGTTCTGTGGAATGGGTAGATCCATTCTTGTGCCGTTATGGATGTCCACGATTGCCTGGACTGCGTTCGTCGCGACATGATTATGGAAAATCGACCAAATCGAGATCGCATCCGGCCAATAATCAGGATTTCAGCTCCATCACCTGAAAACAATTGTCTTTAACTTTTAAAGAAACGGCTTTGATTATGAAAAACCGCGTGCTTGTGTTTGCCTTGGTTGCGATCGCCATCCTAGGCTTCGGCATTTTCCTGAAGAAAGCGCCTTCTAAAGTGGCTGGAAACAGTGTTTTACCCCTTTCTGGGGATTCCACCACGGAATCCCGGCCGGCGAGCGATCCGGACCCTGTTTCGGCCGTTCCGGAGAAGGATATCGCCGAGCCGGTTGCAAGGCAGGAGCACCGCGTTCATGAGAGCGGGAAGTCCGGTGCGGAAGCCGCGCCAAGGATCACCACTGCACATGCCCGGATTGAGGAGCTGTTTTCCCTTCAGCCCAACGTCCGGGCCTCCTTCGGCCTGCCCGACGGGCGCGAAGCGGTCGGCTTCGTCGAGAACATCCTGGAATCCGACGGTTCCACGGTGTTTGTCCAGGGACGGATCACGGAACCTCAGGAGGGATTCTTCTTTTTCCGGAAGCAGTCGGAGCCCGGTGTCGCGGGAGCGATGACCGGACTGGTCCGCTTCGACGAGGGCGAGATTGCCTACCGGGTCGAACCGCTCGGCGCATCCGGTGGCCCCGTGCTCGTCGAACGCTCTCTCGACGAGGTGATCTGCCGCAAATATGACGAACAGGCCGCCGAACGAGCCTCGCCGCTCGATCCCGCGGAGGGCGACGTTGCCGATATCGTTCCGCAGCTCGAGAGCCTGCCGGGGGCGAAGGCCGTGGCCTATCTCGACTTCGACGGCGAGGAGGGCCCCCACGGCGGATGGGGTGATTTCTATGCGGAGCCGTGGGTCGGCACCGCGGAGGAGATGACCGAGTGCTGGCGCCAGGTGGCCGAGAACTTTGCCCCGTTCCATATCAACATTACCACCAAGCTCGATGTGTACCTTGCGGCCCCTGAGGCGAGCCGCATCCGTTGCATCATGACCCCGACCGTAGATGCCGCGCCCGGTGCCGGTGGCGTGGCCTACACCGGGTCCTTCAACTGGACCGGCGACACGCCCTGCTGGGCTTTCAACGGCGGTCCCGTGGGCAGCGCGATGACCGCCGCCCACGAAATCGGGCACACCTTCGGCCTCGCCCACGACGGCACAATCTCCGGCGGGGGCGGCTATTACGGGGGCCATGGCAGCCCATTCGAAGTGAGCTGGGGTCCGATCATGGGGGCGCCCTTCAGCGCAAACCTCATCCAGTGGTCGAAAGGCGAATACTTCGACGCGGACCAGACCCAGGACGATCTCGCGATCATCGTGGACAACAACAACCGGATGGACTACCGGGCGGATGATCACGGGGGTACATTAGCCACCGCGACGGCGTTGAAGGTCGATGCCGCCGGCGCTTTCAATATGCCGGGCATCATCGATCGCAATACGGACTTCGATTCCTTCGTCTTCAGCACGTCGGGCGGAACCCTCGACGTGCTCGCCTCCACCTACTCGGACCGGCCGAATCTGGACATCCTCCTCGAACTCTTCACCGAGTCTGGCGTTCCGGTGGCCTCCAGTAATCCTGACACGCAGGTGACGGCCAGCATCAACCAATCGCTGTCCGCCGGAACGTACGAACTCCGCATCTCCGGCGTCGGTCGTGGTGATCCCCTTGGCGACGGCTACACCGATTATGGATGCATGGGGCACTACACGTTGGGCGGCACCGTCGGGAATGCCGGCTACCTCATGTCGGTCCCACGTGCGGCGATCAACGGTTACGTCGTCGGGACCCTTGCTCGCGGCGGATCTGGTTCCTACGCCATCACCGGAGGAACGGACGCCGCGGTGTTCGCGGTCGACAGCGCGAGCGGCGTCGTGACCGTGTCCGATGCCTCTTTGCTCAGCAAATATAACTACAGTTTCCTCGCCAGCACGCCATACGGCCCGGTTGCCGTTTCAGTAAAATCCGCGCCCTCCGACATCGTAGTCGACGTCTGGGACGGGATCGGTGGCAACAACGTGTCCGACCTCACGGGATCGGGTGCCTATACGGGCTCTCCGACCGAGAATCGTACCGTTTCCGAATTGGACCTGCAGGGATTCTATGACAACTACGGAGAGCGGGTGCGCGCCTATCTCGTCGTTCCCACCTCCGGAACCTACCATTTCTGGATCGCTTCGGACGATGCCTCGCAGCTCAGGCTGAGCACCGACGACCAGCCGGCGAACGCGCAGCTCATCGCCTATGAGAACGGGGTGTCCGGCCAATACAACTGGACGGCACACGCATCGCAGGCGTCGGCGGCCGTTTCGCTCGCGGCGGGGCAGCGATACTATCTCGAAATGCTCCACAAGGAAGGCGGAGGGGACGATTACGTGGCAGTCGCGTGGCAGGGGCCTGGCATCGCCCAGGAGATCGTGCCGGCGACGGCCCTCGTTCCGTTCGGCAACCGGACTCCGCTACTGGTCAATCTGGATGTCAGTATCCAGGAAATGGCCCCGCCCGGAAACATTCTGGCGACGATGGAGGTGGTCGATCCCGACGCAGGGGATGACCATACCTTCTCGATCCTTTCCGGTAACGGAGGCGGCCTGTTCCAGATCGATCCCTCCAGCGGCGCCGTCACACTGCGCGGCGCCCTAGAGGAATCCGACACGCCCACCCACGTACTGACCGTCCGCGCGGTGGACTCGGCGGGCAATACCGCCGACGGGACGCTGACCATCCACGTCATCGAGCCGGGCGCCAAACTCGAGATCTACGATGGCATCGGCGGCGTCGATGTCGACAACTTGGTTGGCAATCCCAACTATCCCAATAACCCGAGTCGCACGGAATACCTGCCGAAACTGGAGTTCCAGAGCCGTGGGGACTACTACGGTTCCCGGATGCAGGCCTTCCTGCGAGTGCCCGAAACCGG
>JAFGVP010000088.1 GCA_016937945.1 Pontiellaceae bacterium | reverse complement strand
GCTGAAGACGCTTGTGCTTGAACGCAAGCACAAGCCTGGTCGCAAGCTGCTGATGTGCGGCAATGCACGCTGTAATCTGACCACCAATATTTCCGATGATCGCATGCTGCAGATGTTCGGCGATCCGGTCGGCCCGTTTCTGGAGCCGGCCCTGCGGGCTTTTTCTCCGGCCCTGCTGCAGCGCTGGTTTGCGGCGAATGGACTCAAGACGGTCGTGAAAGCCGGTAACAAGGTGTATCCTCATACCGAGCGGGCCTCGGATGTGCTGAACTTGTTCACGGATCAGCTACGGGATCGGAATGTCTCGCTGGCCTGTTCCTCGGTGGTGCAGGCCGTTAAAAAGGTTCGCGATGGATTTCATGTTACGCTCGATAATTTTGAGGTGGAAAGTGCCTTTGTCCTGATTGCGACCGGCGGCGTAACCTATCCGAAAACCGGTTCTGTCGGTGATGGACAGCAGTGGGCCGCAACGTTGGGGCATCAGGTGGTCCGTCCGCGCGCCGGACTCGTTGGGTTTGAGGTGGAGCCATCGGTGCTGAAGGGACGCGTCGGGAAGATCTACGAGAATGTGCTGGTCGATGTCGTAGTACAGGGAAAATCCATCGGCCAAACCCGCGGCGTCTATGAAATCGAAAAATGGGGAATCGGCGGTACAGCGGTCACCGATGCGAGCCGGATGATTGCCCGCCGGAATCTGCGTGATTATATATTGCATATTCAATTGCCCGAGGGGCGGACTGAAGAGGTCCGCCCGCTGAAGCCGCGGCCGCTCAAGGAAGCCATGGTGACGGTCGGCGGAGTGGATCTGCGGGAGGTTGATTCCCGGACGATGGAGTCGCGCAAGCTGTCCGGGCTCTATTTTTGCGGCGAGGTCCTTGATATTGATGGTCCGACCGGTGGATATAACCTGCAGGCGGCGTTTTCCACGGCTCGACTGGCGGTGGCATCGGTCGGTAAACGATGCGGGAAGGGCGGCTATGCACCGCTGGAAAAGCCGTCGAGGGCAACTCCGGGGCACAGAAAGCGTAAGGGTTAGGGGTTGCGTTCAGGTATGAGGTCTGTAAGGTGCCCGTTTACCAATTAATACACCGAAAGGACATGCCATGATTGAAGACGGCCAGAAAGTTAAGATTCACTATACCGGAACGCTGGATGACGGAACGCAGTTTGATTCCTCCGTCGGACGTGATCCGCTTGAATTTGAGATGGGGGCCGGCATGGTGATTCCCGGTTTTGAAAAGGGCGTGGCCGACATGGAAGTCGGCGGCAAAAAGAACATTCATATTCCGGCGGAGGAAGCCTATGGCGAACGTCGGGAAGAGCTGATCATGCAGTTTGAGCGCAGTCAGCTTCCGGATGATCTCGATCCTCAGGTCGGAATGGGCCTTCATATGCAGGGGCCGCAGGGGCAACCGATTCCGGTAACCGTTACCGAGGTGGGCGATGAAAGCATCACGATTGATGCCAATCATCAGCTGGCCGGAATGAACCTGAATTTTGAACTCGAACTGGTTGCGATCGTTTAGGCTCACGACGTCCGGTTGCAGTGTAGTGTCAACGACCTTTGCCGGGCGTTTTTTTGTTTGAACCTCTGTCGAGCATTTGCATGGATTCACCCGTTGATATTCCGGTTTGTCCACTTCCCGGGGATACCCCGAACGATGTAGTTCCCATGCTCGTTGTGCTGGCCGTATTTCTGCTTTGTGGCTGGCTGCTTCGGTTTTGGAAGCGCCGGCGAGACCGCCGGCGCCAGTCCTGAAGGGGGCTTTATTGGTCCTGTCTAAGGGAGCCAATACCGGCGTTAATTTCGTCAAGCACCTTCATGATGCTGTTCATTGCGGTGTCATCGCCGCCGCTCTTATTTTTCATCAGCTGCACAAGCTTGGTCAGAATCTCCTTATAGGCCTTGTTCTGCTTTTCAAGGTCGTTATGCAGCTGGAGAAGATGGGCATTCTGGGCGGCTAGCAGTTCATTCGTTTTCCGCAGTTCGAGGATGAGCGTCTGCATGTCGCCGGCTGTTGCCGGAACAATCTCTTTTTTCTCCGGTTCAGCAGCAATTGCGCTTAATGTAAACAGTGCGCAAATGCCTATTCCTGCGAGGGTTTTGTGCCATCTGTTTCTGAACATTCTTCGTCTCCTTTTTCTTGCTGTGAAGACGTTAATTCGTTCAGCGGATTTATAAAAGAGAAATGACTGAATTCGGTAGGACGGATAGAAGGATATGCAAAGAAAAAAGCGGCTCCGATGGAAGCCGCTTTTCATGTCGTCAGGCAAACGTTCTACTGTAATTTGCTGCCGAGGATCTTCATCCGGCTTTCCGCCAGGTTTGACCATTTACTGCCGGGATAGTTGACCACAAGGTCTTCATATGCACGTTTGGCTTCGGCCGTGCTGCCCATGGCCTCAAGACAACGTGCCTGACCCATCATGGCAACCGGCGCCAGGAAAGAATCCGGGTTTTCTGAAATGAATTTCCCATACAGAAGGTGCGCTTCGCTGTATTCGCCCTTGGATTCACGGCAGGTGATTCGGTTGAGCGCGGCCTGCATGACCATGTCATTCTTGCTGTAACGATTAATGAAGTCTGAGTATAGATCAAATGCGGCATCGTAGTTGCCTTCATTATAACGGGTCATGGCCAGACTCATCATGGCCAGCGGAGCGGATGAGGTCTTTTCATAGCTGTCAACAATGGTTTGATAATCTTCCGGGCTGGATGCGCTCATGAGTAACGCATCGGCTTCGGCCTCTTTTTTCATCCGACTGTTTTCATTCATTTTTCCAACAAGAACAACGGCGCATACTGCAACAACCGCAATTCCGGCCGGTGTGCCGTATTTCTTGATGAACTGAAGGACTTCTTTGACTTCCTGCTGTTCAAGGGACTTCTTTTTCTGCAATGCGTCGTGCTGGGGCGAGTGTTGTTTCTCTTTGCTCATGTTTGGCTCCTGGATGAATACAAAAAACAGGCGGACATTGTGGGCGTTTCAGCCGCGATTTCAAGAATTGTTTGATCGGTAGAGATCGATAATTTCCTGCGCCGTCGGCACAGGTGACGGCCGGCCGCTGGTATCGATGCAATGGCTGATCGATTCATAAAGAGGTTTGCGGCTTTCGAGGAGCTCAATGATCTTCTTTTCCTTGTCGCCGGCCAGTAGAGGGCGGGCGGTATCGTGACGGACGCGATCAAGCACGGTTTCCGCATCGGCCAGCAGGCAGACCACAAGGCCGTTCTTTTCAAAGTCGGCAATATTATCTGGGTTGAGCACAATCCCGCCGCCGGTGGAGATGATGTTGCCCTCGGTCAGGGAAAGCTCTCTGGCCAGGTCCCGCTCCAGCGAGCGGAAATGCGGTTCGCCGTCATCGGCAAAAATATCGTTGATGCTCTTTCCGGCCCGCTCGACGATAATAGAGTCCATGTCGAGCAGCGGCATGCCGGTCTGTTCGGCAACCAGTTTACCGACCGTTGTTTTTCCGGTGCCCATAAAGCCGACCAAAACAATGTTCTGCATGGTGGGTTTCTCCCTTTAAACAGAAAAACGCTCCATGAAGGAGCGTTTTTCAAAGCACTGAACGGATGATTATGCACCCGTTTCGCGGATCGCTGCGCGGATGTCCTTGGTGTTCATATGCAGCAGCTGTTCTTCCGTGTAACCGGCACCGGTCAGACGCTTTTTCTGTTCCATAACGCGACGACGCTTCAGGCGCGGCTTCTTTACGGGACGACGCAGGGGCTTCTTGCGCATTGCTCTTCTAATTCTCATGACAAACCTCTTCGAATCTAATTGTTTGCAAAATCAGGCGGAGAACCTACACGTGCGTTCTTGGGGGTGCAACCCTTATCTGCCGTAAATTTGTCCATGCATCGACATTACGCTATTCTCCTGCCCACGTTTTCAATGTTTCCAGTTCCGCATCCGTCACTTTTGCGCCGGAGTGCATCAAAAGATAGGACTTCAGGGGCATCTTTCCTTCCGCGGTTTCCTCATAGATTTCCTCGCGGATATACATGTTATCCCGGATCGGCTCCCAGTCGGAAAAGTTCAGGTGTTCACGGCCTTCCTTGACGTGCCCGGCGACAAGCCATGAGATCGGTGCCACGCGGCTGTACCAAGGCCATTTGCTTTCGTTGGAATGGCAGTCGTAACAGCTGCGCCGGAGAATCGCTTCGACTTCTTCCGGCCCGTCAAAGTCCGAAATCACGTCCGGATTGCTGCGCCCCGCCGGGATAAACTGAATCCCGACGATCAGGATGATCACGATGGAAATAACGATTTTTTTCATAGCGCCTCCGTTTTAGATCGGAGCAGGGTACCGGATACTGATTTTCTATGCGAGTACTTGAAGCGCGAGATCCACAATGCCGAACGGGGCGCTGACCTGGTAGCCGGCGACACGATCGGAGATGGCTTCGCAGATTTCTCGGGCAATCTCGATACCGACCTTGCGGCCGTCTTCCTTGGTGGTCGCTTTGCTCATGCGTTCCAGAATCGATGCGGGGACTTCGACGCCGGGTACCTCGGTGTTGAGGAATTCGGCGTTGCGATAGGAAACCAGCGGCCATACGCCGGCGACTACGGGAATGTTTCCTCCCCGGGCGACGGCCGCGTCGAGGAAGCGCAGCAGGGCGTCGGGGTCGAAGATCGGCTGGGTGATCGCATATTCAGCGCCGGCGCGGATCTTGTTCAGGTAGTGGTTCAGTTCCCGCTCCGGTTCGACGGCGCACGGATTCGCCCCAACGCCGATCAGGATGCCGGTCGGCGGGTTAATCGGGTTGCCTCCGACATCACGGCCATGGTTCAGATTGTGAACGACCTGGGTCAGTCCGACGGCATCGACGTCGAATACGGGGGTGGAATCGGGATAGTCACCCAGCTTCGGCGGATCGCCGGTAATGATCAGGTAATTGCGCAGGCCGCCGGCATAGCCGCCGAGCAGGTCCGACTGCATGCCGATCAGGTTGCGGTCGCGGCAGCAATAGTGAAGGACGGTTTCGATACCGATTTCCCGTTCGACGGCCAATGCGGCCACCATCGGAGAAATGCGGGCGCTGGCCCGCGGGCCGTCCGGAATGTTAATCGCATCGATTCCGGCATCCTTGCAGATTTTGCACTTATCGAGCATCGGCTTGAGATCGATGGAGCGTGGCGGAGTGATTTCGACGCTGGTGACTTTTTCGCCTGTAGCGAGCTTGGCGGCAAACGCGCATTTTTCCGCCATGGGCACCACCATAACATCCGGCTCTTCCTGCTCAATATGACTGATGGTGACATGCTTCTTTACGCCGGTCAGCGATTTGACCGCCTTCGCCATCATGGCGATATGTTCCGGTGTGGTGCCGCAGCATCCGCCGACTCCGCGCACGCCGACCTGAATCATGCTTTTTGCATATTCCGTGAAATATTCAGGCGTGGACATGTAGATCATGCGGCCTTCGACCTCCTGGGGGAGTCCGGCATTGGCCATGACGGTGAACGGTTTGGTGGTGTGGGGCAGGGCGCGCTCGGCAATGCTGAAGGCGGCGGCCGGGCCGATGCCGCAGTTGATGCCGATTCCGTCGACATTCGAATCGGCGTTCAGTGCATCGACAATCTGCTCGATCTTTTCACCGCGGCGGGTTTCGCCGTCTTTGCCAACGGTGATGGAGACGAAGACCGGCAGGTTAAATTCCCTGGCGACGCCAGCCGCCAGCTGGGCTTCGCGGACATGCGTAAAGGTTTCGAGGAGAAACAGGTCGACGCCCTCGTCGGCCAATACCGCCATGTGTTCGCGGAAAACTTCGGTCAGTTCGTCGGCCATGCGTTCGTCATAGAGCTGGTCCGACTTCAGGCAGGGTCCCACGGAGCCGGCAACATAGGAGTCTTCGCCTGCCGCTTCACGTGCCAGTTTGACGGCGGCGCGGTTGATGGCATCGAGCTGGTCGGCCAGTCCGTAGGTTTGCAGTTTGAGCCGGTTTGCGCCGTACGAGTTGGTTTCGACAACATCGGCTCCGCCGTTCACATAAGCTTCATGAATACCCTGAATGAGCTTCGGGCTGGTAACGCAGAGGTGTTCGTAGCAGGTGTTGATGAATACCCCTTTCGAGTAGATCATCGTTCCCATGGCGCCGTCGAAAATCAACGGGCGTTCTTTCAGCTGTTCGAGAATGTTTTTCATGCTTCGTATCCTAGATTGGGTGATAGCCACTTTTCAACTTCATCAACGGTCCATCCCTTGCGCGCGGCGTAATCCTCGACCTGATCGCGATCGATACGTCCGAGCGGGAAATAGCGGGATTCGGGATGCGAGAAGTAGAGTCCGGAAACCGAGCTGGCCGGTGTCATCGCCATGCTCTCCGTCAGCCGGATGCCGGTGTGTTCTTCGGCGTTAAGGAGCCGGAAAATGGTCTGCTTTTCTGTATGATCAGGGCAGGCTGGATAACCGGCCGCCGGACGGATTCCCTGATATTTTTCCTTAATCATCTGTTCGGTCGTCAGGTTTTCGGCGAGGCCGAATCCCCATGCCTTGCGGCTCTGTTCATGCAGGTATTCGGCAAAGGCTTCGGCCAGCCGATCGCCCAGCGCCTGAACCATGATGCAGTTATAGTCATCGTGATCCTGGCGGTACTGCTGGGCAATGTCTGCCACATTGGGGCCGGTGGTTACGGCAAAGGCGCCGATATAGTCGGCGGCGCTGCTTTCCTTCGGCGCAACAAAGTCCGCCAGTGACCGGTTGGGCGTTTCGTCTTTTTTGATCATCTGCTGCCGCAGGAAGTGCAGGGTTTCCAGTTTCTGCGTGCGCGATTCGTCGGTGTAGACTTCAATGCTGTCGCCCACGCGGGCTGCCGGATGGAATGCATGCACGCCCTTTGGCTGGAACCAGTTTTCGTCGATCGCCTGCTTCAGCATGGTCTGGGCATCGTTGAACAGCTCTCGGGCGCGTTTTCCCAGCTCGCCCTCGTGTTCCAGAATCGCCGGATATTTTCCATCCAGCTCCCATGTCCAGAAGAACGGTGTCCAGTCAATGTAGGGAATCAGATCTTCTACGCTTACCTCGATCGCTTGTGCTCCAAGAAAATCCGGAGAGGGCGGCACATAGCCTTTCCAGTCCGGTTCGAGACGGTTTTTCCGGGCCTTTTCAATGGGCAGAAATTCGCGGGTTTCCTGCGAGGCGATGTGTGAGTCGCGGATGGCGGTATATTCAATCCTGAGGGCACGGCGATAGGCGATGTCCTGACTGAGCAGCGCTTGAACAACGGTTACGGCGCGGGAGGCATCGAGTACATGCACCGCCGGACCTTTATATTCCGGGGCAATCTTAACCGCCGTGTGCTTTTTACTTGTCGTGGCGCCGCCGACCATCAGCGGCACTTTGAGTCCTTCGCGTTCCATCTCTTTGGCCACGTGCACCATTTCGTCGAGGGACGGGGTAATGAGCCCGGAAAGCCCGATAATGTCGGCGCCCCAGTCCTTCGCTTCCTTGAGAATGGTTTCACAGGGCACCATCACGCCGATATCCTTCACTTCAAAGTTGTTGCAGGCGAGTACCACGCCGACAATATTCTTGCCGATGTCGTGGACATCGCCTTTAACCGTTGCCAGCAGGATTTTTCCGGCGCTGCGGGATTCTTTGCCGTTTTGCTCCTCCTCCATGTAGGGAAGGAGGTAGGCGACGGCTTTTTTCATAACGCGGGCGCTTTTGACCACCTGCGGCAGGAACATTTTCCCGGAGCCGAACAGATCGCCGACCACGTCCATGCCGGACATCAGCGGACCTTCAATGACCTTGAGAGGTCGATCATATTTGAGGCGGGCCTCTTCGACATCCTCATCGATGAAGTCTACAATGCCTTTTACCAGTGCATGTTCGAGCCGCTGCTCGACGGTTCCTTCACGCCATGCCTGCGTCTCGGTTTCCTTTTTCTGATCGCCGCCTTCTGCTTTGATCTGTTCGGCATATTCAATCAGCTTTTCCGTCGCATCATCGGCGCGGTTGAGAACGACATCCTCAACGAGCTTCATCAGCTCCGGTGGCACTTCGTCATAAACCTCCAGCATGCCGGGATTCACGATGCCCATGTTAAGGCCGGCTTCCATGCCGTGATACAGGAATGCCGCATGAATCGCCTCCCGCACGCGGTTGTTGCCGCGGAACGAGAACGAGACATTGCTGATGCCGCCGCTCACCATGGCGCCTGGCAGGTTTTTGCGGATATATTCCGCGCCTTCGAAGAAGGAGGTGCAGTTGATCCGATGCTCTTCCATGCCGGTGCCGACGGGGAATACATTCGGATCAAAAATAATGTCGCTCGGGTTTGCGCCGATTTCGTTGACGAGAATGTTATAGGCCCGCGTGCAGATCTCAATGCGGCGTTCCGTGGTGTCGGCCTGTCCGTTTTCGTCAAAGGCCATGACCACCATGCCGGCGCCGTAACGCTTGATTTTGCGGGCATGCTCGCGGAACGGTTCTTCACCTTCCTTCAGGCTGATCGAGTTGACAATCCCTTTTCCCTGAACGCATTTAAGACCGGCCTCGATGACTTCCCATTTTGAGGAGTCAATCATGATCGGTACGCGGCAGATGTCGGGCTCCGAGGCGACCAGATGCAGAAACTTGACCATCATGGCTACGGAATCAATTAATCCTTCATCCATGTTGATATCGATAATGTTTGCTCCGGTATCCACCTGCTGGCGGGCAATCTGCAGGGCTCCCTCGAGATCGCCTTCCCGGATGAGTCGCGCAAACCTGGGCGAACCGGTGATGTTGGATCGCTCTCCGACCATTACAAAATTCATTTCCGGTGTAATCCGGAGCGGTTCGAGGCCGCTGTAGCGCGGAAGCGGATCTCGTTCTGCCGGTTTGCGCGGAGCATGTTTCCGTACGACATCAGCCATGGCGCGAATGTGGTCGGGCGTAGTTCCACAGCATCCGCCCCATATATTGGCCAGACCCTGCTCTGCCAGATCGTCATAGATCCGGGCCATGTCTTCGGGTTTATCGTCATATCCACCGAATGCGTTGGGGAGTCCGGCGTTGGCGTAAATGCTGATATAGCAGTGGGCTGCCGACGAAAGCTCCTCCAGATAGGGCCGCATGTCGTTGGCTCCGAGGGCGCAGTTGATGCCGACCGAAATCGGATTCGCATGTTCAATGCTGTACCAGAAGGCCGTCGGAGTCTGGCCAGACAGCGTGCGACCGGATTTGTCGGTAATCGTTACCGAAATCATGACCGGAAGCCGTTCTCCGGTCTTTTCAAAAACCTCTTCAATGGCGAAGAGGGCGGCTTTGGCATTCAGGGTATCGAAAATGGTTTCGACCAGCAGGATGTCGACTCCCCCCTTAATAAGAGCCTCGGTCTGTTCGGTGTAGGCGTTCACGAGGTCGTCGAATGAGACCGCCCGGTAGCCGGGGTCGTTAACGTCCGGCGAAATGGACGCGGTGCGGTTGGTCGGCCCGATGGATCCGGCGACAAAAAGCGTGCGGGACGGATTGTTTTTCAGTACGCGATCAACGGCCTGGCGCGCAATTTTTGCGGCTTGGATGTTGAGTTCTGTGACCAACGATTCCAGTCCATAATCCGCCTGGGAAACCGTGGTGGAGCTGAATGTGTTAGTTTCTATAATGTCGGCGCCGGCCTCGAGAAATTCGACGTGAATATCCTCAATAATCTGCGGGCGGGTTAGAACCAGTAGATCATTGTTCCCTTTGAGATCTGACGGATGATCCGTAAAGCGATCACCGCGAAAGTCCGCTTCTTCCAGTTTATGTTTCTGGATCATGGTGCCCATGGCGCCGTCGATCATCAGCATCTGCGTCTTGAGCAGTTCGGCAAAGCGCCGACCGGATTCGTTGGTATAGGGAAGAAAATTGTTTGATGTATTCATGGGAAATGGCCTGTTTGTTGAATGGAAAGACTAAATATCCGTTTATCCGGATATTTCAATATAAAAGGCGGCCTAAATATTATGACGGGACTGAAAGAGGGGGCGGCACAAATGAAAAAAGGCGGTGAGGGTCTGAAATAGGGGACGACCGCCACCGCCTGGAAGAAGAAACCTTTAGCAGTCTCACTCCTCTTGGATTCGATTTAGTACAAATATTTATAAATAAAGTATAGGTTAAAAATAAATATTTATTTGATGTCTGATCCCCGTCGGATACTTTGGGACCCAAACCGTTTTTTGATCTGGTCGCTGGTCTGGCTGAGCCGTTTTCGTTTCTCGTGGGTTTCTGTATTTGCTGTTTCCAGAAAATCGAGCTGGAGGGTGGATGATGCATCGGTGTGGGCCAGCTGGCTGGCACCGAAGCCGATGAGCCGAACCGGGCGATGCCGGAGATTTTCCCGAACAAGAATGAGCGCCTGTTCCCTCAGGGTGATGTCGTCGTTGCACGGTTTATCGAGTCGGATCTGCCGGGAGATGGTGGAAAAGTCGCTCCACCGTATCTTAATATGAACCGTTGATGCAAAAGCGCCGGCCTCGCGAAGGCGGAATCCGACCTTGTCAACCAGCCGTTTGAAGGCGGCTTCAATGGCGTCCAGATCCGTCGTGTCTTTCCTGAATGTCGTTTCGTTGGAGATGCTCTTTTCCGGCGACTCTGTTTCAATGCCTCTTGAGTCAATCCCTTGGGCGAGGCGGATAAAGCCTTCCGCGGCGTGTGCGCCGATTGCCTGGGTCAGAATCAGCGGATCACATAGCTGGAGATCGCCGATCGTTTTCAGGCCGAGGGAGTGGAGTTTTTTCCGGGTTACCTTGCCAACGCCCCACATACGCTGGATGGGGAGCGGCGCGAGAAATTGTTCAATGGCCTTCTGGTCTCTCGGTACAATCGTCAGGCCGTCAGGCTTGTTCATATCGGACGCGATTTTTGCCAGAAACATATTCGGTGCAACGCCGACCGAGGCCGTGAGGCCGGTTTGGTTGCGAATGTTCTGTCGTATTTTCCGGGCGATCGTTTCTCCATCTCCGAAAAGGTGTCCGGCGCCGGACACATCAAGAAATGCTTCATCGATGGATAGCGGCTGAACGAGGGGCGTGTAGGATTCAAAAATCCGCATGATGCATCGGGAAACCTCTTTGTAGCGGGACATGTTGACCGGAAGAAATACAGCATGCGGGCATTTCTGATACGCCGTTCGAGAGGGCATGGCTGAGTGGATTCCAAACGTTCGGGCTTCATATGATGCCGCCGCAACAACGCCGCGCTGATCGGATGGCGCCCCGACAACAACTGGCCGGCCCCTCAGTTCCTGATGGTCCTGCTGTTCGACCGATGCGAAAAATGCATCCATGTCCACGTGCAGGAATGTCGGGCCTCCGTCAGTCATTGTGAATCTCTCTAAGGGTTAAGGCTTTTCATTGGGTAATAATCATCTAAACTGATTTCCTAAAATAAATACACGGCTGCCACCTATGGAAGAGAAAAGCAACACACATAAAGAACGGTCAGATTCTCATGAGGTCATTCTTGATCTCAATTTTGTGCCCCAGTGGGCGCGAAAACCCCCGGGCGAGAGTCACTATTCCCGAAAAGAATATGAACCGAAGACGGAACGGAATGAACGGCGCGGCGGCAGGCGCGATGATCGTCGCGAAGACCGGCCAAGACGGCCCCGTCGCGATTCGGGAGAAGATCGCGGTGAACGGCGGCCACGTCCTGATCCGGCCCGGGAACTGCCGGTCGGCGTATCTTTTCTGCCGGAGCAAAAACGGCTGGCATCGTTGGTGCGTCAGATTCATCACTCCCGCAGGGCGTATCCTTTGATGGATCTCGCCAATCTTCTGATTCAGGATGCCGAAGGATATCTGGTTAAGCTTGAGGTGGACAAAACCAGTGATCTTCAGCTGTTTCAGTGTCGTTGCTGTAAAGCGGTTTGTATGTCGGAAGAAGCGGTGCGCCAGCACATAATGGGCCGCCATTTGGCGGATTTCTACAGTGAGGACGTTATTGAGGGGGAGGCTCCCAGCGGCAGTTTTCCGGGTGTGGCACGTTGCCGGAAGACCGGTATCTTGCTGGGGCCGCCGAATCATCACAGCTATATTGAAAAACTTACGGAGCTCCATCAGTCCCGCTTCCCTCATCTTTCACTGGACGAGGTCAAGCAACAGGTGGAAGTCGTTCGTGACGAAGAGTTGATTGAGCAGTGGCGCGAAGAGAGCCGACGCCAGACGATGTATCGATCGAGGCGGGATACCGAAGCAGAACCACTCAATCGTCGGCAGGTGGAGCTGGCTTTCGCCAGAGATATTGAAAAGCATTATGAACCGGTACACCGTGCCATTGTTCCTTCAAAGGTGGCCCAGCAACTGGAAGATCGTGATCTGGTTCATACAATCCATCAGGTGTGGATCAAGGAGAGCCGTTTCCCATTGTCGATGTCTTTTTCCATGCGAGCCGCATTTCGGCATATGCACCTGCATCTGTTCAAAGCGGGCAAGGTTAATTTTGTGACGCACATTAAACCACATCCGGTTGCTCCGGAAGATACGGTGCCGAATATTGCCGAGGTGCTGATGTTTCTGAAGGAGAATCCCGGATCCACGCGCATGCATGTGCTTGAGGTGCTGCATCCGTCGCTGGATCCCAAATCGCTGGAAGCCAAAGAGGCCCTGAAACCACTCAGTTGGCTGATCGAGCGCGGACATATCATCGAGTTCTTCAATGGGACGCTGGCGATTCCAATAGGCCGTCGCCGTAATCATGGAAAATAGTTCAGGCGCATTTGTCGTATTGATGTTTCCGCTCATTTGATTGCAATAGCATCCCGCATATATCCGTTGTCTGCTTCTCAAGTCAGACGAGCTGTTGGGCTTGACGGCAGACTGGCTCCGAAACAATATACGAACTTTCAGGAAAGAGTACTATGGGCACACGGGTCAATTTGGAAAAGGCGGGATTGCTGCTGGTTATGCTGGCCTGTCGGGCATGCTTCGGTCAGGATGAGGAGGCGTATGATCGTTCCCGGTACGAAGTCATTGTTGAGCGAGCCCCCTTTGGGAATGAGCCGCTTGTGGATACCAAGGACGCGGCTCCTGTGGGGTTTAAGGTGCTCGAGAAGGAGCTCCGACTCTGTTTTTTGCTTCAAAGTCAGTCTGGCGAGGTCCGAGCCGGATTTCAGAATCAAAAGGCCAAGAAGGGCGATCCCAAAAGCATCATCCTCATGGAAGGCGAAAGTTACCGTTCCATGAAGCTGGTTAAGATCGATTTGGAAAACTCCACGGCCATCATGGAATACGAAGGCAAGGAAGTGCCGTTTGAGCTTACAAAAGCAAAAGCGGCTGTTGCTACGGCCAAACAGCCGACCGAGCCGGCGACTCCGCAGCGGCGCTTTGGCAGCGGCTTTCGCCGTAATGCGGAGCCTGAAGAGCAAAAGCCGGAAGAACCTCAGCTATCTCAGGAGGAGTTGGAAGAGCAGAGGGAAGCGGTTCGGGAAAATCTGCGCGAATACCAGATGGAAGTGCTTCGTTCCGGTATGCCCCCGCTTCCGATTCAGCTGACGCCCGAGCAGGATGATCAGCTTGTTTCTGAAGGTGTTCTTCCTCCGATGGAATAATCCCTCCGGAAGATTTTATCCTTCCAGTTCGTCATCTTCCGTTACGCGCAGGATTTCGTCGATCGTCGTGACGCCGGCAATCACCTTGTCCCAGCCATCTTCGCGCAGGGTTCGCATTCCATGTTTCAGGGCGCAGGCCTTGATCTCGCTGGCCGATGAGTGTGCGATAACCAGCGGTCGAATGTCGTCAGTCAGGGGTAGGATTTCAAAAATTCCGGTCCGGCCTTTGTATCCGTTGCCCCGGCATTCGTCACAGCCGACCGCCTCATAGATCGGGCCTTCTGTTTTCAGTCGCTCAACCGGAAAATTATGTTCCCGCAGAAAGTCTTCATCCACTTTCATTGGGCGCCGGCAGTTTTTGCAGAGACCGCGAACAAGTCGCTGGGCCACGATACCTTCAACTGAGGATGCCACAAGAAACGGTTCGATTCCCATGTCGAGCAGACGGGTGACCGTACTGGCCGAGTCGTTCGTGTGAATGGTGCTGAATACCAGATGGCCGGTGAGAGCCGCGCGAATGGCGATTTCCGCGGTTTCTCGGTCGCGGATTTCCCCGACCATGATTACATCCGGATCCTGACGCAGGAAGGTTCTTAGGGTGTTTGCAAATGTGAGGCCGATTTCCGGTCGCATTTGAACCTGATTGACGCCGGCCATTTCGTATTCGATCGGGTCTTCGGCAGACATGATCCGCTTGTCTACGGAGTTGATAGTGTGCAGCCAGGCGTAAAGCGATGTTGATTTTCCGGATCCTGTCGGTCCCGTTACCAAAAGGATTCCATGGGGGCGGGTGATCATTTTTTTTAGCTGGGCGCTGTCCTCATCATTCAGGCCCAGGTCCTGCATGGTGATCAGTCCTCCGCCGCGCATCAGAAGGCGAAGGCTCACGCTTTCGCCATAGACCGTCGGCATCGTGGATACACGAACATCGATCTCTTCGCCGCGGATGCGCACGCCGATACGTCCGTCCTGCGGAAGGCGTTTTTCGGCAATGTCCATATTGGCCATGACCTTGATACGGGAAATGACTGACGACTGGAAGCGTTTCAGTTTCGGTGGCATCGGGGTTTCGTGCAAAACGCCGTCCACACGATAACGGATGCGAAGATCCAGCTCCATTGGCTCGATATGAATGTCGGTCGCCCGGTCTTTGTAGGCTTCCCAGATAATCTGGTTTACAAATTTTACGACCGAGGCCTCTTGGTCCAGTTCGCTGAGATCCTGTTTGAGCAGGTTGTCTTCGTCTTCCAGATCAATTGCGCTGTCCTGCATCATGCGATCAAGCGTTTCCGCGCCGACACCGTAGAATTTCTTGGCGGCCGTTGAAATGTCATCCGAAGGGCTTAATACGAGCCGGATTCGACTTTCGGTAGCCAGACGCAACGCATCGACCAGTCCCGGTACAAATGGGTTGCAGGTCGCGACCTGCAGAATATCGTCCTGCTCTTCAAGGGGTACAACATTGTACTGAAAAACCGCCTTGGTCGGAATTCTCTCAAGAATCGTTTCGTTGATTTCTGCGTCCTTTAGCCTGCGGAATGGCAGTTTCATGGCCTCTGCGAGACGGGAGAGGAACTCATCCTCTTTCAGTTCGTGAACAATGGCCAGAGCGGATTCGCTGATGGATTGACGGTTTTCTCTGGCATTTGCCAGAAGGGATTCAATCTGGTCCGCCGAGAAAAGGTCGGTTTGATTAAGCAGGGTTCGTATTCTGGTTGTTTGCATCGACATAATATGAATGTGCCATCTGGGTTCTTATAAAATCAATAGATTATTGGTGGACTCTGATGGCGCAATCAACGGTTCGACCGCCTTTTTTATTGTGTTTGATCAGTTGAGGTGATTATTTATGCCGCTCCGTTTGACTTTTCACGCCCAGGTGGTGAAATCGGTAGACACAAGGGACTTAAAATCCCTCGGCTTCGGCCATGCGGGTTCGAGTCCCGCCCTGGGCACCACTCTCTAATCCTTGTTCCGATGGCAAGGGTAAAGCAGGCGCACAGTCTTTCGGTTTTATCGGTGCAGATTCTAGAACATTGTTGTGCTTGTTTTGTGTGCAAATAAGAACAAGAATGCGCATATGGATTCTGTGCATGCAGATGTTTCGGGCCAGTCCGTGTTAGTAGTCGCCGGACCGCGTCCTGGATAATGTGTGGGAGGAGGGGGTTGATGAGAAATCGGGCCATGTCGAACGTTGTTCTGGCTGGGTTTTATTTGCTGTTTTGTGCAAGTACGTTTGCGCTTCAGGATTATTATTTTTCAGACGACTTTTCTGAACTCTCGATTGAAGGTGCTGACTCTGAGCTCGTAGCAAAGGGCGTTTATTTGAGCGGCCGGGGGAGGCACTTGGATGTCGTCAATGGAGGGCGGCTTCTTTGCGATAAAATGAAGTCGTATGGAAATGCCACGCAGGGAGTCGTTTATTCTGAGTTGCTGAACGGGGTAAACGTTTACGGCGCAGGGTCGATGCTATGTGCCACCAATGAAATTTCTCTCTCTTCTTACTATTGCCCGGGGGCGCCTGGTTTGAGCTTGGATCTTGCTCGAGAAATACCGACTTTTCTGCAGGTTTCGTCCGGGGGGGAGGTTTGGATTGGCGATACCTTGACGGTTGCGAACTCCAGTTGGGCGAGTGTGGGTGCGGGGGGGCGGCTCTCGATCGGGACCGGATGCTCCTCTGCCAATGCTCTTGAAATTGCTCCTGATGGAACGCTTGATATCAGGCTCGGAGGATATGAACACGATACCACCGGATGGCCTGATCGATTGAGTGTCATGGGGGATGCTGATCTTGATGGTGTGCTTAGACTGACTTTGGAATATGGCTTTTCACCAACGAATGGAGCCTGTTTTGATCTGTTCGATTGGGGAGGGGCTGTGAACGGGCAGTTTTCGGCCACGGCTTTTCCGGCTCTCGCCGATGGTTTGGAGTGGGATTGTTCTGGGCTGTACACCACCGGGCAGGTCAGTGTGATTCCCGAGCCGTCGGTTCTTCATCTGTTTGTTCTTTTTGGTGCCGGAATTCTGATTAAGCACCAGCATTTGCGTTCCTGATGATGTCGGGATAATACGAAAAAAGCTCCCCGAAACAGGGAGCTTTTAAAATTCCAAAACAGTTGGAACCATTAGCGACGGCCACGACGGCTGTTTGCCAAACGTTTCTTTTTTTCGCTCGGCTTTTCGTAGTGACGCTTCGCACGCATCGTTTTCAGGATGCCTTCTTTGTCCAGTGCCTTTTTCAGGCGACGCAGGGCGCGATCAACGCTTTCGCCACGACGGACTTTAACTTCGCAGGTTTCTTGTGCCATTTTTAAATTCACCTCCCCCATACGCTCGGGGTCAAAAACAAGGGGCGGAACCTATGGGAATGGTCAGGTGAAGTCAAACAGAATAATGGATTTATGAAAATGGAGTTCTGTCAGTGTTCATCAATCCGTTTCCAGTTCGAGCGCCTGCAGCTGGGGGGCGATCGGCGCTCCATGATAAATCTGACTCAGGATAAGTGTGCTGATTCCCTGCAGGGCACCCATGTGGGGCAGTATTTCGATGTGGAGATTCGGGCGGGCAAGTTGCTCTTCGTTAATGATCCTCGGAATATCATTCACAACATGCGTGCCAGCAGAGAGGAAGTATGGAAATACCTTGATTTCATCGGCGCCGGCGTCAACCAGGTCGGCAATGGCGGAGTCGATCTGGGGACTGGATATTTCAAGAAAGGCACTTTGTACCATGTCAAACGCCGGGCCGGCATTTTCCTTGATGCGTTTGGCGAGTCGTCTGACTTCCTCGTTGGATTCCTTGCGGCGGCTTCCGTGTGCAACAATTAACAGCGCTTTCATAATGTCCTTTCTATTAACAGGTCAACCTATGGTTTAACTCATATGTCGTAATAAACACCAAAGTGGTACTAGTTGCAACAGAAGAGTCAGGGAGCTCAATCATTTGTGATAAATATTGCTGATTGAGCGGGAGCAAAGTGATGTTAACCCATTGGTGAAAATTCTTTTATCGGGTGGTCAGAACGTGTACATACACTGATTCCTCTGCTTATGGAGGGGTGAAATAGCTAAGGAGAACGAGAATGGGTATAGTTGATATTATTGTATTTGTGGCATTTGTGGCGGCCGTACTTTTTGTCGGTCTCTATAAATCCAAAGGGGAAGAGACGCATGGTGAAAATGGCGCAGAAGATTACTTTCTTGCCGGGCGTGGACTGACTTGGTGGTTGATCGGGTTTTCGCTTATTGCGGCAAATATTTCTGCTGAACAGTTTGTCGGGATGTCCGGTCAGGGGGCTGGTAATGAAATGCTATCGGTTGCCAGCTGGGAGTGGATTGCCGCTATCACTCTGTTTGTCGTTGCATTTGCGCTTCTTCCATATTTTCTCAGATCGGGGATCACCACGATACCTGAGTTTCTTGAAGTCCGTTACAATCACTGGGCTCGTCTGCTTATGACCCTTTCCATGATTTTGATTCTGATTGGTGTATCTCTGATCGGGGTGATTTATGCGGGAGCTACCACGCTGACGGAATTAATGGAGGATTTCGGTTATCCTCTTTCCCTTACAGGCTGTTGCTGGGCACTTGGCGTAATGGCCGCAATCTACGTTGCGGTAGGCGGGTTGAAAGCCTGTGCGTGGGCTGACTTGTTGCAGGGGTCGGCACTGATTGTCGGCGGCGGTGTGATTACTTATTTTGCTTTCAGCGCGCTTGGTAATCCGACAGGGGCTGATATTGCTGCAGATACTATTGTTACTGCAACAGGTGCCAGTGCCGGACTTGCTCAGGGAGGAAGTGCAAGTTTTTCAGCGGTCAATGAAAGCGCCATGCACATGAATAATCCGGCGATGCCGTGGGGTATTCTGTTGCTTGGAATCTGGATTCCGAACTTTTATTACTGGGGACTTAATCAGTACATTACCCAGCGCATTCTTGGTTCCGGCTCGCTGGCTGAAGGTCAGAAAGGATTGGTATTGGCCGCAGGTCTGAAGTTGGTTGTACCTTTCGTTATTGTTATTCCCGGAATCATTGCGTTTAATCTGTTCTCTGGTGAAATGAGGCAGGCTGCCAATAAAGGGACGACCTTGGAGCAGTTTGAAGCTTGCGCAACTGAGCTTGCGCAGGGTCAGGTTCCTGGTCAGGTATTTGATCTGAATGCGGAGTGGGGCGTATTTAATCCGGATGTGAAGGCTAAGGTTGATGCTTACAACAAAGCTGTAAAAGCTGCGTCTCAGAATGTGGAGCTTGAAACCCTTGAGCTGAATCCTGCTAAAAACCCGTTCTACAAGTATAGTCGTGCGGTTGAGCTCTCGGCCTCAAGTAAAGAGGCTCAGCTGGCTCTGATTGAAAATGCCGGTCTGGATGCCGAGACCAAAGTGGCAGTGATTCAGTCACTGGAAGGAGAAATCGAAAGCCTTGGAAAGACAATCTTTATTCTGGATCCGAAATACACAACTGCGCATCCAGAAAAGGCTCTTGAGGTGAAGGAATACAATGCGACGGTTTACAACAAGTTGCTGACCACTCCGAAGGTGCCTGAAGCGACGACTGTCGCCGCTCTGATCGTGGCAGAGAACGAGGCCCTTGCTGAACTTGGAAAACAAATCGATGTTGTTACCATTTCTCCGTACAAGTACGACAAGGCATTGGCAATGTTGATCACCAAGCTGATTCCGAAAAATAAAGGTATTCTTGGTTTTGTAATTGCTGCTCTGATGGGAGCCATTATCTCATCTCTGGCAGCTGTGCTGAATGCTGCCTCAACCCTGCTGACAATGGATGTCTATCAGCGCTATATCAATCCCGATGCGAAGCAGTTCCAGTATGTCACGATGGGTCGAATCTTTATCGGTGTTTTCGTGCTTCTTGGTTGTGCGCTGGCGCCGGCTCTCAATAAATTCGATAGTATTTTTGAATTTATTCAGTCATTCCAGGGATATGTTTCTACAGGTATTCTTGCTGTCTTTATCTATGGACTTATCAATCGGCGCTCTGGTCCATGGGCTGGTGTGATTGGCTTGATTGCCAATCCGATTGTTTATGGCATTCTGGAATGGCGCCGCCCCCCGCATCAGGGACATTTTCTCTATAGCATGTCCTACTCGCTGTTGATTGTTCTGGCAATTCTCTGCGTCTATGGTCTGGTTCATAAGGCCGAGAAGAAGGTTGTATTTGAGAGCAATACCCGACTCGATATGACCACCTCCAAGCCTGCATTGATCTGGGGGCTGGTTGTTTGTGCTGCTACGGTCGCTCTCTATGTGATCTTCTGGTAGTCACCTACCTAGGTGCCGGGGAATATTCCCTGAGACAGAAAAAGGCTCCGGGGCGTTTTGCACCGGAGTTTTTTTTGTTCGACGTCGGCGGGTATGAGAGAGGATTACTGAAAAAAGAAGGGTCTGCATTGCTGCAGACCCTTTAGTTTTGGTGAGCCGGCCGGGACTCGAACCCGGGACCCTTTGATTAAAAGTCAAATGCTCTACCGACTGAGCTACCGGCCCAAAAAATGGGCTCCTCGTGGATGATCGGCACGCCGTTTTCCACAAAGGAGGAGTTGTTCTACAGAAAGGATCTGTGTAGGGCAAGTGTTAAATATTTCTTTTCTTTTGATTCCCATGTCCGGCGTATTTGCTTAGCATCTGTACATACTGTGGACGATTACTTGGGGGGGTCCAATATGAATGTTGTGGGTTTGATTTTGGGGGGCGGGGCCGGTACTCGATTGCAGCCACTGACCAAGGAGCGCTCCAAGCCGGCGGTTCCTATTGCCGGCAAATACCGCCTTGTTGATATTCCGATCAGCAACTGTATAAACAGCGGGATCCGGAAGATTTTTCTGCTGACGCAATACAACAGTGTGTCGCTGCATCAGCATATTGCCGCCACGTTTCGCTTTGATCAGTTCAGTGGCGGGCATGTCCGGATTCTGGCTGCGGAACAGACACCCGATTCCGATGGCTGGTTTCAGGGAACGGCGGACGCCGTACGTCGCTCGATCCGTTATTTCATGTCGGATCAACCTGATCTCGTCGTTATTCTCTCGGGTGATCAGCTCTACCGAATGGATATTCGCAAGGTTATCGATGCGCATATTGAAAACGGTGCGGACCTAACGATCAGCACCAAACCGGTTATGCGTGACGAGGCCGGGGCTCTGGGGATTATGCAGACGGATCAGTCGGGTCGGATCATCCGGTTTTCTGAGAAGCCGGGGGATACACCTCTTCTGGATGAGCTGCGTGCTCCGATGTATGAGGAGGAGCGCTATCTGGCCAGTATGGGCATCTATGTTTTCAATATGGAGGTGCTCGGAGAACTGCTCTGCAAGAGCTGCGATTCCGACTTCGGTAAACACATTATCCCGGGGGCGATCGAATCGCACCGGGTGTTCAGTTATATTTTTGATGGATACTGGGAGGATATCGGAACGATCCGCTCTTTCTGGTCGGCAAACCTTGCGTTGGCGGATGCGCTGCCGAGTTTCTCATTCTATGAGATGCAGGCGCCGGTTTACACCAATATGCGTTATCTGCCGCCCTCAAAGATTAATCAGTGCGATGTGCGCCATTCATTGCTTTCCGACGGCTGTATCATCTCGGGCAAGAGTATCGTTCACTCCGTTGTCGGTCTGCGGGCCAAGGTGGGCGAGGGGACTGAGATCGAAGATTCGATCATAATGGGCGCCGATTATTATGAACACGGTCCTGTGCTGCATTCATCGGGAATTCCCATGGGAATCGGCAAGGACTGTGTTATCAGGCAGGCTATCGTCGATAAGAATGTCCGTATCGGAAACGGTGTGGTCATCTCTCCAGAGGGAAAAGCGGCCGATGAACAGCATCAGTTGTACTGGGTTCGCGACGGAATCATTGTCATTCCCAAAAATACGGTGATCCCGGACGGTACCATTCTTTAAATTTCTTCCAAATTCCGCGCCTCAATTCAGGACTTGCGCCACGTACAACGTTGGGGTAGGTTCTTCAGCTTAATTCGCACGGCAACACACCGCCAGCCGGCGCCAACCCTTTGAAGAGCGCAGGGCAGGAACGACGGTGTATGTGCGTGGATAAATGAAAATGCAACATAAAGGAAATCATCATGGGTTTATTCAACCTGTTCAAGCCGGCCCAAACGGTGCTGGTTGTAGATGTCGTGGCCCTCAACGATTCAGTGGGGCTTAAAGGAAACGTCGCTCCCCGCAATCAACTGCAGTCACTCCGTCGTCTGGCCCGCTTTGCCCAGCGTGAAAAGCTGGAAGTCATTGCTGTCGCCTCCGGTTCGCCGCTGAACAAGGCGCCGGCCGGTAAAAAGTTTGAGGGAATCGTAGTCTTGTACAGTCAGAACGCCGAGGAACACGGTCGTTTTCTTGCTAAAACAGTGCGGTCCAAGGGTTCCGGCGCGATTCTTGTCTCCGGCACTGCCGAGGCTGAAAAGCAGCTTGGCTCCGGTGCGTTGAAGATGCGTATCAGCACCTTCCGCAAAGCATTTGAATCCGGCGGTGATCCTGAGCCGACAGAACGCTCATCCGGCAATGGAAACCGCGGAAATCGTAATCCCCGCAACCGAAGCCGCCAGAAGCCGGCTGTTGCTCAGACCGAAAACAAACCCCCGCGCCCGCAGAAGGAAATGTCGCAGGCCGATGCGATCAATGAGCTGATTGATCTGGTTGACTAGGTTACGCTATGGCGTCTTCTGAGCGCTATATCTTTTGTGATATCGACGGGACCCTGCTTCAGGCCAAAGGCGCCGGACGTATTGCGTTCGGAGACGCGTTCCAGGAAGCCTATGGTGTTCCTGTTGATATGTCGCAAATCAACTTTGCCGGAGCAACGGATATTCGCGTGGTCGAGCAGTTGGTTCGTCAGGAAGGTCTGAGGCCAGATCCAGAATGTGTCCGGCGTTTTTTTCAGATGCTTCCTGAATACCTTGATCGCAATATGCAACGTGACCCTCCGGAGGTTTATTCGGGGGTCATCTCTTTCCTTGAGCGGGTTTCCAAGCATTGGAAACTGGGGCTGGTAACCGGCAATATTCGCGCATGTGCTTTCCTGAAGCTTCGGCATGGAGGTATCGATCGGTATTTCTGTGATGTGGGCGGATTTGGTGATGATGACGGCGATCGCAACCGTATGGCGGCTCTGGCACTTGAGCGGGCGGGGAATCCTTCCGGCGCATTTCTGCTGGGCGATACGCCGGCGGATATAGAAGCGGCAAGGTCGAACGGATTGATTTCAGTTGCCGTGTGCAATGGGCAGTTCGACCGGGCTCAGCTGGAAGCAGAGATGCCGGATCTCATTGTGGATTCATTTGATGATGCAGAGCATCTTTTTGAGGCGCTCGAAGTATGACCGCATCATTCGACAACCTGACACCGGACCGGATCCTTGATGCCGTTGAGGAGGGAATGGAAATCCGTTTGACCGGACTGACCGCTCCGCTTCCGAGCTACATCAATCGGGTTTATGAGCTGGAGTCCGTGGGCGGAGAGCGGCTGATCGCCAAGTTTTATCGCCCCGGGCGATGGAACCGGGCGGCTCTTCAGGATGAACACGACTTTGTGCTCGATTGTTCTCTTGATGAAATTCCGGTTATTCCCCCCTTGCAGCTCGCCGGAGGCGGAACGATCGGGAACGCTGACGGGATTCTTTATGCTGTCTTTCCGAAAAAGTCCGGACGTGAAATGGATCTGGTCGGTGATGAGGGATGGCGCCGGCTGGGAAGTCTGCTGGGACGGATTCATCTGGCGGGCTCTCGCAGGCATGCCGACAGTCGGCTGATGATGCATCCGGAACATACAACCCTGCCGGAAATAGATCTGCTTCTTTCCTGTGGCTTTATGTCGCGCCACATGGCGGATCGTTTTCGGGATGTTGCCGGACGCATTGTCGAAATCGCGATCCGGGCTTTTGATGAGGTCGTTTTGCAGCGGATTCATGGGGATTGTCATCGGGCTAATATTCTGGAACGTCCGGATGAGGGCCTTATGGTAATTGATTTTGACGACATGGTCATGGGACCGGCTGTACAGGATTTGTGGCTGTTGCTGCCGGGCAATGCAAACAGCTGTCGGCATGAGATCAACCTGATTCTCGATGGATATGAGCAGTTTTTTGAGTTTGATGACCGACAATTACGCATCATCGAGATTCTGCGGGCCATGCGGATCATATACTTTCAGGCTTGGTGCAGTACCCAAATTGATGATTTCCGGTTTCAGAGCAACTTCCCGGATTGGGGTAGCGATATGTTCTGGCAGCGGGAGGTGTCCGATCTGGAGCATCAGTATCATGCAATCATCAATGATGAGCATCTGAAATCGGGCATGTATTAAAGCTGGCGCCGGAGCGGTCAGCAAGAATGGTGAATGGATTATGAGTAGAAGCAGAGAATATAACATCAGCTGTCCGGCCTGCGGAGCGGGACAGTTTGTCGATCTTTATGAAGCGGTAAATGTTGCGGATGATCCGCAGCTGAAGAATGCCCTGATGCAGAACTGCTTAAACCGGGTGGAGTGTGCTGACTGCGGTGCCTCTTTCCGGGTGGACATGCCGTTGCTCTACACCGATCCGAAATACAACATGATGATTCACTGGATGCCGGAATCCGTCGAAATGCCGAGGGATCAAATTCAGGAGGAGTTTGATCGAACGCTGGAGCAGATTAATGAGATTGTTCCGGATGATGTATCCGTGCCGAATGTTCGGCTGGTGTTGTCCCGTGTGGAGCTTGTGGAGCTCATCTACATGCTTGAGGCCGGCTATAACCAGCGGGTTGTCGAGTATGTGAAATACAGTATTTACACCCGCAATATGGAGAAAGTCGATCCCGCACGGCATCGTCTGCTGCTGAATGTCGAAGATTCGACAGATGAGGAGCTCTGCTTTGTTACGCAGGATACGATAAATCATGAGCTGGGCGGAATTCTTCGCTATGGCCGGCCGGCTTATCAGTCCATGTGCGAGCTCTATGACGAGAGCCCCGACGAATTTGTTGAAATGTTTCCGGGGCCCTGTATCAGTGCACGGTATCTTCTGCTCGAAGAGGCTGACTCGTAGTAATTCGGGAAACCGCTTGGGTTCTGAGCTCGTTTAGAACTTGTAGAGCAGGCTGGTGAGAAGGGCTCGGTCCCGGTAGCCGCTGTCATCCGTGGATACCCCTGTGTCCTGATCCAGCCGGTACTCCATGCGGACAAACAAGTCCTGAATCAGTTTGTTTTCGAGTCCGGCGCTGAACACAAAGTGATAGTTGGTCAGGTCGCCGAGGTGTGTGTATTTCTGGATCAGGGTGAGCGAGTTTACCACGGTCCAGCGCATTGATTGATCAAAGAACACGCTGACTTCCTCTTCCGGTTCCGATGAGCTGCTCTGGTTGGTCCGGTCATACTTGTGGTATCCGCCCCCCGCCGAAGTGCTCAACTCAAAGTTCGGCTTTGAAACCCATTTAATGCCCATTTCCGCTGTCTGGAGATATTCGTGCTCTATGGTTCGGCGGTAATCCTGCTGGTACATCGTTTTCGCAGTTGCGTAATAATTTTCCCAGAAATCGTGGGTGTAGTTCTGGGTGATGTTCAGATAATCATCCTGCTTCTCATATTCATCGCGGCTGTAGCGGTAGGTCCAGTCCCAGCTGAGTTGGTCCTTCTGTTCCTTCCATCCCAGCTTGCCGTGAAAACGATAGGTCTCGTTCTGATCCTTGCCGGTTACTCCTGTGGAATTAAACTTGGTCGACTCCCGCATGGCGAGCGCCAGCCCGGCCTGTCCGGACCATTTGGATTTTTTCTTTTCCTCCGGCTTCAGGGAATCGCTTTGGGCTTTTTTTTCAGGGGCTGATGCCAGAGCCGGATCGCCTGTTTGGGGTGCTTGCTTTCCCTGTGCGGCAAGATCCGGTTCCGATCCGCGGTGCACTTCCCTGATGTCCGCCTGACGAAGGCTGACCGCGCCGAATGCTCTGGAGCGGAAGTAGACGTTCTCTTCAGTTTCCTTAAGAATATCGCCGGTCAGTCGGTCGCCGTTCTTTAACAGGATCGTGTCATCTGCATAGGTTCCTGTAAGGGTTGAGAGCAAAAGCAAAGTAAAAAATTTTCTAATTGGTATCATGATTCTCGCTACGTGATAAATATTGGCGGGGAAGCTATCGGTTTGGATCGGGCGCGTCAACGTTGCAAAAGAAAAACGCCCGGAACTGACTCCGGGCGCTAATGCTTCTCTGTTTGGTTCGGTCCTACCGCGCCGGCGGCGCATGGATGCATGCCTTATGTACCGCATGTGCAGCCTCCATCCAGACCTCTGCAAAAGTCGGATGCGCATGTACTGTGTTTCCGAGTTCTTCTGCAGTCAGTTCCTCGCGAACCGCAATAACCATTTCGCTGATCAGATCCGTTGCATGCGGTCCGGCGCATTGCGCCCCGATGATGCGATCCGTCTCTTTTTCGGCAATGATTTTAACGAAGCCCTCGGTTTCTTTGGAAGCCATCGCCTTTCCAAGCCCGCGGAAATAGAATTTTCCGACGTTGGTTTCGATACCCAGTTTCTTAGCGTCCAGTTCTGTGTGGCCGACGAGAGCCACTTCCGGAGAGGTAAAAATCACGCCGGGAATCACGACCTCTTCGATTTTTTCCTCATCCTTCAACGCATGCTCAACGGCATAAACGGCCTGCGAAGTCGCCGCGTGCGCCAGCTGCATCCTGCCGGAAACATCACCGATGCAGTAAATGTGGGGGACATTGGTCCGGCTGAGTTCATCCACCTCAATATAGCCGCGCTCATTTGGAACGATTCCTGCGGCTTCAACATTCAACCCATCAGTGACCGGACTGCGTCCAATGGCTACGAGCAGCATGTCGGCTTCGAGTTTGGTTTCGCCAGCCTTTGCCGTCACGCCGTTTTCATCGGCCGCAATGTCGACCATGGCATCACCGGTCAGCAGGGTCATTCCAAGCTCATCCTTCATGTGTTTCTTAACGACCTGCCGGACATCCTTGTCGAGCAGCATGAGCACATCGGCCAGCAGTTCCACAATGGTTACCTTCACGCCCAGTCCGGCGGCCATGCAGGCCAGTTCGCACCCGATATATCCGCCGCCGAGAACGAGCAGGGTTTCCGGCAGTTTTTCGAGTTCGAGAAAGGCGCGGCTTTCAACAATCCGCTCATGCTTTGGAATAAATCCGGGAACCGTCGATGTAGAACCCGTGGCAATAATGATGTTTTTTCCGGTGATTTCCTTTACCGATCCGTCGGCCTGATTGACCGCCACCGTATTGGCATCGCGAAAGGAACCGGTTCCTTGGTACACCGCAACATCGTGGGCTTTCAGGAGGGAGCCAATGCCGCTTTGCAGGTTCTGAACCACCTCATCCTTTCGCTTTTTCATGGCCGGATAATCAATTTCAGGCGTGCCGACATTGATGCCGAAGCTTTGCGCATGCAATATCTTCTGGTAGACTTCTGCACCGGCGATCAGCGTTTTGGTCGGGATGCAACCGCAGTTCAGGCAGGTTCCTCCGAGCCATTCTCGCTCAATAATTGCAGTTTTTGCTCCGAGTTTTGCTGCTTTAATAGCCGCTGGATAACCTCCGGGGCCGGCCCCGATAACGATGACATCATAATCCATTCTCTTCTCTCCTTAAAATGTGATCGGAGTATTGGTATATTAGGGCTCGGGAGTCAACTTAAAGGCGATTGTAATCATGCACCCACATACCGGAATTCGAATCCGGCCGCTCTTTCAGCCTTATTTACCGCGGAGCGAAAATGCGCCGGACTACATATTGGCAACGATGGCTTCTGCAAATTCCGAGCAGGGAAGCAGCGTGGCGTCCTCCATCATGTAGGCAAAGTCGGCGGTGACTGTCTTGTTCCTGATGGCACCATCGACGGCGCTCAGGACCAGATCCGCGGCCTCGGTCCACGGCAGATAGCGCAGGAGCATTTCCCCCGAAAGAATAAGCGAACAGGGATTTACCTTATCCATGCCTGCAATATCCGGCGCAGTTCCGTGAGTTGCTTCAAAAACCGCTTTTCCGTCGTTGTAATTAATGTTGGCTCCCGGAGAAATGCCGATCCCTCCAACGCAGGCGGCGAGGGCGTCTGACGCATAATCACCGTTCAGGTTGAGGGTGGCGATGACATCGTAGTCCTGCGGTTTCAGCAGGATGTTCTGCAGGAATGCATCACATATGCAATCCTTTACGACAATCTCTTCACCCGTGTGAGGATTGATGATCTTATAGACCTTTTCGGATCCGTGATAAACCGCACCGAATTCCTCCTCGGCAAGGGCAATGCCCCATTTGAGAAAGGCGCCTTCGGTAAACTTCATGATGTTGCCCTTGTGGACGATTGTTACGGATTTGCGGTTATTATGAATTGCATATTCAATTGCTGCGCGGATCAGCCGCTGGGAACCGCTTTTTGAAACCGGCTTGATGCCGATACCGGAGTCTTCTGGAAAACGGATGTTTGAGACCCCCATTTCGCTCTGGAGAAAGGCGATCACCTTCTGTACTTCGGCAGAGCCTTCGGCCCATTCGATGCCGGCATAAATGTCTTCTGAATTTTCGCGGAAAACCACCATATCAACCTGATCCGGATGGTGAACTGGGGAGGGGACGCCCTGAAACCATTTTACCGGTCGCTGGCAGACATAGAGATCCAACTCCTGGCGCAACGTCACGTTCAGGCTGCGCCGTCCGCCTCCTACGGGCGTGGTGAGCGGGCCCTTGATCGCGATGCGATATTCATTGATGGCTTCAAGGGTTTCATCCGGCAGCCAGGTGTCTTCTCCGTATACCGTATTCGCTTTTTCGCCTGCGAAAATTTCCATCCACTGGATTTTACGCTGTCCGCCGTAGGCTTTTTCAACGGCGGCATCAATGATCCGGATCATGGCCTTTGTAATTTCCGGTCCAACGCCGTCACCTTCAATGAAGGGAATGATCGGATTGTCGGGTACATTCAGGTGACCGTATTCCCGCATTGTAATTTTTCCACCGTCCGGAACTGCGATTTTATCATACACCATTTTGCTACCTCCTACGTGTGAGCCTTCATTTTAAACTAAATAGAATAAATATGATAATTATCTAAATGTAAAGGTTCGGGGAGGGGTAAAAGAGACAGTTATCCTCCGGCGCCATGAGTTGCTCTGATCCAGTCGAGCAACTCGGCCCGATCCTGAAAACGGTTTTCCATCTGTGCGTCGTATGCCTCGCGAAGAATACGTCCGATCAGTTGTCCTTCACGAATATTCATGGCAATAAGATCGTGCCCGTTAATCCACGGCTCCGGCATGATCGGTTCATTGGTCATCCCTTCCAGATAGCTCTGAAGAAAATCATAGTTGTCGAGCATTGCGTGTGAACCCAGGCAGTCAAGCCGGTGAAGTTCAAGTTCGAGGTCGAATGTTTCTGCCCCGATCATACGCCGCAATGTGGCGTTGCGCATGTTCTGGATATCCATGAAACGCATATGGCCGCGTATCGCATCTACAATGTGCCTCCGTTCCCTTGTCGGGAATTTCAGTCTGACCAGAATCTGTTCCGCCATTTTTGCGCTGACATCGGCGTGGCCGTCGAACCGGATGCGCGGTTTCCCATCCGTTCCTTTGCCGATGCGGGCTGTCTGCGGTTTCCCGACATCGTGAAGCAGGACGGTGAATGCCAGTTCGCGCGGCGTGTATGCCGGCGTCTCGGGAGCTTCTTTCATGAGATTCAGCATCAGCACCGTGTGTTCAAACACATCTCCTTCAGGGTGGAATTGCGGCGGTTGTTCCTGTCCGATCATTGGGATCATTTCCGGGAGGATCTGTTCGAGCAGGCCGCACTGGTAGAGATGACGAAGGGCATCGCCGGGCTTTCGGCTTTCCGTCAGCGTGCGCGTCAGTTCCTGCTCAATTCGTTCGGCGCTGACCCGCTTTATTCTCGGCGCCAGTTCCTTGATAGCGTCGTCGGTGTTTCCCTCAATTGCAAACTCCAGCGTGTGGGCAAATCGCAGGGCACGAAGCATCCGCAGGTGATCTTCTTTGAAACGTTCTCTCGGGTTGCCAATCGCGGCGATGCGCTTTTGCTCCAAATCCTCGAGGCCGCCGACATAGTCGTAGAGCTTGTCGTTGAGCGGGTCCTGAAACATGCCGTTGATCGTGAAGTCTCGACGTAAGGCATCCTCTTTGGCTGCACAGAACTCAATTGCGTCCGGGTGGCGACCATCTCTGCTTCCAACCTCTTTACGGAACGTTGCTACCTCGATAGTTGTGTCGCCGCAGATGACCGCAATAACACCGAAAGCTTTGCCGATGGCAAGTGTCTTCGGAAAGAGGCCTTCGACCGCATCGGGCGGAGCACTCGTGGCCACGTCATAATCCTTTGGAGGCCGGTCCAACAACTCGTCCCTGACGCAGCCTCCGGCAAGAAATGCTTCGTGTCCGGCGCGCTGCAGGACGGTGATAATTTCGATGGCGGCTGTTTTCTGCTGATCTATTCCGTGCATATTTAATTTACCCACTCTTCGTTGAACTATAGAGTCACGGCTGTGTCGAAGGAAACATTAACCTAGGAATCCTGACATGAGAAAAACCATTTTCGCATTTGTATTTTTTGTTCTCTCCCTCTCTTCCCGCGGTCAATTCATGGATCCATTCAATGTGGATTTGTCGATGGACAAGGATGTTGTAACAATCAAGGTCGAGGTTCCTCCCGGTCACTACCTATATGCCGAAAGCTTTGAAGTTACTGATGGAAAGGGAAATCAGCAACAGGCGATCCATCTTCCTGAACCGTCCCCGTTCATGGATCCCAACAGCGGTCATGAGAAGGGCGTGTATGATGCCTCATTTTCGGCGGAGTTTAAATGGGTGCCGAAGCCCGGTGGCGCCGGTAAGGTGATGGTGGCCTATCAGGGGTGTAATGATGAGGTCTGTTTTCTTCCTCAATCCAAAGTCCTGCAGCTTGCCGAAGAATCGGTGACGGGAGGGGCCGTCGCGGTTGCGCCGTCTTCCGGCGTGATTGACTGGCAGGCAGACGTAGCATCGTTTGATGTCACGGGGAATGCCGTCGGGTATCTTGGCGCATCCGATTTTATTTCGTTTCTTGATCAGGCCGAGACCGGGCTTGAGGTGAAGAAACCCAATGCCTTCCATCTTTTTCTGAACGATCCTGTGGCTTTTGTGCGGGAGCGGGGACTGATTGCCACATTGCTTTTCATTCTGATCGGCGGACTGGCTTTAAATCTGACTCCCTGCGTACTTCCCATGATTCCGGTTAATCTGGCGGTGATCGGCGCCGGCGCCCAGGCCGGCTCAAAGGGGCGGGGATTTGCGCTTGGTGCCACCTATGGGGCGGGAATGGCGCTGGCGTACGGGCTTCTCGGAGTGATTGTTGTTCTGACGGGTTCTCGCTTCGGGACGATTCAGGCCAATCCTTGGTTTAATCTGGCGATTGCTCTCGTTTTCGTGGTACTTGCCCTAGCGATGTTCGATGTGATTCACATCGACTTTTCCCGATTCCAGTCCCGTATCGGGTCAGGGAGCGGACAGCAGTCCGGCAGTTTTCTGCTGGCGCTCTCCATGGGAGCGGTTGCTGCTTTGCTGGCAGGAGCCTGTGTGGCACCGGTGGTGATTGCCGTACTGCTTCTTTCGGCTAATATCTATGAGGCCAGTAATGCTGCGGGGTTGTTGCTTCCGTTCGTGCTGGGTTTCGGTATGGCGCTTCCCTGGCCGTTTGCCGGTGCCGGACTCTCGTTTCTTCCCAAACCTGGAAAGTGGATGGTTTATGTGAAGTATGGGTTTGGCATCGGAATTATACTTTTCGCCCTCTATTACGGTCATTTAAGCTATCAGTTCTTCAGTGCCGTTGATATTGAGGAAATGCATGAAGAGGGGCATGTGGTGGTCGATGGAAGCACCAATGCTGGACTGGCCGATACCCTGAGGCTGGCGGCAGAGGAGGGACGCCCTGTCTTCATCGATTTCTGGGCGAGTTCCTGCAAAAACTGTAAAAAAATGGATCGGACAACGTTCAAAGATGAGATGGTTAAAACCCGCCTGAAGGATTATATCTTCATCAAATACATAGCCAACGAGCTATCCGGGTCCCCCTCTACTAAAGCTGTTATGGATTATTTCGAGGTTCAGGGTCTTCCGACATTCATCGTGTTATCCCCGCAGGAAGATCCTTCAGAATCAGCTAAGTAAGACGCTAACCGAGGAATTACGGTGTATTTGCTGGAGGTAGATTCCCCTAAGAATCGCATTCACATTACGTTTACGAAGCGGCTTGATGAGGCGCAATCGCGAGCAATTCTAAACGAGATTAAGGATCGGATCGGCGAGGTCCAGGACGGTTTTTCTGTTTTATGCGATATGACGACGCTCACCGATATCGATAAGGACGCCAAGCGAGGTGTTCAGGAAATCATGGATTTTTGCAATGCCCGGAAGGTTGGTAAGGTGATTCGTATTGTTGCCAATCCGCTTCATGATTTCGGGCTAACGATTATGTCCTGTTTTCATTATGACAGCGGTGTGAGCGTGGTGACGTGTAAGACGCTGGAAGAGGCGCTGGAGCATCTTTAATTCGCTGAATCAGTGTTCGAGTTCTGCCCGGAAGCTGCCGACGGCCACTTTGCTCTTCATCAGTACCGGAGTGTGAGTGTAGTCCGCCGTAACCCAGATCTCGATTTTTGCATCGTCGCTCTTCTTGAATACCCCGCCGACATCCTTGATATCAGGAATCAGCTTATAGGTGTCGTAACGCTTTCCGTTGACCTTGATCTTTTCACGTCTAACCACGCGGATCTCCGCAATTTTGCAGCGCTTGCCGTCTGTCAACGGCCCTTTAATGACGCTGCCTACCTCAAACTTCTGGTTTCGCACAAAGTAGAAGGCAGACAGGGGATCCAGCGTGTTTTCCAGAACCGGTGTGGTCTGTTTTTTGTCGCTGATGGCTTCGTGGTAGTACGCCTCGTTTTTCTGCCAGTCAAAGTCGACGGTTTCGTCCCGCTGGGTGTCGCCTTCCCGCTGTCTTTTTTTATACCCGAGAGAGCGGTGGACATCATATTCTGCGGATGAAGTGAGGGTGTCGCGAACCTTGTAAACCAAATCAATCGCCTTGGTTGTTTTTGCGGTCATCCGGAAGTTTCGAACCGTTCTTCCATCAACGATCGTGTCCGGAAGAACCTCTGTTATAGCGTGCCCGGCCACCACAAACTGCCAGCCAAGACTATAGCGAAGCTTTTCTCCTGGCCTGATGGCCGTCAGTTGCGGCTTCTCTTCTTCATCTGCACCGAGAGCCAGTCTGTTCAGGATCGGCATCGTCATCAATGCTCCGATGAATGATCTTCGTTTCATGCATTATTCCTGTCTGCGCAGTGCCGCGATTGTTACGTCCTATAGACGCCTTTCACGAGCAAACGTTTAGGGATAATTCTGAAAGCTGTAGGATATCCTCGCTTCGGAGTCGGATCTATGCGGATTTTTTCTGCTCATCAGAGGGGGACTCAGAAGTGAGACCTGTCAATGGGTGCAGCCCGTTTTCGACCATATCCCGGGTGATGATGCAGTGCGAGACATCACTGCGCATCGGAATCTCATACATGATGTCAAGCATCAGGTGTTCAATAATTGCGCGCAGACCGCGAGCACCGGTTTTGCGCTTGATGGCCATCGATGCCAATGCCCGGAGTGCGTCCTCTTCGAATTCCAGTTCCACACCATCCATGGAAAGCAGTTTTTTGTACTGTTTAACGATCGCATTTTTGGGTTCGGTAAGGATGCGGATCAGTTCGTCTTCGGTCAGTTCTTCCAGACGGGTGACCACGGGGAGACGACCGATAAATTCTGGAATGAGACCAAACTTAAGCAGGTCTTCGGACTCGACATTCATGGATACAAATGCGGCCGAATCTTCCTTCTCGGATGTATTGCTGAAACCAATCTGCTTCTTGTCCACGCGTTTTTTTATGATGTCTTCAATACCGACAAATGCGCCTCCGCAGACAAAGAGAATGTTGGAGGTGTCGAGCTCAAGATATTCCTGCTGAGGATGCTTCCGACCACCCTTCGGCGGTACGCGGGCCACGGTGCCTTCGATAATCTTGAGCAGTGCCTGCTGCACACCTTCTCCGGACACGTCGCGCGTCAGCGAAACATTGTCCGTCCGGCGCCCGATTTTATCGATTTCATCAATATAGATGATGCCGCGCTGGGCACGGTCAATATCAAAGTCCGCGGCCTGAATCAGTTGAAGCAGAATGTTTTCAACGTCTTCGCCTACGTAGCCGGCTTCCGTGACCGTCGTCGCATCCGTAATGGCGTACGGCACGTTCAGTGAGCGTGCGAGAGTCTTTGCCAGCAGGGTTTTTCCGCTGCCGGTGGGGCCGATCAGAAGCACGTTGCTCTTATCAATTTCGACGCCGTCTTCATCCAGCTTGGCAAACATGCGTTTGTAGTGGTTATGCACTGCAACGGCCAGTACCTTCTTTGCGGTGTCCTGCCCGACTACATAATCGTCGAGTTTCTGTTTGATTTCGTGCGGACTGAGCACGCCGATTTCCTGGGATGTCAGCGGTTCCTCGGAATGACTCGCCAGCTGATGCCCTAGCAGGGCATCGCATAAACCGACGCATTCATCGCAGATAAACACGCCCGGTCCCGCTATGAGCCGTTTCACTTCCTTTTCACTCTTTCCGCAGAAAGAGCATTCCGGTGTACTGTGTTTATCCGCCATGAGAAACCTCTTTATTTAGCGTGGGAAATCACTTCGTCGACCAGACCATATGCAGCGGCCTGTGTGGCTGACATAAAATTATCTCGATCTGTGTCCCGTTCCAGATCTTCGAGAGCGCGTCCGGAATGCGAGGACAGAATGCCATTCAGAATCTGCTTGATACGCATGATTTCCTGCGCCTGAATATTGATGTCCGTGGCCTGACCTTGCGCGCCTCCGAGCGGCTGATGGATCATGATCCGGGCGTTAGGGAGGGCATAGCGCTTTCCCTTGGCGCCGGCGGCCAGAAGAACTGCTCCCATGCTGGCGGCCTGCCCCACACAATACGTCGTGATGTCGCACTTGAGGAACTGCATGGTGTCGTAGATGGCCAATCCGGCGGTTACAACGCCGCCCGGGGAGTTAATATACAGGCTGATATCCTTTTCAGGGTCTTCACTCTGCAGGAAAAGCAGCTGGGCGATAACCAGATTTGCGACGGTATCATCGATCTGGGTTCCCAGAAAAATGATACGCTCTTTAAGAAGACGGGAATAGATGTCGTAAGAGCGCTCTCCGCGCCCGGTCTGTTCAACAACCATCGGTACGAGCATTTGGGCCTGTTCGTTCATTTCGATCCTTTGTTTGGATTTAAAGATAGGGGATTATTGAATCAATAGCGTCCGCCATCAATTCAATAATCCACTCATCCTGCCAATTCAGGCTGTATCCGGAAGCCTACTTGATCTTGGCCTTCTCAACCATGTAGTCGAGCGCCTTGTTGAAACGGATCTGTTCGCCCACGCTGCCAATGGTTCCATTTTTCTCCATCTCCTTGCGGAGTTCGCGCGCATCTTTGCGCTGGCGAATGGCCATCGTTGCGATTTCTTCGTCAATCTCGTTTGCCGAGGCATCCAGCTCCAGTTCTGAAGCAATTCCCAGGCCAATGTAACGCAGCTTGACGTTTTCGAGTGCCTGGTCCTGTGCTTCCTGAAGAATCTCCTGCTGCTGTTCTGCAATCTGCTCCTGCGTGGCACCAGCCATCATGCGGCGTTGTGCAATATCATACATCATATTGCGAGTCTGCTGCTGAACAATGCTTTCCGGAACTTCGAGAGTGGTTTCTTTCAGCAGATATCCAACGATCTGTTCGTGCTTCATACCCAGTGTGGCGTTGTCGGCCTGAATCTGAAGCTGTTCCCGGATCTTTTCGCGCAGGTCTTCTTCGGATTCAACCTGCAGGCTCTTGCAGAACTCTTCGTTCAGCTCCGGCAGGCGGCGTTCGCGCACACCGGTCACTTCAATGCTGTAGAGTGCCTTGATGCCGGCCAGTTCCTTGACCATAAACTCTTCTGGGAAGGTAACTTCAACTTCTTTTTTGTCGCCCTGATTCAGTCCGAGGATGGCCTGTCCCATGCCGGGAATGAAGGCATACTCATCGGCCGACACCCAGTATCCGGCGCCGGAGCCGATTCCCTTTGCTTCCGGAATGGCTTCCTTAAGCGGGGTTCCGTCAACCGTGGCTTCGTAGGTCAGTTGGGCCATGTCGCCTTCAGCAACGGCTTTGCCTTCGACTTCCTCATAGTTCGCGTGCTGGTTCAGGATGGCATCCACCTGTTCCTGGATCTGGGCATCGCTTACTTCGATCTTCTCTTCCTTTACCGGAATGCCGGTGTATTCCGGAAGCTTGAATTCGGGTTCGACATCCACTGTGACGTCAAAAGAAACAGGTTCGCCATCTTTGAGTTCAACCTCTGTGGCGTCGACCACGTTAACGACTTTAAGTTCCGTTTCCATCAGGGCTTCCTGATAGTACTTGGGCAGGACGCGCTCCTGAATATCCTGATCGATGTCCTTTGCATATTTCTTGGCTACTACGTGGGCCGGGGCCTTGCCTTTGCGGAATCCGGGAATATTCGCGTATTTGGCATATGCCTTAAGCGTTTCCTTGCGTTCTTCGGCAATTTTGTCGGCCGGGATCTCAATGGTCATGGTCTTGCGGCACGCGCCGGCATCCTTCACTGAAACATTCATAAATCGTTTATCTCCTGTATTTAGACCCTCGCGGGATAAAAGAACGGGACAATACGCATGGAACCCCGTTTAGGTCAAGTCCGCTGACGTGTGGTTTTGGTGTGTGGATGAATTCGAAATCACCTTTGCCCGTTACTATAATCCGCCGCGATATTTGCAATGTGCAGAGCATGCATCTTCCTGTACAAAGGAGTGTCTGAAAGGGGAATTATCATGGATTCATATGAAGTACTTAAAAAATCGGTCAGTGATCTCGGCGTTAAATCCGTCGCCTCTGATCTCGGCTTGTCGACATCGCTCATTTATAAGTGGTGTCAGCCTACCGGAACAGACGACTGCAGCGGAGCCGACAATCCGCTGGACCGCTTGGCCCGTCTTTATGAACTCACCGGAGATACGGGGCCGATCCGCTGGCTGTGCAACCAGGCGGACGGCTATTACGTCGCCAACGCCGTCAGGGAAGATATCGATGCCATCCCGCTACTGCACATGACGCGCCGGATTGTGCGGGAATTTTCGGAGCTTCTCGATGTGCTGACCGAAAGCATCGAAAACGACGGAGTGATTGATCTGAAAGAGGCTCAGAGTATTCGCACGGAATGGGAGAAGCTCAAGTCATCCGCCGAGAGCTTTGTTGCTTCCTGTGAAAAGGGACTTTACGAATAAGACAGCCTAGTTATTAAGCTTCGAAAATCCCAGATCGAGCAGTTTGCGAACAGTGCTGTTTCGCGTCTGCTTGTCGGGACATCCCAAAGCGATAGCAATCACACGGTTTCCGTTGTGTTCTGCCGTCGCTGCCAGTGACCATCCACCCATTCCGTGGTAACCGGTTTTCAGTCCGTCACATCCCGGATAGCCGTCAACCCGCTTGATCAGCGCATTGCGCGTGGCCAGCATGGTTTTTCCATCCCGCAGATACTTTAATTCGGTTTCAGTATAGTGCAGGGTTTCCGGGTGTCGCAAAAGAGCAAGGCTCAGGATCGCAATATCGTAGGCTGTGCTGATGTCCGGCTGTGCCCCATCCGGCGGCGGCAGTCCATGATCCGAGTGATACACCGTCGAATTCATGCCAAGTTCTCCGGCCTTTTGATTCATCATCTCCACGAAGGCATCCTTGCTGCCGGCCACATGAAGTGCCAGAGCGCGTGCGGCATCGTTTGCGGAGTGCACCATCAGCGCATACAAAAGGTCATTTACCGTAAAGTTGGTTTCGCGTGGGTCCAGCCATATCTGGGAGCCGCCGATCTGCGCCACTTCATCGGTAATGCGGACCGTGTCGGTCAGTGCGATTCTTCCGGCATCAATCTGTTCGAGCACAATCAACATGGTCATCATTTTAGTAACACTGGCCGGATAGGCATATGCCGTAGCACGCGATTCGGCGAGAATGCGCCCGGTTTTTGCATCCACTACGATCATGCTTTGATACGGATTTCCCACCAGTTTGGGGTAGGTTTTTGTGGTGCGGCTTTCCGGTCGGTCGGACCGAATGGTTCCCGGAATACTGCCAGGGGTTGCGATGCCCGGCGAGGGGGGCGGGGAAGCTGTCGTGACCGTGGTTTCCTCAACGGAGGGTGCCGGAATCCGGAGTTCAGGAACCTCAAAATCCGGTGCAAGTTCCGGTTCTTTGGCCGGATTTTCCTGCCGGGCCGTTGAGTGTTCTTTCGGCGGGACTTCAGTTTTATCTTTTCTGCCAACGAGTGCGGCAAGCACCAATAAATGAATGGCGATGAGAACGACGGCGATGACTAGGACGTTGATTTTCTTCATGTGACAATGTACCAATTTCTAAAAGCTCCGAATCACAAGGAATTCATGGACGACATACAATCCCAATTTGTTGAAAAAATTCTCGCGAATACTTCTGCCGCCCTGAAAACGACCGGAGAGGCGTTTGCTCCATCGAACATAGCACTCTGTAAATACTGGGGTAAACGCGATGCCTCGCTCAATCTTCCGATCAATTCCAGTCTGTCAATTTCTCTGGGAAAGCTCGGAACCCGAACGAGCATCCGAGTCAGTGATGTTGATCGCGTGGTGCTAAACGGCGCAGAGCTGGATGCCGAATCATCCTTCGCGCTGCGGGTTCAGGGTTTTCTGAATCTCTTTCGTCCGGCGCTGGGAGATCCCTGCTTTGAAGTCATTACCGAAAACAATATTCCGACCGCCGCCGGACTGGCCTCGTCGGCCTCTGGATTTGCTGCTCTCGTGTTGGCACTTGATCAGTTGGCCGGGTGGAATCTCGGGCGTCGCGAACTTTCCATGCTGGCACGTATGGGAAGTGGAAGCGCATCCCGCTCGGTTTTTGAAGGATTTGTTCTGTGGCATGCCGGCTGTCTGACGGATGGAACGGATTCTTATGCACACCGTCTGGATTATGAATGGCCGGAATTCCGCATCGGGGTTCTGGAACTCACCGCTTCGGCAAAGCCGGTGGGATCACGTGACGGCATGAACCGTACGGTGGAAACCTCTGCGCTGTATGAAAGCTGGCCGGCTCAGGCCGGCGCCGATCTTGTTGCCATACGCGACTCGATCGCCTCCCGGGACTTCCGGCTGCTGGGTAAAACCGCCGAACGCAACGCACTCTCCATGCATGCCACCATGCTGTCTGCCTGGCCGCCGCTGCTCTATCTGATGCCGGAAAGCATTGAGCAGATTCACAAGGTTCAGCGGGTTCGCTCCAACGGGCTGGAGATTTATCTGACCATTGATGCCGGCCCCAATATTAAGCTGCTCTTTCTTGCCGATAACGAGCAGGACGTCTGCGCCGCATTCCCGAACCTGCAGGTTATCCGTCCGTTCGATTAAGTAATGAGTCATTTAACTTCAGAGAACGAGAGTCGTCCCGGTGGAGGATCATTGCGTTTGTCCGGAAGTTATTACTCGATTCCGGAGCTGATTGAGCTCATGGCCTCTAAAACGGCGTCTCCGGACCGCATAGAGCAGAACCTTTCGCGGTTGCTGTTCGGTATTCTATTTGTCGCATTCAGCGTTTTGGGAGCAAACCTTGGCGGTTTCTGGTCGTTGGTATTTACGTATGCCGTTCATGAAGCGGGGCTTTGGCTGAGCATGGTGCTGGTTGGTTGGTCCAGGGTAAAGTTATCGTTTGCGCTGCCGGGACCGGTCAGCTGGGCGAAAGAAGATTCATCAGCAGGTCGGAAAGCGGCGGTCGCTCTTGGCGGTATTGCTGCGGGGATTCTGGCCGCTTCATGTCTGGGAATCTATGGACTGTCTGTTGATTCGGCTTTTCTGATTTCGTTATCCCGCAGCCTCTATCTGTTTTCCGGATTAAACCTGCTGCCGCTTAAGCCGTTTGATGGGTATATCGTTATTGAGCACCTGTTATTTGTGCGCTTTCCAAAACTGGAAATGTTTTATCTCGGGACCGTGGGCGCCGTGCTGTTTGTTTCGTCGTGTATGGTATCCTATTCAGAGCATGAGTCCGGCAGGTTTCCCTTCTGCATGATTTTTCTGATGTTTTACGGTGCTGCCATGTTTGTCGGTTTGAAGAAATGCGATAACATGGCAGAAATGATCGTTCGCCTTCGCCGTGAAGGATCAACTGATTTGGAGTCCGGCCAATACTCGGTCCGGATGATCAAGCGGATGGAATTCTCTTTGTCTGTTTTTGAACTTCCAAATGTAATTTCCGTTTCGACGCTTTTGCGGGAGGTTTGGGATCGGGCATGGGAGCAACCGCCCAAGCTGTATGAAACGCTGTTTGCCATCGCCCTTTATCTATTGCTGCTCATCGCTTTCATGCAATCGTCCGCGGCCATGCAGCTGATCGTCGAGCTACGCGGCCTGATTGGATTGTAACGCTAAGGCTTTTCGGTCTCAGGTAGTCCTGAATTGCAGTTCCGACTGATGGAGATCGGCTTCGTCCATATTTATGCATTTTCTGCAGAGGATATCTTTGATCAAGAAAGGGCGGAATGGATCGTGGCGCGAAACTCCAGATTGGAATCGGCTATCGGGACAGATATTCGATGATAATAGGGGCGGGGGTGCAGTCTGCGGCCTGAAGCCGGAGCGGAATCCGGACTTCCTGCTGCAGCTGCTCCAGAAAGATGTTGTCGAATACGAGGGTGATCCTGCTCATTCCCGTTTGAGAAGATGGCGCATCCTTGATTTGCACGTGTGCATTGTTGATGGTGAGTGCGGCCGGGACGGCCGGCGGTGGGGACGGATACTTTCGCGCCAGATTAAATGATATGCTGGACTGATTTTTGGTGAGGGTCAGCTTTTGGGCCTGAGGAAGCAGGCTGCCGCCGATGCAGCCATCAAGCTGCACCTGGCAGGAAGCCGCGCCGTTGGTGCCGGTGACGGAGAGGGTGACCGTACCATACCAGTTGGTCGGTGCCTGATGGGCCGGTGCGTCGAAGTACAATGTGTAGGTGGAATTTGAGCTTCCTTTGACCTCGGTTTTAAGGCCGATGTTCGAGCGTGTGTCCGCCTGTAATTTTCCGGTCATATCCGATCGAACCTTTATCGTCATATTCGTAGACCATGGTTTTCCTTGCTCGGTCCATCCCGCCAATAGGTGGGATGTCGGAAGGAATATGGCGGGTTCGGCCGTTCCGCTGATCCACAAGGTGATTGGGGAGGCTGCGGTGTGATGCGATTTAAGTGCGAATGATTTGCGGAACGGGCCCGTGAGACTTCCGGGTTCGATCAGCACATCGAGCGGGATGCATTTTCCGGGCATGATTTCATTGCCAAACAGGACCGGCTCGATCATTGCACAGCAGGATTCCGGACTTCTGAGCCGAATGACACGGTCCGTGCTATTGGATACCGTAAAGGATGCAGTCTGCGCAGCTTCGGCCGGGAAGGTTCCCAGATTTACTTCCTGCGACGGCAGGATTACAAGGTCCGCTCCTCCCGTTGCCTGATAAAGCGGCAGGACGAGTGCCAGAAGAATCGTCGCTCGTATGCGGCTCTGCCATGGGCAGGTAATCAGAGGAGAAAAGATTGTTAAATACATAAAATGCTTACAATATTACAGTGATTGTAATAATTTACCGCAGGGTACGCTTTGTTGCGCGGAATATCCAGCATAATATGCTTATAATTAATATCTTGCGATATTTATAATTCGTCGTTATAAGGATTTCGTGTCAACGGCGGAAGTGTATGCAGTGGTTGAAGATATCTTAATGTCTGAATCTTGCCGTGTGACAGGCATTTACGGGAGGAGAATGTCATGAGTTTGCATTTCAGTTATTCCATTCGTCTGATGGTCATCTTTTGCCTATTCACGGCTGGCGGCATCGCATCGGGTTACGTTCTATATACAAACGACTTTGAAGGCGGTATTGGTACTGAGTGGTCTCAGGCCGTTCTCGAAAGTTCGGTGCCTGATCCGTTCACGACGTTCAGTGGACGATTTGGGAACAGCACGCAGACCTTGACGGTAAGCAACCTGACGGTATCGGAACAGTACAGCCTGTTTTTTGACCTCTACATTATTGATTCATGGGACGGTGGTGCCGATACGTTTAATGTGGATCTCGGCAGTTCGAACGTATTCAGCCACTCCTTTCACTATGATGCGACCAGTCAGACCTATCCCGATCCGCCGGACCTTGGTCCCGCGCAATATGGATTCAATTTCTCCTATCTAGACTCCATCTATCGCAATGTGGAAATAGTTTTTTCGCCATCATCCAACGCGGTGCCGTTTTCATTTTATGGTACGGGGCTGCAGTCGCTCAGCGATGAATCGTGGGGGATCGACAACATACGCGTACAGACTATGTCGGCCACCACCATCGCCGGGACCTCCCTTCCGAGCGGGATCGCGAGTGAACCTATTGAATGGTTTACCGTGACGGCCATTCGGAACCTGTCGACCACTGCAGCAAACAGCGCGGATAGTTATGAACTGCTCGGCGCCGGCGTCGACGGTTCCTTCGATACTGCGGACGACGCTGTCTACACCCTGATTCCATCCTACAGCGGAGGCAAGACCGTTACGCTGATCATCGGCAACAACATTCCGTTACAGCCCGGAAACTATCGATTTTCCACTACCACCAACCTGCTGGACAGTGTGGATGCCCCGATTGATCCCTTCGCTCATATCTTTGCCATTACGGGACCGATCGAAGGACTCGATAACGGGAGCCTGGTGGGGGCGGATCATCTCAGTCTTCAGGAAAGTCCAACCGATAGCGGTTTCTTCACGGCGACCGGTTACGGCACCTTCTCTTCTTTGACTGATGACGACTATTGGGCCTTTTATGCCGAACCCGGCGACCGGATAACCGCGTTCGTCCAGGTCAGCCGAAGCGATGTAAATCCTTACATCCGTTTACTCAATGCCAGTGGGTCCCAGCTTTCGGCGCCCAACAACTGGACCGACTTTACCCGTTTGCAGGATTATGTGATTCCTTCAGCCGGAACATACTATCTGCAGCTTGATCCTTACTATGAACGGCAGCCGCCGGCATCCTATACCCTGCGACTTGACCTTGCGCGCGGGCGCTTTCTGGAAACGGAAGACAACAACAACACAGGGCAGGCCGATGCGCTCAGTTGGGAAGTCGATGCCCCCGCACTGAAAAACAGGATCGCCGGCGCACTGGAAAAGAATGCCGACTATTACAATCTCGGCCACCTATCCTCCGGAAATGCCATGTCGGTCAACGTCCGCTTCCCCGATGGAAGCACGTTGAATTCGGGTAATGTAAATTTTGAGGTGCAAACGGCAGACGGTACCGTGCTGCTTGCCACGAATACACCGGTCTTTAATTATGATGTAGCGACCAATGCGGTACTTTACCTCAAAGTTAATTCGTCCGTTTATGACACGCTGTCTCAATATATTGTCGATTTCCTTATTCTGGACAGCGGCCTGCCCGGCATCATATCCGATACGCTCCCATCGGAAGGGAGCACCAATACGGTGGTCATCGACCGGTTCTCGGTTAATTTTCCTGAATACATGGATGTTGCCTCCGTGACGGATCCCGCCTCCTGGCAACTGGTCGCATCAGGCGAAGATGCCATATTTGGAAACGGTGATGATGAGGTGTATTCGTTGCTGCCCAGCTATTCCGCCAATACGCTTACCGCTTCGTTCTCCATCACCGATGGGCCGCTTCAGCCTGATCGCACGTATCGTTTCACAGCAACGACCAATATTAAGGATCGGGTCGGCAACCCGATTTCATCGACTTATGCCCGCGAATTCCGGCTCGAAAACATTCCGCTCTTCACGCATGAAAACCGCAGCAATGGAAACATGACACTTGCTACACCGTTAGGAACGGTGGACAGTGTTGCCGACGGTTCTGTATCGCATATGCAGACGATCGGCGTAGGCGATAATCCGCTGGACGTAATCACAGCCGATCTCAACGGCGATCTGCATGCTGACCTGATCACCTGCAACTTTAATTCCGACTCCCTTACCATCCTTTTCGGGAACGAACTGGGCACCTTTACGGTGGCCACCAACATCGCCGCAGGTGACGGGCCACGTCAGGCCGTCCTCGGTCATTTTAACGGTGATGCCGTCCTGGACCTCGCCGTTGCCAATGAATATGCTGACTCCATCATGGTTTATATGGGGCAGGGTGACGGCACCTTCCTGCCGCCGACAACCCTGGCGGCCGCCGATGCACCCTACGATATCAAAGCGGGCGATCTGGACGGCGACACATTTACCGATCTTGCCGTGATTCATTATAACAGCAGTACGCTCCGAATCTATAAGGGTGACGGCGCCGGCAATTTCGTCACATCCACCAACATTCCGACCGGAACCAGTCCAGAGGAGGTATCCCTGGCTTATCTGGATGGCGATGCACATCTGGATGTCGCCGTGGCCAACCTTTCATCTGATAATGTGTCTGTTTATCTCAACAACGGCGACGGAACGTTTTCCGCCCCTGCTGCCTATCCGGTCGGCGACGGTCCCCGCTGTATCAAGGCCGGAGACGTTAACGATGATGGAACCGTTGATCTTGTTGTCGGTAATTACTATGCGGACAACATCGCGATTCTCATGGGAATCGGGGACGGCACCTTTGCGACAGTCACCAACTATGCCGGCTGCAATGGTCCGGTCGATGTCGAACTGCTCGACCTGAATGACGACGGATTTCCGGAAATCGCAACGGCTTCACATGACGGTTACCGGCTCAATTTCTTTAATAATCAGGGCGATGGAACCTACGCCTTTTCCAGTCACGAATTCACGATAAACTATTATCCCTATTCCATAGCGGTGGGTGATTTTACCGGTGACATGATCGATGACCTTGCGGTCGTCAATCCCTATTATGATCAGGTTTATACCTACGGTGCCAACGCGGAAATCATACTGCCGGAGGACCCGGAAGGAAGCGGGCTCCGTTTCGGACAGGGGCGCGGCAACATTACCAGCTCGTCCGATTATGATTACTGGGGCTTCAGCGGCGTGGCCGGCGACAAGATTGTGATGGCCATCGAGGTGCCCGGCAACCCGGGCAACAGCGGTCTTCGTTATCGTCTGGTGTCGTCCACCGGTGCTGATCTTGGAACTTATTCCGCCAATTCGTCCGGCTATGGACAGTCGCCTCCGATCACCCTGCCGGAAACCGGGCGTTATGCCATGATGGTTTACTACAATTACAGCTACTGGCAGGAGTACCGGGTTCGCGTAAGTAAAGTTCCGACATCGGGTCAGATGGAGAGTGAAGACAACAACAGTGTAGGTGCGGCGGACCTGCTTAGTTTTGACGTAAGCAGCAACGGTCTTGCAGCTTCGGTGGTCGGATACATCGGGACTGCGGTCGACGGCGCCGGCGACTACTACAGTCTCGGCAACCTGACGTCGGGAACGGTGGTGAATGTTACATTGACCATGCCGGAAAGCAGTGAGCTGATACCGGAAGTCGATATGATCGATCCCTCCGGTCAGCCGGCGGCATTTACCTCGAACCTCGTTTTGCGTCTGGGCGGAACGGACGCGGATTATGCGATCGTTAATCCGATCACCAATTTCCCCACGACTGCATTCACGGCCGAGTTCTGGATGAGAAGTTCCGATACGAGCAAAGACGGAACCCCGATCTCGTATGCACGGTCAGGACAGTATAATGAACTGATCCTGTTTGATTACCGCAGTTTTGATCCCTACCTCGGCGGTTCATCCTACAACTCCGGTGTCGCGGCCAACAATGGACGATGGAATCATGTTGCGTGGACGTGGGACGGCGTAACCGGAACGAGCCTCATTTATCGGAACGGAACACTTGTGCACTCCAATGCCAATTTCCGCACCGCCTATAACATGGTACAGGGCGGGGCATTCGTGATTGGACAGGAACAGGATGCGTTGGCCGGCAGTTTCCAGACCAGCCAGTCATTCCTTGGTGATATCGATGAAATCGCTATCTGGAACGCCGTGCGCAGTCAGTCCCAGATTCTGTCGGACCTTGCATCCGGTCTTGCAGGCTCCGAATCAGGCCTCGTCGGATACTGGAACTTTGAAGATGGCACGGCCGATGATCTGACGGCGCAGGGGAACGATCTGTCGCTGTTCGGCAACAGCCACATTGTGCCGTCCGATATAATCAGCGATCCCGGTAATCCTTCCAGTTATCCGACAACGTTCCAGTATACTACGACGAACAGCGGCATCTACTATGTTCGTGTTCGTGATGCACTCGAGCAGGGCGACCTGATGCGTCAGTATGTGCTTGATGTTTCCCTTCAGGATGGCGTGCCGCCCTCTATCACGCAGCTGACCCTGCCGATCGACGGAACCAATTCAATGGCGGTTCTTGACCGCTTCAGCATGACATTCTCCGAGGAAATGGACGCGGATTCCGTGAACAGTTCCGCAAGCTATGAACTGCGTTCTGCTGGACTTGACGGACTGCTCGATACGGCAGACGACGAAATATACACCGTGCTTCCGACCTATACCAGTGGCCTGCAGGCAACCTATCTCGTATCCGATGGCCCTCTTCAGTCCGGGGCTGTGCGTTTTACCGCCCTGACTTCGCTGCTGGATCGTTCCGGTAATCCGATGAACGCAAATTATGTGCGCACGTTCTCGATCGCGGCGCCTGAAGATTTCACGTTGGAAAGCCGTGATAACGAATCGGGTGCAACCGCGACATCGCTCGGTACTGTGATTCCCGGCGAAGAATCCGGATCGCTGATCGCTAACGGTTCCGTCGGAGTGGGCGCCAATCCCTATGCCGTCGCACGGGAAGATTTCAACGGAGACGGACATGATGATCTGGCCACGGCCAACCTCAGTTCCGATCACGTGAGTATCCTGCTGGGTGACGGTGACGGCGGTTTTGTTTTATCTACCAATATTACGGTTGGAGACGGACCGGTCGGACTGGAAGTCGGCCTGCTTGACGGCGATGACAATCTTGACCTGGCTGTAGTCAACTACTATGCCGATACCGTTTCGATTCTGCTCGGCGATGGCGCCGGAGCCTTCGTCTGGAAGACCAACCAGTATGTCGGTGATGCACCACGCGATATTTCCATTGCCGATATGAACAATGACGGGGAGATGGATCTGGCCATCTGTAACGAATATGCCGATTCCGTTAGCATCCTGCTGGGAAGCGGCGACGGTAGCTTCGCAACGCCTTTGGCGCAGTCCTGCGGTGACGGTCCGTTTGGAATTTTCGTGGACGACCTCGACGGCGATGGCACCAATGATGTGACCGTTGCAAACAACAATGCCAATACCATGTGCGTACTCTTTGGCAATGGCGACGGCAGTTTGCAGCCGGCCGTGAGCTATGCGGCGGGCAGTGATCCGCGCGGCATTGTTGTTGCCGATATAAACCAGGATCTGGTTCCCGATATCGTGGTGGCAAACTTCAGCAGCGACAATGTCACGCTCTTCCGCGGCCTCGGTGGCGGTGCCTTTACGAATGCCGGTAGCTGGACGATCGGGGATGCGCCCTGGGGCGACATCACGGTGGCCGATTTTACGGGCGATGGCCGGCTCGATCTGGCCTGCGCACTTCACTATGCCCATCGACTCGCAATCATGGAGCAGGACGGCAATGGCTCGTTCGATCATGTTTCCAGTTATGCCGTGGGATCCTACCCGATTGATCAGGTCTTTGGTGACTTTAACGAGGATGGGCTGCCCGACTTTGCCGTGGCAGACTATAGCAGCAGTACGGTCAGTCTCCTGCTTGGCACTCCGCGTGAATCGCTAACGGAAGATCCGCCCGGAAGCGGTCTGTTCTCCAGCTTCGGACTGGGTAACATTGCTACCGACTCCGATTATGACTATTGGAGTTTCAGCGCCGAGGCGGGTGATATTGCGACGGTTGCAATCAGCATTCAGAATTATTTGAATGCCAATCAGCTTCGACTGGATGTCTATCGGCCGGACGGCGGTACCCTCACGACCTTCTATGGCAATTATTACGGCGGGTATGGGCAGTCGGCTCCGCTGAGCCTGCCGGTTACCGGACGGTATACGGTGCGTGTAATGCAGTATCACGCCTATCGCGGAGAATATAAGGTGGCGGTGCAGCTTGCGCGGCCTTCATTGCAGGCTGAATCCGAAGCCAACGACAGCACCGGTGCCGCCGATGTGCCTGTGCTTTCACTGAGCGGCGGCCGACAGGAAGCCCGAGTGGCCGGCTTCTCCCTCTACAATTCCGGATACGACTATTACAGTCTCGGCAATCTAGCCTCCGGCACGGTGATTCAGGCCTCGATCGAGCTGCCTTCGTTCCACAATATGATGCCGTATCTCAATATAGTGGATCCCGGCGGGAATCTGGTCTACCAGTCACCTACCGGGACGGCCAGCGTTGTTAATTTTGATGGAGATGCCGACTATGTGCTGACCTCCACGACCAACTTTAATCCGCGCGGCGGCACGGTAGAAGGATGGGTCTTCCCGCGCGAATCGTACGATTGGGGTTTCTGGCAGACCCACGATTCCGCCAGCGAAAACTGGTCGGACTGGATCGCCATGTTTGCCTATACCGATAACACCTTCTATAACCGCATCGGGAACGGATCGAGTTATCAGGATATCACCTTTAATCCGTCATCGGGTTCCATTCCGCCCTATGAATGGACGCACATTGCGCTGACGTGGGGTGATACCTCTATGCGTATGTATGTCAACGGCGTACTGCGCACATCTCGCAATGATGCGGTATTCCAGGATGTCATGGATCCCTTTGCCCGCATGGGGGTCGGCCATGCTCGCTGGCTCAACGGCTGGATCGATGAACTGCGCATCTGGGATCGACCGCTGTTGCCGTCGGAGATCAATGATGTCCGCACTCATGCGTTAACCGGCGCGGAAAGCGGGTTGGTCGGTTACTGGAACTTTAACGGCGATGTGACGGATCTGTCCGGTAGCGGAAACGATGGAACCCTGTATGGCGATGCAATGATCGCCACCAATGCGGGCGGTCCCTACAGTGCAACTCAGACGAGTGTTGAATATACCACGGAAAGCAGCGGGACCTACTATGTCCGTGTCGGCTCAGGCTTTGGCTTTGATGATGTCAAGAGCCAGTACATCCTGCACCTGTCGTCCTTCGATACCACCATGCCGGTGGTTACCGGGGATACACTGCCGTCAGCCGGCAGTACCAACAGCACGATTATTGATCGGTTCAGCGTGACCTTCTCTGAAGAGATGGAAGTGTCTACCGTAACCGACGCCGGAAATTTTGAGCTCCGCTCCGCCGGTGCCGACGACATCTTCGGTAACGGCGATGATTCCACCTACGCGCTGTCCATCAGTTACAGCAGCGGGCTCACCGCTTCGTTTGATATCACCGATGGGCCGCTGCAGCCCGATCTACTGCGCTTCATGGCCACTGACGGTGTACTTGACCGCAGCGGCACGCCGCTGTCGCCGTACACCAATACATTCAGTATCGCGGGCCTCGATGGCTATCTGTTTGAGTCGCGAAGCAATAATGTGGGAAGCCGTGCGGATAATCTCAATCTGGTTTTCACCAATATGTTTGACGGGACCTATTCCTCGGAACAGATCCTTGCGACCGGCGTGAATCCGATCAGTCTTGCATCGGGCATGTTCAACGGTGATGCACATACCGACCTGGTCGTGGTCAATTATGGATCTGATTCCGTTTCCGTTATGCTGGGCAACGGGGATTCAACGTTCTCGGCCAGTACCAATGTCGCTGTCGGCTCCGGGCCGACCGGCGTGGCGGTGGGTATGATTGATGGCGACAGTCATCCTGACCTGGCCGTGGCCAACCAGAGCGGCGATTCGGTAACCGTACTGCTGGGGGATGGCTCCGGTGGGTTTGCAGTCTCAGGAACCTTCTATTCAGGTGATGGAGCTCGCAATGTGGCGATTGCTGACCTGAATAACGACGGCTTCTCCGATCTGGTCGTTGCCAACCAGAATGCCGACACGATCGGTATCCTGCTTGGCAATGGTGATGGTACATTTGCTTCCGTGACCCCGGTTTATGCTGGCGACGGCCCATTCGATGTGGCAGTTCTCGATTTTAATCAGGATGGAACCAACGATGTTGTAACGGCCCTTCGTTATGCCGATACGGTCGCTCTGTTCCATGGGATCGGGGACGGAACGTTTACAGCCGTCACCAACCTGCCGGTCGGCGATGAGCCCCGCATGATTGTTGCGGCGGACCTTAACCTGGACGGACTGACAGACCTGGCATGCGGTAACTTCAGTTCCGATGATGTCAGCATACTGCTGGGTGCTGGAGGAGCACTGTTTGCTCCGGCCATGAACATCTGGGTCGGGGATGGTCCGTGGATGAATGTCCAGGATATCGACGGCGATACGGTCGTAGACCTGATGACGGCCAACCAGAACAGCGATTCTGTCAGCATTCTGTTTGGCGACGGGTATGGACAGTTTTCGGTTCCTCAGGTTTCTTCCGCCGGCGACGGTCCTGTATGCCTGCTGGCCGGGGATTTTGACGGACTGCCGGGGGTGGAGCTGGCGGTTGCAAATTACTATGACAACACGCTGCATATCCTGTCTCCCGATACGGCCTCCATGTTGGCAAGTGATTCGGCAGATGATGCCGTGCGCACGCAGCATGGCCGGGGAACAATGCATGATGGTTCGGATGTGGACTGCTGGACCTTTGAAGGAGTGGCCGGCGACCAGTTGAGACTGGCGATTGAAATTCCCGGCTTCCCAACCTATTCGCGCCAGCGCTGGATTATCTACCGCCCCGACGGTGTGCAGCTTATGAATTATGTCGGTGAATACTATGGCTATGGGCAGTCGCCGCCTGTGACGCTTCCGATGGGCGGGCGTTACCTGATGACGGTGCAGCCTTATGACGGCTACTACGGGGAATACCGTTTCCGCCTGACCACGATTGCGCCGCCCAGACAGTTTGAGTCTGAGGATAACAACAGTACCGGCAATGCGGATGCGCCTGCCTATGTACTCCAGTCCGGAATGCGTTCTGCACAGATGGCCGGATTTATTCAGGGCAACGATACCTCGGGCGACTACTTCCAGCTCGGGAACCTGGGTATCGGCACCACGATCAACCTAGGAATCGAGTGGCCTGCCAGCAGCACGCTGTCAGCGACGTTGACCATCTATGGCCCTCAGGGGCAGGCGGCTGTTCTTTCTCCCGCCACCAACCTGGTGCACGTCACGGCGACCAACGGAAACTTCTATGCACGCGTTTCCGATGCCGCTTCGACGCGCGGACTGGATGCGCAGTACCTGCTCAACCTGACGCTGTCCGACTCCACTCCGCCCGAGATCACCAGTGTATCGCTGCCTGCGGAAGGCGTGGAATCCACTGCAATCATTTCATCGTTCACGATCGGTTTCTCAGAAGCGATGGAAGCTTCGGCGGCCACCGATCCGGCCAATTATGAGCTGATCAGCGCAGGCCCGGACGGACAGCTTGATACTGCGGATGATGAAATCTACCCGCTGGTACCCGGAGCCTATTCCGGCGGTTCGAGCATCACGATGTCCATCAGCCAGCCGCCGCTACAGCCGGGGCTGATGCGTTTGACGATTGGAACGGCCCTCAAGGATATTCTGGCCAACGGTCTGCCGGCACCTTATGTGCGCACCTTTACGATGAGTGATATCGACGGCACTATTTTTGAAGGACGTGAAAACGGATCTGTTGCCACGGCGACACCTATGGCGATGGATGATGAACTGTATGGTCTGCGCGGCGGTACGGCGCGCGGTGCATTGCTCAATACCAGTGATGTGGATTACTTCAGTTTTACTGCGTCTTCCAACGATACCGTTATTGTCGGGGCCGACAGTCCTAGTCACGGCACCTATCATCGGCTTCGCTTCCGACTGGTTGACACCAATGACACGATCATGGCGGAATTCATTACGCCATATTATGATGAGCGCGGTCAGACCGCACCGGTCGTCATCCCGCAGGATGGAACTTACTTTGTTCGTGTGAGTGCTTACGATGATTATCGCGGCGAATACGACATCCATGTGATGGCGGCTTCTGATCCGTTGCCGCTTGAAGCCGAGGACAACGGCTCTATCGGCACAGCCAATGCGTTGGTGATGGATACTGGACCGAGCAATTCGGTCGGCAGCATCGGTGGTTATGTGAGCTATGTGGCTGACAACGATTACTATGCGATCGGTTCGGTAACGAATGACCAGACCATTCTCGTCGGAGTCCGTGTGCCGGATGATTCCGGGCTGGTTCCGGTGGTCAGCGTCTACAACAGCAGCGGACAGTACCAGGAGGAAGAAGGTTCCTCGGGCGATGGCTCGGCAGAAGTGCGCATTACGGCCAGCAACACCTATTACGTTGCGGTCCGTTCCGGTGTGAACACTGGCGGCCTGGGCAAGGATTATGTCGTCGATGTGGAAGTGCTTCCGACAGCGGCGGTCGTGATTCCCAATCTGCAGGTTTCGCTGGTCAGTCCGCCTTCAGGGGCGGGTATCCAGAGCGGCGATGCCGTGCTGCTTTCCTACATCATTCGCAACACCGGTTCTGCTCCAACAGCGGAAGGGTCGTGGTTCGATCGCGTTGTGCTCTCTTCCAACAAGGTGATGGGCGATAGCGACGATTATGCATTGGCAACCATCGCACATATCGGCAACCTCGAAGTTGGCGGTGCCTATACCAATCAGACGACCGTAACGCTTCCGGACGGAGTGAGCGGTGATTTCTACATTGTGGTGTACACCGACTTTGGTGACCTGGTGAATGAACGCCTGTTTGAAGGGGACAATATATCCGCTTCAGCGGCGACCTTCCCGGTTGCGCTCGCTGCGTATCCTGACCTCAAGGTGGAAAACCTGCAGGTCAGCGGCAGCAACGAGGTTGGACAGGTTCTTCATATTACATGGGACAGCGCCAACCGCGGCACCGCCTCGACCGGCGGTGCGGTTACCGAACGGCTGCGCATTCTGCGTGCGGATAACGGAGCAGAGCTGTATCATCAGGATATTCCGGTGGGCGGACCGTTGACCGTTGATGCGGTCGTGCCGCACTCAGTGGATTACACCACCGTGCAGGCGGTGAACCATCAGATCGTCGTCACCACGGATTATGGCAACAGCTACTACGAGCATGATGGAATCAGCCATGCTTCAGCCGAACAGAACAGCGCGTCCGCCATTGCGCAGGTCATGAACTATTATAATGTGACGCTTACGTCCAGTCCTGTGGCCGGCGGTTCCGTGAGCGGTGGGGGACATTACCCCGCCGGAACGATCGTTAATGTCAGCGCAACGGTGAATACGAATGCGCTGCCGTATGCATTCCAGAACTGGAAGGAATACAGCACATTCCGTAGTGCTTCGGCTGAGTATTCATTCCTGCTGACCCGCAACGTCAATCTGACGGCCTACTTCGGTTTGCCGCAGTTTACTATCAGTGCCATAAGGGTTCCTGCCGCAGGTGGGTCCGTGACCGGTGCCGGTACATTCAACTATGGTGCTACCAGCGTGATGCGGGCCTATCCGAATCCCGGCTACGGTTTTGATCGCTGGCAGGAGGGGGCTGTTAATCGGGGTACGTCGGTTACGGTGACCAATGTCGTTTATGGAAATCATACGCTGACGGCTTACTTCAAGGAGTTGAATCCCTACCATTCGGTGGTAACCGCCTCCGATCCGGCCGGTGTCACTGCCGTCTCCGGTGCGGGATTCTATACCAACGGTACCAGTGCTCTCTTTGAGGCGCCTGTGATGACGACCAATGGGCCGAACCGCTACATCTTCCAGCAGTTCAAGCTTAACAATGCGCATCTGGCGTATACCAACGCCTATCTCAATACCTTTACAACGCTACAGCCTTCGAACATGAATGTCGTCGCACGCTATACCGCGCAGTCACTCGTGCCGCAGGTAAAGCGCGTTGTGCGTAATCTGAATGACCCGGTTCCGGCCACCACAAACTTTACCGTGGATATTGTGTTTGACCGAACCATGAAGACGAACACACCGCCGCTGGTCATCTTTACCAACGACGTACAGCCGGCCATGAGTTTCAATGCAGCCAGCAACGGGATCTGGGAATCCACGTATGTAGCAAACGATACGTTCAGCCTGCGGCCGATACCATTCAGTGCAGGTGATGACGGCGATTACGGCATCGTGGTTTCGCAGGTGATGGATCTGTATGGCAGTGCTATTGCGCCCACCAATGCCGCGTCCGTGGAAGTGAATGCAACTCCGCCGGACAATCCTGCCTTCTCACTGATTGCTTCCAATGCGACCTCCGTGACGTTGGGGTGGGGTGATTATACGCCTCCATCGGATCTATACGGGTATCGCCTGTATCGTTCCGGCAGCAGTTTCACAAGCGTCGAAGGTCTGGCTCCGATCGGCTTTGTCGGTGCCGGTGCCACTATCGGAACCATCAACGGTATTCAGCTGGATACACCGTACCATGTTGCCGTGGCCGCGGTGGACCTGGCGGGCAACCGTGATCCGGCGGTCACCAGTCTGGCGGTACAGGTTGACAGCAGCCTGCCGCCGCCGATCATTCCGGGAACGACTTCTATCGGCGCAGATGCCGTCAACCTGTCGTGGACGGGCTATAACACCGCCGGACTGCTGGGGCTGGAAGGATTCATGGTCTATCATGAATCGGTTGATTTCAGTGATGTCACAGTACTGACGCCGTATACGATACTTCCGGCATCCACGAAGTCCCTGCTGGTTGAGAACCTCGATCGGAGTGCAGATCACTATTTTGCGGTCGTGGCGTACAACCGTCTCGGGGAGTTTGAGCCGCTTGTGTCGACGGTCCTCTGGAAGGATCCTTACGGCGGTATTATCGATGAAAACCTGTTGATCGGAACGGGCGGTGCACCCGGTGCGCTGTTCGATATCTATCGTGATATCATCGTGACCAATAACGCAACACTGACGATTGATCCGGGTGTGACGCTACGCTTCCATAACGGTGCCGGTTTGTATGTGGAGCAGGGTACGCTGTCGGCCGTCGGTACGGTATTCAATCCGATTGTCTTTACCTCGGTTGAAGCGGCTCCGGCACCGGGCGACTGGTCCGGTATTGTTCTCGGAGCAGGAGCTGACGGCTCCCAGCTGACCCATGTGTGGATTCAGTACGGTGCCGGGCTGTGGATTGATGGATGCGATCCCGGAGTGGATGCGCTGTCCGTCCTGTTCAATGATCCGGTCGGCCTTTCGCTTGAGGGCGATGCGGCGCTGGTAACGTCCAACCTGCTGGCGCAGTTCAATACGATCGGTCTTCAGCAGCTGGATGCCGCCCAGTTGATGCTGAGTCAGTCGATCGTTGTGAACAACGGAACAAATGCCCTTTCGGGCGGTGCCAATGCACTGTATGCACCCCAGGTTTGGTGGGGATCCATGAATGAGGTTGAGGTTCTTTCGGGACTGATCGGCAGTGTGGACTACCTGCCGTTCCTGACGACGGAGCCGCTGATTACGCCGGCCGCAGATACCTATGACGGCATTCGCGATGTCGGTGCGAGGATGGTCCGGATGAAGTATGCCTGCCGCGTGGCTGAATCGTTCCGTGTCAGCGAGGATTCAACCTTTAACAATGTCTTCTTCGAGGACTTTGTCTTTACCAATTCGGTATTGCTCTCGGATGGCGGCGGCAGCAAGACACTGTATGTCCAGTATCGAAACGTCAACGGCGAAACGAATACCCCGATTGCCGTTCCGATCAACTATGTGACGGATGGGCCGACGATCCAGTCATTCAACCTTTCGGAAGGACAGGTGCTGGAACGTCCGAAGATGGTAACGGGTTCGGCAAGCTCGCCATTGGGCATTGCTGGCCTCGAATTCTATGTGGATGATGTGCTGGTCGCTTCCACCAACGCTGCCGGTCTGAGCGTCCGCTGGGATATTCGTGCTGAAACGCTTGGAACCCACCGCGTCAAGCTGTTGGCTCGTGATCCGCATGGTGAATTTTCCGTGAGCGAGTTTAATGTGCTGGTTTCGCCCGAACCTCCGCCGGTTCCGGTAATCACCGTGCCTGTCAACGGCAGTGTTACGGCCGATGCGTCGGTTACGGTCGAGGGAACCGCTGAGCCGCATATCGGCATAAGGGTGCGTCGGAGCGGAGCGGCCATGGGAGAAACCGTGGCAGATGCAAATGGTGCCTTCTCAATGAGTGTACCGTTGCTGGAAGGAAACAATGTGCTGGTGGCCGAAGCATTCGATACGCTGGGCAGTGCGGCATCGGCGTCGCGTACGGTTATCCGGGATACCGGAGCCCCGGAAGCGGTCGTGCTGGATCCGACGGTGTTCGATCCGTTGCAGGGCATGAGCCTGACCTGGACTCTGGCGGCCAGTGGGGAGTCTCCCACCAGCTTCCAGGTCTATTGGGATACGGCTCCCTTCTCGACCGCGGCTGAAGCATCATACACCGGTACGGTGGTCAATGTAACGGAATACCATCTGCTCGGTTTTGCTGACGGACACTATTATTTGGGGGTGGTCGGTTACGACGGCGCCGGTAATGCAAGTGATCTTTCCAATCTCGTTGAGGGGGATTATGACACGACGCCACCTGCTTTCACCATCGGGTATGATCAGTCCTCACCGGTTGGTACGGGGCCGCTTCATATGGTTCTTACCTCCAGTGAACCGCTGTCCGGTGCGCCCGATCTGCTGGTGCTGCCTTATGGCGCCACGGGGCCTACTCCGCTGGTTGTTTCGAACACGGCACCGAATACTTTTGAGGCCGACTTTAATATCACCAGTCTCACGCGTTCGGGGCTTGCCCAGGTGCGCATGTCTGCCAGTGATCTTTACGGCAATGTCTTCAGCGGTGCGCCCGAAGGCGTGGATCTGGTCATTGATACAGCTCCGCCAAGCGGCAGGATTGAAACGATTCCGGTTGCTCCGGTTCAGGTGCTCAGCAATACGGCCCTGCAGGTCAACCTCACCCTGACTGAAGCGCCCAAGCCGGGAACGGTTCCTTTGGTTCAGCTCGATCCGCCGGCCGGTGCCACGATTAATGTCGTGATGTCCGGAAGCGGTACCAACTGGGTCGGTACGGCCCAGCTGAGTCCGCTGATGGGAAGCGGCTTCTGTACCTTACTGCTGAACGTGTCCGATGCTCTGGATAACGTCGGCACGACCGTGCTTTCCGGCGCTTCCCTTGAAATCTACAACACGGCGCTACCGTCAGCGCCGGCCGCGCCCAATCTGCTGAATCCGGTGGCGCTGAAGGGCGGCAAAGTTGAACTGGCCTGGTATCCGGTGGATAATGCAGATAGCTACAATCTCTATCGCATGCCCGGCGACAGTGGAACACCGATAACCAAGGTGCTTTCGGGAATCGATACCAACATTTATCTCGATCTTCCTCCGGCCGACGGATTCTACCGTTATGCGGTATCCGCCGAACGGCGTGGTTCAGAGAGCGGGTTGAGTCAGGTCTACACGGAAATATCCGACCGCACGCCTCCGAATGAGCCGAGCAATCTGGTGGTACAGCTGCAGGCTTCCGGTGTGCAGGTTACCTGGACGGCGCCGGAAGAGGGAGAGGCACCTCTTCGCTACAATGTCTATCGGAACGGAACGAAGATCGGCAGTCCCTATGTGCCGACGCCGATCAACGATTATCCGCCACGCGGAAGCTCGGTCTATCAAGTAGCTTCGGCCGACTGGCTGGGCAACGAGGCCTACAGCGAAACCAACGAGTTTGTGATGCTGGTTCCGGCGGTAGCGAATTTCGAGATCCTGATGCAGTATGGTCAGGCGCCCGCCCTGAGTTGGACCCGTGGGGATGCGTCGATCGTTGGCGTCAATCTCTATCGAAACGGAATCAAGCTGAACACGGCTCCGCTGACCGGCGAGAGTTATCAGGATAGCAGTTATACGGGTAACTCACTGGTTGAGTATGAACTGCGAAGTGTCGACAGCCTTGGTCAGGAAGGTCCCGGCCGAATCGCGAATGTCTATCGCCTCGAGCTGGGTCTGGAGATCAATGCTTCCGATGGCGGGGTGCCGGTGCTCTATTATTTCGACGAATACAGCGTGTCTGTCGAAAACCGGACTCTGGCGGAGGCATTCCCTGCTGAAAGCGTTGAGTTGCGGCGAACCTATTCCGGTGCGACGGCCGTCACGGTCGATACCCCGGTCACCAACTCGGTTTCGGCCAATGCAACGTTGACCACCGATGTGCCGATGGCTTCGATGGCCAGCGCCCAGATTCAGAGTGTCCGTGTCCGGATGATGCAGACGCCGAATGCGTCCGGCGCGCAGGTGATCTATCAGCGCCTCTTTACCTTCGAAGGTGCAAGGGTTCCGGTGCAGATGGTTTCTATCACGACAACCAATACGCCGCTGGCCGGTACTCTGGCCGACTTTAAGGCGCGTGTGCACAATCGCGGCCAGGCGGATATGGATGTGGTGCTGTTCCGGAACGGCGGCGGACAGCCGGGCGATGTCTATCTCTCCATCCAGAATGCGCTGGGCGATGAGCTCTCATCCGGCCGGTTCCAGGGAACCGTTCCCGGACTGAAATATGCGTCGGACGGCCGTGGATATGTCACGGTGGACGCTGGAGGATATGTCGATGTCTTGCTTCAGGATATCCTGGTTCCCAACTCTCTGGCATCAGCCGGGTCGATGACGGTTGAGGCCGGCGTCGATGCGGTCTACCACGCTCTGGGAAGCGCAGAAGAACAGGTGTCCGGCCCCATCAGCGGCACGGCCAGAATCGGTCTTTCCCTGACGGACTATTACGGGACTTCCGCGACAGATAAGGACGGCTATGCCAATGATGAGCAGATTCTCATTACCGGGCAGGCTCGGCGTCGTTCGGATAATGCGCCGCTGCCGGATACCCCGCTGCGGATCGGATTCGCCATGGGCAGCCATCAGTGGAACGAAGAGGTGACCACGGATGGAACCGGCTCCTATTCCTTTACGTATGATGTACCGGCCGGTATTGCCGGTGAGCTGACGATCTGGGCCGCGCATCCGGATATGGTCGACCGGATTGACCAGAACACGGTATCGATCCATCGCCTCTTCGTGCTGCCGCGGTATGGTGATATCCGAATGTCGAAAAATGATCTCTACACCTTCAGCCTCAACCTGATCAATCCGGGAGAGCTGACGTTGAACGGCTTGAATGCATCCGTCCGCGCTTACCGGATGGATGGTACCAACGAGATCGATATTGCTACCGTGACGGCAACGCCCATGTGGACGAACGGACAGTCCATCGGTCCGAATGAACGGATCACCTTCCCGGTTGAACTGCAGGCAGAGATCAGTGCGCCGGACAACGCGGTGATTGAAATCCGTTTTGCTGCGGATGAAGGAGCGGCGGATACCTTTACCGCCAACCTTACGCTGCTTGACGCCGTTCCGGTGGTAGATGTTGTTTCGCCGGCGTCGGGTTACGTGGATGTAACCGTTAACCGCGGACAGCTGGTTACCCGAACGGTAACGATCGTTAACCGCGGCGTACGCGACTATGAAGGTGTTACCATGGCGCCGGCCGCCACACTCGACTGGATCTTCCCGACCCTGCTGGCCGGCGTGGACGGACTGTACCACCTACCGGATCTTCCTGTCGGGGCCTCGAATACCTTTGATGTGGTCTATGCCCCGCCAGAAGACCAGCCGATGGATCGGTACAGCGATGTGTTCGTGATAAGCGGAACCAACCATCCGGCCACCTTCAACGTGCCGCTCTATGCAACGGTCAGTTCGGCAGACAAGGGGGATATCCAGCTGTTTGTGCAAAACACGCTGAGTATCCCGGTTCCGGGAGCATCCCTGCGCCTGCGCAATGGTCTGTTGGGAACCGAGCACGAAGTGGTCACTACCGGGACCAACGGTATTGTCATGGTGGAAAATCTGCAGGAAGGGCTGTGGTATTGGCAGGTCTCTGCTCCGGGCCATACGACGCAGGCCGGTTCGGTTGACGTGATCCCTGATCAGGTTGCGGAAATCTCCACCCGTCTCACGAAAAATGTGGTGACGGTGAACTTTACCGTGGTGCCGGTTCCGTTTACGGACCGCTACGAGATTGTGATTGAGCAGACCTTCGAAACCCATGTTCCTGCTCCGGTGATGGTGGTGACGCCGGCGTGGCAGCGCTTCCAGGATGTGGACGCAGGATTCCAGGTCCAGTTTAATATCACGGTGAAAAATCACGGCCTGATTGCCTTGAATGATCTGAAGATCACTAAGCAGGAATTCAGCTGGGGATCCATGATTCCGCTGGTGGAATATCTTCCGCGGCTTGATCCGTTCCAGGAAGTGCAAATCCCGGTGGTGGTTACCTACTACGGTGATGTGGAGGGCGATAGCCAGGCTCAGCGTCAATCGTGGGGCAGCTGCGTGTATGACATGCTGGGTGCCATTACCAATTTCGGCAAAAACCTCGAGAATCTGATCAACCGCCTGGCCGGCCAGTATCAGTGTGCAAACTCGTTGGATGCCGCCACGGCCAATGCCGCCGTAAGTGTGCTGATGGAGATTCATAAATGGAAGGGCTCGCCCCTGCCTCCGGGGGTTCTTGAGCTTGCCGTCATGATCGGATGTGCTTTCGAGGGCAGCGGTGACAGCGGAGGAGGAAATGGGGGCGGTCCGGCCAATAGCGGGGGAACAGGCTATGGAACCGGCACACCGGAATGTCTTGATCCCGGAACATCGATCCTGCTCGAAGACGGCCGACGGATTGAGGCCCGGCTGTTGGCTGTGGGTGATCGCGTGCGCAGTGGTCTGGAAGATCACGAGACGGCGGAAGTGGCTGAAATCACTCGCGGAGTCGGAACGCACTGGGTTGTCTTTGAGTTTGAAGATGATCAGGAACAGACCCTGTCGGTAACGGATGAACATCGGATATGGATTGATGGTCACGGCTGGACTGCCGCGCGGAACGTCAAGGCGGGCGATGCCGTCATCAGCAACAGCGGACGACGCGTGGAAATCGTAGCCGCTACCTCCGTCGAAGAGAGCCGACCGTTTATTTCGATTCGCCTGAGCGGTGATACGGCCATGTTTGCCGAAGGGGTGCTGGTACACGATCGGTGCGGATGGTGGGCGCCCTCTGAGGGCCCGCTTCAAAACATGGAGGTGGCGCCATGATTCGATATTTTTACAGGAATGGGACGGTGGATATGAAGGCAGAACATAGGATTCGATACTCGGCCGGACTGCTCTGGGCCGCCGTATGCATGCTGTTGCCGGTAACCGGTATTGCGCAGCAGCAGTTCCAGGGCGTCTGTTCGCGGGTGAAAATCGAGATCCTTCAGGAACTCTCGCTCGAACGCATCGGTTTTCTTGCCACGCTTGAAGTCACGAATAATGACGGAGTGGATTCGATTACCGATTTCAGTGCGTCGCTCAGTTTTACCGATCCGTCGATTGAAGACGGAGAGGAAAACAATGCATCGGATTGGTTTTTTGTGCGGGCGCCGGAACTGGAAAACATCAATGCCATCAATGGTACGGGAATCATTGCCCCGACGCAGAAGGCGGTTGTGCGGTGGTTTATTATTCCAAAGCCCGGGGCGGGGGGACAGGATCCGGCGGGTAAACGCTACCGTATCGGCTGTAACCTCTCAGCCAAGTTTCAGGGCGAATATTTTCCGGACGATGTCCTGTTTGCCGTGCCGGACATGATTACCGTTCAACCGCAGCCGTTGCTGGATATCACCTATTTCCAGCCGAGGGATGTACAGGGGGATGATCCGTTTACGGAAACCGTCGAGGCGCCGGTCCCGTTTATTCTCGGCGTTCTGGTCCGCAATGTCGGTTACGGACAGGCACACAATGTCATGATCCGGTCCGAACAGCCGCGTATTGTTGAAAATCTGCAGCACCTGCTGCTGGTTCCCCGCCTGCTGGGAGTCCGAGTGATGGACTCTCCGCTGGACCGTTCCAGCCTGACGGTCAATATTGGCGATCTGGAACCGGGAACCGCGCGCAAGGCAGCGTGGGACATGATCACCACGCTCTCCGGTGAGTTTGTGGAATTCAATGCCACATATACCCATGCGCCGGAGTTCGGCGGCGAGGAAACCTCGCTGATTACCAATCTGGTTGCGCACTTCATTGCCAATGAAGTCCTGAACGACCAGGCCGGTCGCGATGATATTCTGGACTTCCTTGCGGACACCGATCGCGATATCAACCGGATTCCCGATGCATTGTATGAGAGTGAAGGGCAGATCCTTCCGGTAAACTATCTGGCCAACGCGGAAATCGGTCCGAAGCCCGGCCCGGGCAGGGAACTGGTTGTGGTTGATTCTGACCGCACGGACTGGTGCTACCTGCGGGTGGATGATCCTCAGCAGGCCAAGCTGCCCATCAGTTCGGTGGTGCGCGATGACGGCAAGGTAATCAATACCAACAACTACTGGACCAGTATACGCTACCGCGAAAGTGATAATGCCAAACTCTCGTACCTGCACATTTTCGATCTTTGTAATCTGGGGACGAATGACTACATGGTCTATTACGGAGATATTCCGGATGATACCAATGCGCCGGTCACGACCATTGAATTTGCCGGTGTTGAAGTCGGAGTCGGCGATACTCACTACATTACCGACGAGACCCAGATATTTTTCCTTTCGACGGACGATAATCCGGTCAGCATTGTCTATTCACTGACCAATGCGCCGTTCCAGCCGGCCTATCCGTTTACGTTGCGGGAATCCGGCGTATATGATCTGGCGTTTTTTGCCACCGACTCCATGGGTAATCGGGAAAATACCAATGAAGTCACCCTAGTGGTCAACGGGGCATTTCCGGCCGTACAGCAGTTTTCCAAGGATGTGGAGAGTGTGCTGCTGACCGGTGATGCGCTATCCATCCGGCCCGGATCGACTCGCATTTCGTTCGAGGCATCCGGCAGTGCATTGATGACCGATGCGAAGGTGGATATCTTCCGCGGTATTGTCCCTTGGACGACGGTCAGTAATGTTCCGTGTTCGCCCAATGCACTGGATACGGCAACGCTGTATGCCGGCGGTGAATATGTTGACTATTACAAGTATCGTCTCGACGGTGGCAGCTGGTCTGCCGAACGCATGGTTGCCCAGCCGATCGAACTCTCCGGACTTGCAGACGGCATACATCGGGTGGATATTCTCGGACGCCCGCAGCGCGGAAGCTATCCGGGTGTATCGAAAGCTGTGAGTGCATTTTGGGAAGTCGACTCTTCGGTGAATCCTGTGCAGGTTGCCGGAGTTCCGGCCACGCCGACCCGGTTGGATGCCGCACAGCTGTTTGTCGGCGGGGCAGGGGTTACCGATTACCGCTGGACAATTGATGATGATTACTTCCGAGCGATTGCGCCTGTATCCACGCCCTTGGAGGTTGAAAAACTGGATCCCGGCATGCATATGGTCGAGGTGCGCGGTCAGATCGGCGGCAGCCTTGAAGATACCAATGAAACGCATGCGGTGACCTGGTTGGTGGATCCGCTGTACGGACATGACTATGCCGCATCCGCTCTTGTCCGCTCCGTTTCTTTTTCGGATATCGGAACAAACGTGCAGGAATGGATCTGGGACGGAAAGAATGAAAATGGATCCGACGTGCTGCCCGGGTGGTATACCGTACGGCTTACGATGGTCAACGAGCTGTCGCAGACCAACTTTGCCACCATGCTGGTGGAGGTGGAAGACCTCTATGCAGAGGGCGAATCGATTGCAACTGCAGATCGTGGCCCTGCCAGCCCGTATGCCCGCGGACGCTGGATTGTCTGGCAGGATCAGAGCGATGGGTCCAGCGAGATTTATGCCCGCGACATGCTGGAGAGCAATGCCGCCCCGCGACAGCTTACGGATGGTACGCTGACGCAGAAAAATCCGAAGACCGATGGTCATTATGCCGTATGGCAGGGGCGCCGCAGTGACGGCAGCTGGGATCTCTATATGGCAGACCTCAACAGTACGGGCGCGGTGGTGCAGGTAACCGCCTCGCTGGGGCGTGATGAAGTCAACCCGGACATCGACTGGCCATGGATTGTCTTTCAATCAAAGCTGACCAGTCAGCCGAATGATCCATGGCAGTTGAAAGCGATCAATCTGGTAGAGGGCGGGGGGGCAGTTGTCCTTCTTCCCGGTCCGGAGGATCAGCTGAATCCTGATATAGATGCCGGCCGCGTGGTCTGGGCCGATTGGCGGGATTCCGGGCCGGGTGAAATTTACTTTATGGATCTAGAGGAGGATACCTGGTTCCGTGTCACCGATAATATTTACGGGCAGTATCATCCGGTGCTGCAGAACCAGTGGATCGTGTGGCAGGACAACCGCCACTCGCAGGTGGATGTTTACGGCTATGACCTGCTGCGTGAGAGCGAAGTCAGGATTACCGCCACGCCGGAGGATGAAGCGCGTCCGTTCCTGGATGGCAGCTGGGTCTGCTGTCAGGAGGATTCAATCGGTCCGGGCATCTTTAACCTGCGGCTGATCCATCTATCCAATCTTGCATCTATTCCGCTGACCCGTTCCGAAACCGCAAAGACCTTCCAGTCGGTAAATGGTCGCAAACTGACCTGGTTGGAAAACGGTGCGATCATGAGTGCGGAACTGCCGGCCGTGCAGGCGGTCTTCCGCAATCTCAATGCATTGCCTGTGACGCAATCGTTGGCTGATCAGGCGGCGGATGCCTACACCCTGCTGGAGCGCTGGCATGCTGCGGTCGGCATCACGGAAGTCAGTCGCTACAGCTCCATCGTACCTGCCGTGGTGAAAGAGACGGCAACCTGGAGTGAAGGTGCGCCGGGTGGCGATAATTTTGCACTGGTGGAAGGCGACTTCCTGTGGGTGCGCTTCGGGGATGCCTATGTGGCAGACATGGGGGTCGCTTCATCAGCACCCGTGGACCTGAGTGTCGGCGTAAATGTGGTAAGCCTGACTGACGTCCCTCAACCCTGCACCGCCCATGAGCTGATCCGCGGGATGGGACTTTCCAATGTGCGCGCAATGCGCATGCTTGATCCGGCATCCGGCCGCTGGTTTGCCACCGAAGTGCGGAATGGTCAGTTGCTGGGATATGACTTTGCTGTTCCTTCATCCGCCGTGCTGTTGATGGATATGACACAGGCCGTAAATGATTGGAGACCGAAACAATGAAGGCGATTATGACAAATACACGGGTAGTCTGTGCCGCAATGGCGGCACTGGGTGTGATCAGCAGCTGGGCGGCTACTCCAACGGGGCTGAAGGACCTGATGGATGCCGGAGAGCCGGTAACCGTGATTGATATCCGTCCGGAAGGTTTTTACCAGTCGGGTCATATTCCGAATGCGATCAATATTCCCGCGCGCGTTCTGGCCCTGAAAAAGCTCCCGCCGCTGGGGCGTGTCGTGGTGTATGACAGTGGCCTCGGTACCGAGAAGATCAATCAGGCAGTACAATTGCTCAACGAAAAGAGCGGTATCCAAGCCGAGGCCCTGGAGGGCGGTTATGCCGCGTGGGAGATGGCGCGGGGATCCACGACACAGCCGATCGGGTTCACGGCGGAAAAGCCGGCCTACATATCCTATCAGGATCTGACACAGCTGGATGCGGCCGATGCTGTACTTGTTGATTTGCGTACGGCGCCGGAACCCGAAGAGGGGAAGCTTACCCGTCAGGGCGAGCCGGCGGCGCCGGAGCCGCTCACATCGCTCTCGGAAGTTTTCCCCGGTCGATCGGTCGTGACCTCACCGTTTGACGTCAGTGGTGTCGTCAACCGTCCGGAGACCGGTGAGGGCGGCCTTGGCCGGATGGCTGATCCGCCGCCGGTGCCGGTCATGATCCTTATCGATAATGGAGATGGTGCCGCTGAGAAAACAGCACGCATCCTCAAGGCTAATGGAATCAAACGGGTGGTCATTCTTGCAGGAGGCGAAGAGATTCTCAAGCGCAGGGGGGCTCCCGGCCTGATGCGCATGGGCATGGGAGCGGAGACGGTGGAGGTTGACGATGAGTAGAATGCAATATCATGGAATGGCTCTTGCCGCCGGATTGATGCTGGCATCAGGCGCTACTGCTGCACCGCAGATTGATCTGTGTATTCCGGCCAATGCCACACCTTCTCAGTTTGATCTGGTGGTTCGTACAACCGAGCCGGCCGGAACCTGGGTTGAGGTGTATGCCGATGCGGCCGGCACAACCAGTCTTTCGGGTTCCGTCGGCATGGAACGCTCGCCGATACAGACGGGAGATCCTGCAATCTCGACCAATTATTATCAGCGCGCCGATCAACGGGCTCTTCGAAGTGCGGCGAATGATAAAGGTTTGGCCCTGCACCGGATCAGTGGGTGCGAACCGATGACCACCTACTATTACCGGGTGCATGCCACCAACAGCACCGGGTCGGCTGTGTGGCCGACCAACGGTTTGCTGTCGGTGTCCACCGAGCTGGAAAATGATTTCGTGCTTGAGTCGCGCCAGTTGCTGATTCAGCTGGATCCCACCGCATTCCTTCCAACGACCGATGGTGCGATCGGGGTGTTGACAGCTGCCGGTGCCAGCGGGCCGATTGCCTCGTTTGTCGGGGATGGGGTGTCCGGCGCGGAACTATATTTTGACCTGAGCAGCCTGTTTTCTGCGAGCTCTCATGTCAATATGGCCAACAACGGCCTGCCTGAATTCGAGGTTACGCTTTATGGGCCGGCAAGCCATCCGGAGCTGACCGCATCGTTCAGCGTGGGCTATTCAAACGCGGTGGAAGTGGCGATGGCGAACGTAGGTATGATGGCGGATTATGAGTTTATTGTTCTGGATATCCGGTCGATTGCCGGACTGTCGCAACCTCCGCCCGGTGTGTACACCAATACATACGGAACCGTGGTGAGCTGCATGGTAACCAATACGTTCACGTCGGATGGAACGACCGAACACTCGTTTGCCGGCTGGACGCTGACGGGAATCGATACCTCCTCCGGTACCGGTTCGGTCGTGTCGATCACGCTGACCAACAACATGCTGTTGACATGGGAGTGGAATACCCGCTATTGGCTGGATACCGGTTCCGGCTCCTATGGTCTGGTTGATGAGCCTGACCAATGGGTGGATGCCGGGGATGTCGTAACCATCACGGGCCTTCCGGACATGTTCTACCATGTGGATGAGTGGACCGGGGATGTTGTCGGAACCACCGCAACGAATAACCAGATTCAGGTTCCCATGGATCGGCCTCGTTCCATCTTTGCCCTGTTTGCTGAAAACTTTGATGCCAACGGTGTCCCGCAACGATGGTTTTATGATCAGGGCTTCACCAACACGTGGGAGACCGCAGGACTGCTTGACCATGATCATGACGGCATGCTGACGTGGGAGGAATGGGTGGCCGGTACCTCGCCGACGAATGCCTCTGAGGTGCTCCTGCTCCTCATGGAAAAGGATGTGGGCACCGGCGGCATGGTGCTGGCATGGCCCAGTGTCTCCGGCCGGGTCTACAAGGTGTGGAGGGCAACCAGCCTGACTGAAGGTTTCTACCAGATTTCCGGTAACCTGAATGCGACGCCGCCATTTAATATTTTCCGTGAGCCGGCGGCTCCCGCAGGGCAACCGGTGTTTTACAGAATATCCGTGGAACAAAAATGAAACGATGGGTAACGAACTGTATGGTCTGCCTGCTCGGCCTCTGTGCCGGGGCTGAGGCCGGCGCGCTGAGCCTGACAGAACTGGAACATCCGGATCTGTTGCAACGGACCATGAGTCTTGGACAATTGCGGGCTCATCATCGTCAGTCTGTCCACACTCAGTCATGCGAGGAGTCTTCCGGCGAGGTTCTGATCAAGTTCCGGCAGCAGGACCGGGTGCGCGGACTGCTGGTTGCTCCGGCGGATACAGATAAGGCCATTGCTGTGCTGGCCCGGCGCAAGGATGTTGAATTTGTTGAAAAAGACCGTGTTCTGATGCGCCAGTATGAGCCCAACGATCCGCTGAACGGCAATCAATGGCATCATGAGATGATCGGCAGTGCACAGGCGTGGGAGTGGGGAACCGGTGATGCGGGTGTCATCATTGCGATTGTTGATCTTCCGTTCAATCCTGCTCATCCGGACCTTGCGGCCAACGCCGTGAATGGATGGAATGTGCAGCAGGAGGTTACGGTGGTGGCCGGTTCTGATGATCATGCCAGCATGTCGGCAGGTATGGCGGCAGCCGTGCTGGACAATGGAATCGGGATTTCCGGTGCGGCCAACTGTTCGATCATTCCTGTGCAGAATACCAGCGGGACCAGCACAACGGTGAGTGAGCTGGATGCCGCCATTCGTTGGTGTGCTGATCATGGGGTGCGCGTCGTGAACGTCAGCTGGGATGGAGCCTACAGCGAAACGCTCAATCTGGCTGCAAAATATGTGCGGGATACCGTTGATGGTGTGGTAGTCATGGCGGGCGTAAACGGAAACGGACTGCTTGATTATGCCAATCAGCCCTACATTATTGCGGTTTCCATGACCGACCAGAATGATGTCCTGCAATCCCATTATGGCCCGCACATCGATTTTGCGGCACCCGGAAAATCGGTCTATTCCACATCAGCCCTTGGCTATGTTTCCGGAAGTGGAACCAGCTATGCAACCCCCTTGGTCTCGGGGGTTTTTGCGGCGCTCTTTTCAATCAATCCATTGCTGTCTGCTGACGAGGCAATCGCCATCCTGCAAACCACGGCGGTTGATCTTGGCGATCCGGGGTGGGACCCGGGTTATGGCTGGGGCCGGATTGATTTTGGACAGGCGACCTGGCTTGCGGCTGCACTGAGCGGACTTGTTGACGGTTTTGGGCCGCAGGTGACGGAGGCTACGCCGTCAAATCTGGTTGTGTCTACACAGATTCATCCGGGAATCAGATACGAACTGCAGGAATCTGTTGGCTTGGATCTATCCGTTTGGACATCGGTTTCCGCATCAACGCAGACCAATGGAACGATGTTGGAATTCCAGCTGCAGCCAGCCGCGGATGCAGCGTTCTACAGGATTGTTGTAACTCCGGAATCGGAGTGAAGGAATGTTTAACGAAGGAAGAACAATGAAAACGAGATGGATGCTTGTGGTTTGGTTGCTTCTTTGCAGTGTGACGTCTTACGCGGTAGTCACCGTGGATAACATGATGGCAGAGCAGTTGCCCGGCACAAAGCTGGTGACCATAAGCTATGATATTTCAAGTGATATCACGAATGCCGTATCTGTCTCGCTGCTCGCCTACGACGGCGGTGATGAAGTTCTGCTTTCCAGTCTGACCGGGGATGTCGGTTCAGATATCGCGACCGGAATCGATCGGTCGATTGTCTGGGATGCCGGCGCCGACTGGAATGGATCCAGCTCAGAGGGGCTGACTTTCTGGGTAATCGCTGCTGATGAAGATGGTTCCACGCCATCTCCGGTGCCGGGAATGGTGGTCATCCCTTCGGGGACTCAGTCAGGAATCGATCCAGACTATGGGGCCTTTTCTCTAACGTCAACCAACAGTCTCTACATGGATCAGTCAGAAGTTACTCTTGATATGTGGAATTCCGTTTATCAATGGGCGATCGCAAACGGGTATGATTTTGATAATCAGGGAATTGCGGTGACGAACGGGCATCCCATTACCGCTGTGAGCTGGCACGATAGCGTTAAGTGGTGCAATGCGCGCAGTGAAATGGAAGGATTGACTCCCTCATATACCGTTGACGGTATTCCTTACCGAACCGGCACGGATCGCCCGGATTGGGATCTTGGTGCAGAGGGCTATCGTTTGCCGACCAGTGAAGAGTGGGAATATGCCGCCCGCGCCGGGGCTTCGACGCGTTTTCCTCAGGGGGATGCACTGACGCATGACGATGCTAATTATTTCAGTTCATCGTCTCTTGGATATGATCAGAGTGCAACCCGCGGCTTTCATCCTGATACCGGAATGGATTGGCCTCTCACACTTCCGGCTGGATCTTTTGCGCCCAACCATTACGGGCTGTACGAAATTATCGGCAACGTGTGGGAGTGGTGCTGGGATACGGATGTCGGCGGTACCAACCGAATCTTCAGAGGGGGCAGTTGGCTGCATGGCGCAGACCAGGCCCGTTGTGGTAACAGCTTTGCAGATTTGCCGGTCAATTCTTCAATCTATATCGGAATACGAACCGTTCGGAATGCCGGTACATCGGTTTCCGGATCGGCTACGACGCTGGTGGATGCGCGTGATTATACCTTGGCGGTCATTTCCGACATAGCATCCACGGTTCCGGATGAGGGGCTCTATATCTACGCATGGGGCTCCTCGGTTGAATGTTCGGCAGAGGCATCTGTTAATATTTCTGGTACAGTTTATATTCTGAAGGGGTGGACCGGTTCCGGCTCCATTGCTGCAAGTGGAACAACCAGCAGTACCGGCCTCATTCCATTGACGGAAACGGCGTCAACCATTGTCTGGCACTGGCTGCCCGATAACGATGATGATGATTTGCCGAATGACTGGGAACTGGTGTATTCCGGTACGACGACCGGTATGGTGGCATCGGGCGATTCGGATGGCGACGGCTACTCTAATCAGGAAGAGTTCTGGCTGGGTACGGATCCGACCAACGCGATTTCCAATATTGATCTTGCAATTTCAGCGACAACGAATGGAACGGTCCTGCTCTCCTGTCAGACCGCCGTCGGGTGTTCATATCGTATTCAATACCGAGAGTCACTCTTGGTCGGCGACTGGAGGGATCTGCAGTCCTTCACGGGATCAGGGGCGATCGTTGAAGTAGAGGACAGCACCGACGTATCGAGTCGTGCATACCGTCTCCTCGTTGAATCGACCATTGCAGAAACCTACATCTGGCAACCCTCAGTTGACAGTGATGGCGATGAACTTCCAAATGATTGGGAGGCGGCCTATTTCGGAACAGCAACGTCTGCATATCCAAATGAAGATCCGGATCATGACGGCTACACGAATCTTGAAGAACTGTGGCTGGGATCCAGTCCAATTGATCCGGATTCAAACTTAGACTTCAGCGTTGCGGGCGATGCCGGCGGAACGGTCACTATCTCATGCTGGACGGCCTCGGACCGTCTCTACTTCATAGAATACAGTGATTCTCTCTACCCGATTGATTGGAAGCTGCTCGCCGGTTTCGTGGGTAACGGAAAGCTTCAGAGTTATGAAGATTCCGCCGCCACAGGATGCCGCTTTTATCGGATTCGCGTGGATCTTCCTCCGGAAGTTAATCCCTGATCCGATGGGTAAGAATGTTTACAATCCATCAATAGGCTATGGCATTTCAGAAATGACATAGCCCGTATGTTGTAATGTAGATCAGCTAGAGCTTACGCGGGGCACGCAGGGTAAGCGTCCGGTTGAAGATCGGCTGTTCAGACGAGTGATCTTTGTCGGCACAGAAGTAGCCGACTCGTTCAAACTGGAAGCGCGTACCCGGTTCCACCGTGGCGAGCATCGGCTCAAGCTTGGCGGTGATCACTTCGAGTGATTCAGGATTCAGGAAGTCCTTGAAATCCTTTTCTTTGTCGCCCAGCGGGTTTTCTACGGTGTAGAGCCGGTCATAAAGACGGACCTCTGCATCGACAGCATGTTTTGCGGAAACCCAGTGAATCGTACTGCGGACTTTTCGTCCGTCCGGCGCGCTTCCGCCTTTGGTTTCGGGGTCGTAAGAGCAGCGCAGTTCCAGAACCTTGCCATCGGCATCCTTGATCACTTCATTGCAGGTGGCGAGATAAGCCCCGCGCAGGCGGACTTCTCGACCGATCGTGAAACCCTTGAATTTATTGGGAGCGTCATCCATGTAGTCATCGCGCTCGATCCAGAGTTCCCGGCTGAATGGAACCTGGCGGGTTCCAAGCTCTTCCTTCTGCGGGTGATTCGGAATTTCAAATTCGTCGACCTGATCCTCGGGATAGTTTTCAATGATCACCTTGATGGGATCGACAACGGCCATGGCGCGCAGTGAATTTTCGTTCAGGTCGTCGCGGACAATACTTTCGAACAGTTCGATTTCCGTAATGCCTTCAAACTTGGTGCAACCCACGACGGAGCAGAGTTTTTTGATGGCCTCAGGGGTAAAGCCGCGCCGGCGCATTCCGCAGAGGGTCGGCATGCGCGGATCATCCCAGCCGCTGACGCGGCCTTCGTTGACCAGCTGGAGGAGACGACGCTTGCTGAGTACGATATAGGTGAGATTCAGTTTGGAAAATTCATACTGATGCGACTGAAAGACTTCGAGCTCTTCCAGTATCCAGTCGTAGAGCGGGCGGTGAACCTCGAATTCCATGGTGCACATAGAGTGGGTAACGCCTTCGATCGAGTCTTCGATACAGTGCGCAAAGTCATACATCGGATAGATGCACCACTTGTCACCGGTGTTGTGGTGATGTGCTTTCTTGATGCGGTAAATGGCGGGATCACGCATGTGCAGGTTCGGGGACGTCATGTCGATCCGGGCTCGCAGCGTGTAGGTTCCATCTTCAAACTCGCCGTTCTTCATGCGTTCAAAGAGGTCGAGATTTTCCTCCATCGAACGGGTACGTCCGGGCGGTTCCTTGCCTGGCTCGGTCGGAATTCCTCGGTGATCCTTGAACTCTTCTTTTGTGAGTTCGCAGACGTAGGCTTTTCCCTTTTTGATGAGCCGGACGGCATAGTCATACATCGTGTCGAAATAGTCAGACGCCCAGTAGAGGTGTTCGCCCCAGTCATAACCAAGCCACTTAATGTCTTCCTGAATGGCGTTGACGTATTCAATGTCTTCAGCTTCCGGGTTGGTGTCGTCGAATCGCAGGTGGCAGCGCCCGTTGTATTTTTCGGCCGTTCCGAAATCGAGATAGATCGCCTTGGCGTGCCCGATGTGCAGGTAGCCGTTTGGTTCAGGCGGGAAACGGGTGACCACTTCGGTCCGTTTACCGGAAGATAGATCGGCGTCAATGATGTCGTGAATGAAATTGGTCGTTTTAACTTCTTCGTTGTTCATAAGAACGGATTCCGTACTGCGTGTTTCTCCATACCTTTCCAACCGATTGGAAATGACGCTCCTTTTATGGGCGATTCACGGGGGCAGTTCAACCCTTTCGACAGGGTAAAAGATAAGGCCGGCAGGTATACAACCTGCCGGCCTCGTTCTTCGTTCGCCGGTTTGTATCAGCGGAACTTGATCGAGCAGCCTACAGCCTTGGTAGTGGGAGTAGGGATCGGTTTGTCCGCGAGCAACGCATCAAGCGCGTTTTTCAGATAGGGCTCACCACCTTCCTTCGGAGCGCGGCCGCCTTCACTTACCGCACCTTTGTAGGCCAATTTTCCGGCGGCATCGAAAAGGAAAACATCCGGCGTTTTGGCGGCACCGTAATGCTTGGCAATTTCCGATGTGGCGTCTACGGCATAAGGAAATGTGTATCCTTCCGCCTTGGCCAACGCCTGCATGCCTTCAAAGCTGTCACCCTTGGCGGCGGGGTCGTTGGAATTGATAAAGATGACTCCAACGCCTTTTTTCAGGTATTCGTTGCCGATCTGTGCCATTTCCTTCTGCCACGCCATTACGAATGGACAGTGATTGCAGGTGAATATAACCAGGGTGCCTTTTTCACCCTTTGCCGAATCTATCGTGACCATGCTTCCATCAATATTCTGCATGGACACCTCGGTATCGACCAGACTTTCGCCCAGTTCGATCGCCGGCGCGGTCAGGGCCGTTCCCAGCAGGGAGAGCATGGCCGCGTAAGCAATGTGATACTTCTTCATGTGACTACTCCTTTTCTTTTAACAGCCGTTCTATGGTTGCGACATAGTCTGCATAGGTTCGCCGGCCCTGCCACTCTTCGAGCAGGTTTCCTTCGGAATCGTAGAAGAAGGTGGCCGGCAGCGCGCCCTGCCATGCGGGAGATAGGGTTTCGATAAAGTTTTGGTCAAGTTCCGTAGTTATCAGGCTGTTCATGGGTGATTTGTGTTCCTGTAAAAATTCATTTACGGTTGCCGGATCGGTTGGATCATCAGCAGATACGAGCATCATTTCGAGTCCGAGCGGGTGCGTCTTCCGGTACGCTTTCAGCAGTTCTGGAAATTCATCACGGCATGGATCGCACCACGTTGCCCAGACGTGAACCATGAGCAGTCGATCCTTTGAGGTATCGATTTTTGCCCGGATTTCAGCCGGCGATGCCGGTTTTCCCTGTGGCGGCGCCGGACTGCATCCGAACAACAGGGTCAGGGTGATGCAGAGGATTGAAATGTGGATGCCGGTTCGGTTAATCATAGAAAAACGTCCTGTCGCTTGACTTGATGAGTAAATAATACATAAAAGGTACTGTATTAATTTAAACAGAGAGACACCATGAAAATTGCAACGTTCAACGCAAATTCGATCCGATCGCGACTGCCGATCATTCTGCAGTGGCTGGAAAAGCATCAACCGGATGTGCTCGGGATTCAGGAAACCAAGGCGCAGGATGAAGATTTTCCGTGCGGTGCGATCGAAGATGCTGGCTGGCATGTGGTGTTTAAAGGTGAGAAATCATACAACGGCGTGGCGCTGATCTGCCGGAATGAGCCACAGGAGGTGCGGTTCGGTTTTGATGACGGCGGGCCGGCGGATGAGACGCGGCTGGTGCGTGCCGTGGTGGATGGTGTTTCGGTGGTGAATACCTATGTGCCGCAGGGGCGGGCGATTGATCATGCGATGTATCAATATAAGCTTCGCTGGTATAAGCGCCTGAAAAAGCTGTTTGAGTCGGAATATGATGCCGGACAGCCGTTGGCGTGGATCGGCGATATCAATATTGCCGTGGAACCGATTGATGTATCGAATCCCGAATCACATCGGAATGATCCGTGTTATCATATAGATGCCCATAACGCCTTTCTTGATGTCTGCTCGTTCGGGTTTGAGGACGTCTTCCGAAAACATCATCCGGAGGAGGAACTCTATTCATTTTTTGATTATCGGGTAAAGAATGCCATCGACCGCAACCTAGGATGGCGCATTGACTATGTGCTGGCAACGCCGCCGCTCGCACAGCGGAGTATTTCCTGCAATATTGACCTGGAACCGCGCCGGATGGAAAAACCGTCGGATCATACCTTTATGATCGCAACTTTCGCGGGCTGACCGGACGTTTACAGCTGTTCTACGGTGTATCCGCGTGCCTTTAACAGAGCGACAAGGCCCTCCTTGTCGGCAAGGTGAGCGGCGCCGACCACAATCATAACCGGTTTCCCGGATGGGGGAATCCCTTCGATTCTTTTCATCCACGCCTTATTGCGCTGCGTGACGAAACGATCATACATTTCAGGATATTCTTCGATTCCTTCCATGAAGACGGAGTTCAGTTTATCCAGGTTTCCCTCGGTCCATGCCTTGATGATTTCCGGAAGCATTTCCATGCCCTGCTGCATGTCCTTAATGAAGTAGCGGGTATAGGCATCGTCATCGTTGTCCGAAAGCGACTCAAACAGGCTGAACTGAAACTCGATGGTTTCAAAGGCATCGATTTTTTTGCCATCCTTGACTGCCTGTTCATAGAGATGCTTGTCCAGTCCAAGTTCGGGATTCAATCCCATGTTCTGAAAGCGTTTCCCCATAATCATGATGCTGACAAACCACGGTTTGTAGTTCTGGATCAATGTCTCGGAAATGCCGCAAGCAGCGAGCTCTTTCTGGAGTAATCGGTAGCTTTCCTCACTGAGTTCTGTTTTCAGGGCGTGTCCGGAGGGGTAGGTCGCTTTCTGCAGTAACAGATCCTGAGTCTTTTTTGTATGCATTTCTCCGATATCGGCCTCGAAAAAAATGGTATCGCTTTCCTGATAGGCCTGTTGGATTGCTTCGGCCAATGGGTAGTTTTCGGGTTTTAGCGAGTGAATGGAGCCCTGAAGGTATATCGTCTTTTCTCCGAGCGAGGCTTTCCATAGGCAGCTTTTTGCCCACACAGCCGACGGAAGCAGCAGGACGGATAGCGTGGCAGCGAGGTATGTGTGAACGGCGGTTTTCCTCTTCATGTTCGGCTCCTGATAGATGAGTGGACAACATATTCCGAACCGGCGGGATGTTCGATTATGAAATGGTCTAAATTCTTGTCAGTAATTCCAGCGAGCCTATAATCCAGACCGTTAACAGGATGTCTGCATTCAACAACAAGGGAGATGAAAAATGGACATGGAAAAACTGCAGGAGATCGCGGTCGATTACGGAGTCAAAATAATCGCAGCCTTGCTGATTCTGGTTATCGGTATGTGGGCTGCTAGGATGATCAGGAAAGGCATTGCAAAACTGATGGAGAAGAGGGCGGTGGATCCAACCCTGATTTCCTTTGTCTGCAGTCTGCTGTATGTCGCCATGCAGGCTTTTGTCATCATTGCCGCATTGGAAAAACTGAATGTTAAAACGGCGTCGTTCATTGCGATACTTGGTGCCGCCGGCCTGGCAGTCGGTCTGGCTCTGCAGGGTTCGCTTTCGAATTTTGCGGCGGGTGTGCTGATGATTATTTTTAAACCGATCAAGATCGGTGATTTTGTCGAAGCCGGCGGCGCTGTCGGAAGCGTCGAGGAAATCGGGATCTTCACGACGGTGCTGAAATCGCCGGATAACAAAAAGATCATCGTGCCTAATTCCGGTGTGACCGGAGGAAACATCACCAACTTCAATGTGAATGGAACGCGTCGTATCGAAATCGTTGCCGGAATCAGCTATGACGATGATATCGATAAGGCCAAAGAAATCCTCAACAGTATCGTTGCGGCGGATGAACGTATCCTGAAGGATCCGGCGCCGCAGGTCGTCATGAGCGAAATGGCCGACAGCAGCGTAAACTTTATCATACGTCCGTGGGTTGCGCCGGCCGATTACTGGGGGGTTTATTTCGACACCATGGAAGCCATCAAGAAGCGGTTTGATGAAGCGGATATCACCATTCCGTTCCCGCAGCGTGATGTACACATCTACGAGCATAAGGGCGAGTAACCTTTCATTTTTTCGAACAATCATAAGCCGGAGGCGTAATGCTTCCGGCTTTTTGTTTGGTTCCAAGGTTTGCCTTGGCAGAGGCGGCGCCTATACTCCGGCCTCAATTTAAGTGAAAAGCGGAAGGAGTTCTAAAATGGCAACGAATAATGTGACCGCGGGATTTCAGGGTATTCCGGAAACGTACAATAATATGGTCGAAACGATCGAATCGCTTGGCGTGCAGTATGGCCTGAAGGCGCTTGGTGCAGTGGCAATCTTTATTATCGGCATGTGGGCTTCGAAGCAGCTTCGAAAGGTCATTGTTTCGCTGATGCATCGCAGCAAGGTTGATGAGACATTAATCACCTTTGTGGCCAGTCTGGCCCATGTGGCGCTTCAGGTATTTGTCATTATTGCCGCACTGGAAACGCTCGATGTCAAAACGACTTCTTTCATTGCCGTGCTCGGTGCTGCCGGTCTGGCGGTGGGGCTTGCGTTGCAGGGATCGCTTTCAAACTTTGCGGCCGGTGTGCTGATGATTATTTTCAAGCCGTTCCGTGTCGGTGAAGTCGTGGATGCCGGCGGTGTTCTGGGAACGGTTCGCGAGATCGGGATTTTTACCACGGTGATTGATACGCTCGATAACCGGAAAACCATCATTCCGAATGCAAAGATGACCTCGGACAACATAGTCAACTATTCTGCCAACAACACCCGCAGGGTCGATATTGTTGCAGGAATCAGTTATGGCGATGATATCGACAAGGCACGCGCAGCCATCAAATCCGTTCTCGCTGAAGTTCCCGGTATTCTGGAAAATCCGGCGCCCGATATCTTTGTCTCCGAAATGGCCGATAGCAGCGTCAATTTTGCGGTCCGGCCCTGGTGTCGTCCTTCCGACTACTGGGCGGTCTATTTCGGAGTGACCGAAGCGATCAAGAAAAAGTTTGATGCGGAAGACATCACCATTCCGTTCCCGCAACGCGATGTTCATCTCTATGAACACAAAGGTGAATAGCCGGGCCGGCAAGGAGTCTGTAGATGTACGCAACGGTAAATGATATTGACTGGGCCAGCTGGGATCCGGTGGTCCGCGCGACGCTTATGTTTGTCATGCAGGATGGTCAAATCCTGCTGATTCATAAAAAGCGAGGATTTGGTCAGGGAAAGATCAATGGTCCGGGCGGAAAGCTGGAGCCGGGAGAAACACCTCTAGAATGCGCAATTCGGGAAACCGAGGAGGAGTTGTGTATTCATCCGACGGGAGTGGAGAAGGCCGGCGAACTGTTTTTTCAGTTTCTCGACGGACACTCCATTCATGGATATGTCTACACCGCAACCGGCTATACCGGCGAGCCGACAGAAACCGATGAAGCTGTTCCCGCCTGGTTTGGTATCGATGACCTTCCTTTTGACCGAATGTGGGAGGATGACCCCACTTGGTTTCCGCACATGCTGGAAGGGCGACCGTTCTCAGGGCGATACCTGTTTGACGGCGACCGGATGGTGGATGCCGTCATAGAACTGGATTAGCTCATCCTGTTTTCAGGGAAGTACAAAACATTTTTTTCTTTTTTGTATTGCGACAAAAAAGATAGGGGCCAAAAACGAAGGCTTTTGGCCGATAAAGACAGGATGTTGCTGGGGTAGACGGATTAGTCTACGACGCAGACGTTAGCCGCCTGTGGGCCTTTCTGGCCTGCAGTAACTTCGAAGGTTACGTTCTGCCCCTCTTTGAGGGTGCGACGTCCATCCATGGTGATCGCGGTGAAATGAACGAACACATCATCTCCTGATTCACGGGCGATGAATCCATAACCCTTTTCATCGTTGAACCATTTGACACTACCGCTTTCGATCTGATCTGGCATGACTGTATTGCTCCTAACAGGTCCTTCTGAACCTTGATTTTCCTAAACGGGTGGATCAAAAACCGGAAATCCACCACATCATTTCCGACTTCGCGGAAAGGATTGTTACCAATCCACTTAAAATGCTAGGCGGGATGCGTTGGAATTGCGAGAAAAGTTTGCATGAATTTCATGATGTTCAAAACCATAAAACCTGACGTCTCAACCCTTCGAGAGGATATCGGTATCAAAATACCAAATTAGGGTTGAAATAAAAACTTGGCTGGGTAATAAATCGACTATTGGAGAGGTGAGTAATCCGGGCGTATTTATTGGGATAGAGTTTCTTGCTAGGAGACCGGGCATCATGGCGGAGCAGAAAATCAAGGTTGAGCTGCCGACAGACGACTATTACGAAGCCGAGGTGAAATGCCGTAATTCGTGCCCCGTCAAAACGGATGCGCGCGGCTATCTTATGGCCACGGTGGCCGGTAAATACAAAGAGGCTTACGCCATTTCCCGGGCCACAAACCCTTTTGCATCCATCTGCGGAAAGATCTGCGGTGCCCCTTGTGAGAAAGGGTGCCGGCGTTCAGATGTTGATGAGGCCGTTGTCATTCGCAATATCAAGGGATATCTGACCGATAAATACGGGCCGGAAACTGGTGATCTCGAGACCCCGCTCAGTTATTCCATTGCGCCGGGATCCCTTCAGCCCGAACTGAACGGGCGTTCTGTAGGCGTAATCGGAGGCGGATGCGCCGGTTATACCTGCGCCCATGATCTGGCACGACTGGGATACAGCGTTACGATTTATGAACGCTGGGAAAAATCCGGCGGACAGCTGGTTCAGGGGGTTCCGATCAATCGCCTTAACCGTGAGGTTGTTGCCAACGAAATCGCATCGATTGAGTGGTTCAAAAACATCGAAGTGAAAAACAATATCGATGTTGGATGCGATATTACATTTGCCGAGCTGGAGGCGAAGCATGACGCTGTATTTATCGGCGTTGGCCTCTCGCGAGGCCGAAAGATTCCAATTCCTAACGCTGATCACGAAGAGGCGCACATCGGGCTGCAGTTCCTGTTTGATTTCAACATGCGCGAAAAGTGGGACCTGAGCTCCAGGCGTTCGATTGTGATAGGCGGCGGTGACGTGGCTTTTGACGTGGCTCGTTCGGCCCTTCGGTGTGGTTCTCCGGAAGTGCAGCTGGCCTGTCTGGAGCGCGAGCATCTGAATGAAATGACCGGATCTGTTGATGAACGCGAGGGCGGGCGACGCGAAGGCGTTGTTATTAATGATGGCTGGGGGCCACGCGAGATCGTCGTGGAAAACGGAAAGATCAAAGGCCTTCTGGTGAGCAGGGTGCTAAGGGTTTTTGATGAGGATGGTAAATTTTCTCCGCAGATGGAGGATGAAACTCGGCTGATTGAAGGCGACGCCGTCTTTTTTGCGGTTGGCCAGATGTCTGATCTGGGATTTCTGGAAGGAAGCGGCGTTGAGGTTAATGGTCGCGGACTGGTCACAATCACCAGTGAAGAGACCTGGCAGACGAGCAAGCCGAATGTTTTTGCTGCCGGCGACATTGCTTTGGGGCCCAAGCTCTTCATCAACGCGGTGGCAACCGGAAGTCAGGCCGCGCAGGGAATTCATGCCTATCTCTCCGGCGGAAAGCCGCAAACATTGAAACGCAAGCTGACCTTCCGGGATATCGAAAGCTACGACCGCGGTTCGGCCTATGTAGATCAGGAGCGTGAAGAGCGGGAAGAGCTTTCAGTCAAACCGGCGGAGCAGCCGGAATTCAATACGACCGTGGAATATCCGGATGAAGAGGCGAAGAAGCAGTCGGCCCGATGTCTGGAGTGCCATATTCATCCGACGTTCGAAGGGGATATCTGCATTCTGTGCGGCGGTTGTGTGGATGTCTGCCCGTCCTACTGTCTGTCGATGAAGACCATTGATCGTGTAGATGGCGGGAACGATCTGGTTGTGCTGGCCGAGCAGGAGTTTGGAAGCATGGAAGTGGCCGAAGCGGAGGGAAGCGTCATGCTGTTCGATCCGCTCAAATGTATCCGTTGCGGAATGTGTGCGCAGAAGTGTCCGACCGGTGCGTGCAAGATGTCGGAAAACAGTTTTGAGGATTGCTTTGCCTGAACCCGAAGCGGGGCGGGCCGAGATGGAGGTAAGTCATGGTGTTGACGATCATACTGCTGATAACGACGACCCTGCTGGGAGGAATCTTCTTTGCCCTTTTCCGGTGGGCGGTGAATGACGGCCAGTTCGACGATCCTGAAGAGGCCAAATATGTGATCTTCCGCGAGGAGGAGGGCCAAATGAGTGCGACCGCAAATGGAGGCGAAAAGTAGATGGAAAAGCGAGAAAAGAAGGGAACAAGTCGACGGGAGCTGATTCTGCTGGGATCGGCATTCGGCCTGATGGGGCTTGCCGCCGCCGGAACAGGAGGCGCACTTTTTAAATATATGTTTCCGGTTGTTTCCTACGGAACCCCGAAAAAGTTTCTGGTGCCGATGGAGGATCTTCCGGATATCGGAGACGAGCTGATTTTTGAAGACCAGAAAGTGATTTTGCGACGGCAGAGTGAAACGGAAGTCGCGGCAATCTCGCTGGTATGCACCCATCTGGGCTGCACCGTAAACCGGGTCGAAACGGGGTTTCAATGTCCGTGCCATGGGTCGCAGTATGACTCCGACGGGATTGTTGTCGGTGGTCCGGCGCCGCGAACGCTGCCCTGGCTGGAAGTCAAACGGGTTCCTGGAAACCAGATCGAGATCGATTCCGGAACCTCGCTCCCGGAAAACTCCTTTTTTGCTGTTGTCTAGGCCATTCGTACCCAAGGGGGAAGTGAGATGAATGAATTAATCCAGACGGCCAGAGAGTTCGGGAACAAGATCTACTATTCGATCTTTCGGCACCGTTTCGATAATACCGGTCTGACTAAATCAAAAATCATGTTCAGCAATGTGCTGCTGCACATTCAGCCGGTCAAGATTCACAAGCGGTCGGTCAAATTCAAGACCACGATGGGCCTTGGGCTGATTACCTTTTACCTTTTCCTGATTCTTGCCACGACCGGTATTCTGCTGATGTTCCACTATGTGCCGTCAACCGCGCTCAATGCCGATGGATTGCCGGATGCCTATTCCCGCATGCTCAACCTGCGAAGCAACGTTTTCTGGGGCGGCTTTGTTCGGAACATGCATCGATGGGCTGCGCACGGCATGGTGGCTTTTGTTGCGCTGCACATGCTTCGGGTCTATCTGGCCGGCGCACACCGGGGCGGTCGGGAATTTAACTGGGTGATCGGCTGTATTCTCGGCCTCTTGACAGTATTTCTCTCCTATACCGGTTATCTTCTTCCATGGGATCAGCTGGCCCTATGGGGCGTTCAGGTCGGAACGGAAATTGCAAAATATGCACCCGGCGGAGAACTGATTCGCGGCATTCTGCTGGGCGATACCGAAGTCGGTTCGGAAGCACTGATCCGCTTTTATGTGCTGCACGTAGCGGTTCTTCCCGCTGTCATGGGTTTCCTGATTGCCGTGCACTTTTTCCGCATTCGCAAAGATGGCGGGCTGGCGCGTCCGGCGGACACCTCGAAGGAAAAACAGATTCCGGACGAAGAGTTCGGACCCGTTAAAAATAACTCCGTCTTTAAGTCGGCCCGCAGTTATAAGCTGGTTGAGATCGTTAAAGGCAAAGAGCCGAAGGTGAACGAAGAGGTCAGCCAGATGATGTTTGCCTGGCCGAAGCTGATTATCCGTGAGCTGATCGTGCTGTTGGGCGTCGTGGCGGTGCTCAGTCTTATTTCCGTATACTTTGATGCGCCGCTGGAAGGTCCGGCCAATCCGAATCATCCGCCGAATCCGGCAAAGGCGCCCTGGTATTTCCTCGGGCTGCAGGAGCTGACCAGTTATGACGGATTTATCGGCGGTATCGTGATTCCCGGGATTCTCGCCGGCGGCGTTATGGTGCTCCCATATCTCGAAATCTTCCTGGAAACGTTCACTCGTACTTATCGCAAAAACCTGCCCGGCGTCTGGTTCGCCCGGGAGCGCAATCTGGAAAACGCGCTGTTTATCGGCATGTATGTTTTCATGCTTATCCTGATTATCATCGGGGTTTATTTCCGGGGCGAAAACTGGACCATTGTCTATCCGTGGGAGCACGCTGCAGGGGGAGGCCACTAAGATGATCAAGGATTATGGAATCATGCTGCTGCTGGCTTTTGCCGGATTTGCGGTGCTCGGTCTTTCACTCTTTAAGTCGATGGATCAGGATTTCGTCAAATACCAGAAGCAGTATTATGCGCAACTGGGCGCCGGCGATTTTTCGGTTGAGATCAGGCAGGTGAATGTCAAGACGCCTAATGGAAACATGATCGACCGCTGCCAGTCCTGCCATGTCGGAGCGTCAAATCCGGATGCTGTCGGTTTTGAGGAACCGCTGGCGGCGCATCCGGTGATTGTTCCCGGAATGGAAAAGGATCTGCACAACTTTGCAGAAATCGGCTGTATGGTGTGTCACGACGGCAACGGCCGGGCGCTGAAAAAAGCGGATGCGCACGGGGAGTTCCATGACTGGCCGGCGCCGCTGCTGGTCGGTAAGCAGGCGCAGGCCAACTGCAACCGTTGTCACGCCATGGAAGGCGGATCGCTGGCCGGCGCCGAGGAATATGAAAAGGGGCGCGATCTATTCCTTGAAAAAGCATGCTGGGGCTGCCACACGATCGCCGGAATTTCTACGTCGTCGCAGGCGCCGGAGCTGACGGATGCCGGCGGTAAGTTTAATTTTGAATACCTCGTGGAATCGATCGTTGAGCCGGCGGCAAACCAGGCCAATACAAAGATGCCCAAGTTTGATTGGATTCACGATGAAGCGACGGTGGAGGCTTTGGCAATCTATCTTAAAGGCCAGCAGAAGGAGCGGTTGCGGTCGGAAGAGAGTGCGCCGATCGGATACGTTAAACCGGTGTCGGATGTGGCACGCATCGAGTCGCCGAGTGTTGAGGCCGGCCGGGCGTTGTTTGCGGGAGTCGCCTACGAAGGATCGATCGCGCGCGGCGGCTGCATTAACTGTCACGCATTTAAGAATGGAGAAGGAGACTCGGTGGGCGGAAACGTCGGGCCGGAACTGACCTACACGATCCGGGCCCGTGGCCGGCAGTATGTTCGCGATCATATTGTGAATTCGCGTGTACATGTGGCCGATTCCATCATGCCGACATTTAAGGATTATAACGCGGCAGAACTCGACAGCCTGATTATGTTTCTCTCGACGCTGGGATTTGAGAGGCAGGCGTCCGCAGGACAGCAGCTGTTTGAAAACTACTGCGTTTCCTGCCACGGCGAAAAGCTGGATGGGCGAGGGCCGGTTTCCGCGATGCTGGATCCGCTGCCTCGTGACCTGACACGCCACCAGTTTGTGGCGTCGTATGAAGAGCGCTTCAAAACATCGATCAAGGACGGCGTTAAGGGAACCGCCATGCCGCCGTGGAAGGATATCCTGACCGACGACCAGATTGATGCGTTGCTCGGATATATTGAATCAAAGAGCGCCGACGCATCGGATCAGTTTGTCCGCATGCAGGTCACGCTGCCGAAGCCGGGCGATGTTGACCGGTTTAAATCCCGCGGCAAGGATGTGGTGGTTGAGGCCGGTGATCCGGCGCGTGGATACGACGTTTTCCAGCGTCATTGCACCTCCTGTCACGGGAAGCTGGCCAACGGGAAGGGACCGAATGCCTATTTTCTCGTGCATCCGCTGCCGAGAAACCTGCTTAACAAGGAATTCATGAATCAGCCGTATGTAACGGACCAGCGCCTGTATGAATCCATTCTTCTGGGCGTGGCCGGAACCGGCATGCCGCATCATGACGACCGGCTCAGTGATCAGTCTATTCTGGATATCATCGCCTTCATCCGGGCAAACACCACCGAGGGAACCGAGTAATGAAACAAGACACAGCTGCAAAAACGATGGTCATTGCGTCCTGCCTCTATTTCGGGCTGGCGCTGACGATGGGGCTGCTTACCGCGTTAAAGTTTATCGTGCCGACGGTGGGGGAGATTGAATATCTCTCGATGCCCCGGGTGCGGATGCTGCACACCAATATCAATCTCTTCGGGTGGCTGCTGCAGGCGGATATGGGCATCCTGTTCTGGATTCTGCCCCGTATCCTGCATACGAGGCTTTTTTCAGAGAAGCTTGGAGTCGTGACCGGTATTCTATACAACCTGACGGTGATTGGCGGTTTTGCGGCGATCATACTGGGACACGTGAAGAATGTGGAATACGGCGAAATTCCGCCGCCGTTTGACTACCTGATTGCGGTGTGCTGGGTGCTGTTCCTGATCAATGTGGTCGGAACGGTGGCAACGCGGCGGGTGAAATATCTGTATGTCAGTGTCTGGTATGCGCTGGGGTCGGTAATCTGGACAACGTTTGTCTACCTGACGGGCAATATGTTCAGTCAGCTTCCGATGGTGTCGGGCGTGAACGAAGCCAACCTGATCTGGTTCTATGTTCATAATGCCGTCGGACTGATTTTCACCCCTCTGGGAGTTGCCATTGCCTACTACCTGATTCCGAAGCAGCTCGATACGCCGATCTATTCGCATAAACTCAGCATGGTCGGTTTCTGGGTAATCTCGTTCGTCTATGTCTGGACCGGCGCGCACCACATGCTGCACGGGCCGCAGCCATACTGGCTCCAGACCGTCGCCATTATTTTTTCCTGGAGCCTGATCATTCCGGTCATGGCGGTAATCACCAACTTTTTCGGAACGTTTGCTACGGCGCCGCGCGGTTTGCGCATGAAAGGACCGATTCCGAAGCTGCTCATGATGGGAACGGTTTATTATATCTTTACCTGCCTGCAGGGGCCGTTTCAGGCGATCCGGGAGGTCAGCGAAATCGTCAGTAAAACCGATTGGGTGGTCGGGCACGCGCATATGGCGCTGTTCGGGGCCTTTTCCTATTATGCAATGGCCGGCGTATATTATGTCGCACCGAAGATGGCCGGCCGGCCGCTCTATTCAGAGAAGCTGGGTGACCTGCAGTTCTGGATTATGACGTTGGCAAGTATTCCGTTTTTTGCCGTGTTATGGATTTCGGGTGTCGTGCAGGGATATGCCTGGCTCAACCCGGCAAACTCCTTCGTGGAAACACTCGAAGCTATCCGCCATGCGCACATCATGCGCTTCAGTACCGGCGGTCTTATTTTCCTGGCCTACTTCCTGTTCCTCTACAATGTCATGCAGACGTTCTTCGGGAAATATGGAGAAACCGCCGAAAAAGAAACCGCCGTGGCCGAATAGGGGGATTCGAATATGAAAGTTAATGTCGAACGAAGTTTGCTCTGGACCGCAACCGGCGCCTTTGTGCTCTTTGCCATCGGGGCGGTGCTTACCACCATTGTGCCGCCGCTTGTCAGCAAGGATATGCAGGTTTCGCAGTATCCGCTCCATGAATATACTGAGCAGGAACTGCGGGGGATTGAGATCTATAAGCGGGAAGGGTGTGTCTACTGCCATACCCAGCAGATCCGGCACCTTGAATCGGACCAGAAGCGCTATGGATGGCGCTTGGTGGATGCCGCGGTTTCGGATTCGTGGGAATATGTAAACGACAAGGATAATTTCCTTGGAACCAAGCGGACCGGGCCGGATCTGGCGCGCGTCGGCGGAAAATATTCCTCCGAATGGCATTGGGCGCACTTCAAGGATCCGCGCAATATGGGTGAAAAGTTCCCGAATCGAAAGGGAATCTATGAGCGCGCCTCCATCATGCCTTCCTTTGCCTACCTCTCAGATGAGGAAATCAAGGATTTGACGGCCTATATCCAGACCCTGGGCCGGAACAAAAACTGGCGGGTGGATGAAAACGGGGTACCGCTGAATGATTATGAGAAGTAACGCGGCGAGGAACGGGTTATGAGCGACGAAAAAAATAAAGATGATATGCTGGAGACCACGACGGAAATCCGGCAGGGGCATGCGGATATCGGAAAGTTTAATATCGCGATTGAGATAATCCTGACGATCATCTGTATAACCTATCTGGTGACGCATTTTTCGGCACCCTGAGCGCCCTGAATCAACCCCTTCGGCAACATGGCGAAATATACCAAACGGCGGCGGATTATTCAGGGACTCAGTCTGTTGGTGCTGGCCAGCATTCCGTTGCGTCTTTTATGCTTTGATTTCGAGACCGATTCGATTCGGGCGTACGGCGCGGAATTCGGGTTGTCGACCATGTTCTACCCATTGTTTGCAATCGTGGGCCTTCTGCTTTATGTCGTCATCCTTTCGATGAAAAAAGGGCGCATTTTCTGTTCTCACATGTGTCCGATGCACATGTTTCTGGAGACGGTTAATTCTTCTGGAAACCGAAATTCGGGCCGGCGCCCGCTGTTGGTATGGGGACTGGCGATCGTGCTTTCGCTCTTTCTGGCAGAAGTGATTCTTTCGTTCTTTCTGCCTATTTCCCGGCAGGTTGTGCTGGTTGGCGAAGGACACCGGGCGCTGATCGGCATCGGCGCAGCCATCTTTCTTGGTCTGCTGGGACTTTTTGTGCATTATCAGGAAAGTTTTTGCAAGCGGGGTTGTCCGTATGCCCTGATTCAAATGCTGCTTCAATCGGATCGCACGCGTTACATGGAGTTCTCAAATCCGGAGAAAACCTGTACCAACTGTCGTGGATGCGACAATGTGTGCCCCTTTAATCTACGGGCCCGTTTTGAGAGTCGAGGAACCGATTGTACCAATTGCAACCTGTGCGCTGAAGCGTGCGAAGTTGAGCTGGGTGCAGGGAATACGCTGTTTCATCTGATTGATGCCCAGTCGGTTGAGGATTCAGTTTTTCGGTGAAGATTGCACCGGTTTCCGTGACTTGGTATAAAACCTGTTTTTCGGTGCAATAATCCTCCCTTCAAAAAGTTCGGTATAGTACGTCCTTTGAAAGTCATATTTATTAAAAATCTTTTTGAAATAAAAGGGCGGCGAGTCATTATTGCGGATCTGTTTTCTGGGGAGAAATTCATGAAGCGAAAGATTTTTTCAACGTATACATTTGTGGCGGCCATGGTGCTTTCAGGGCCGGTTCTTGCTGATATCACTATATTTCCTGTAGTCGGTGAATATGACGGCTCACCGCAGGGCAATGTGGCGGATCGCGATGCATCCTTCTATTCCGAGAACTGTTCCGGGGTAGGGGATGATTCCGGTCTTATTCTGCATGTCGACTCATTCCGGGCAGAGATTCTTGAGGCTTTTACAAATAATTGCGGCGGGGTTGTTTCCTTTGATAATGCGCTGATTAAGGGGGGAACGCAGACCGATACATTTGCCGCTCAGTTTGCAGGCGAGAAGAAACTGATTGTCAAGAGCATCGACCACATCCGTACCGATGTGGTGGCGACCAATATTTTCATGCCGATATCCGGTCCGGGCGAAGTAGACGGCGGCGGTTTCCTTGCCAAGTCTGTGGTCGGCAAGGATCGCATCTCCATCAGAAGTTCCTTCAACTTTACGTTTACAGAGGACGGCTTTGGTGAAAACGAGCATGTGCGGGCGATTGCCGGGACCATTCTCGGCCGGAACGGTGCAGTCGATGCGTCAAAATGGCTAATGAAAGTGATGCTTGATAACGGCGATGTTATTGCTCAGATTGCGGATCTCAATTTTCGCACCGGCAAAGCCAGAGATGACACTTTTTTCGGCGCGCGTGCGCCGGAGGGGCGATATATTACCGGCCTGATGTTCATTAATCTTGACGGAAATCACACCGGTCTGGACAGTCTGGCTTTCATTACCAACGGTGAGCCTAGGAAGCCGGCCACTCCCTCCGGTTCAAATTCGGGCAACTTCTTTGGAATCGAGTATGATCCAAACGGCGGTAGCAGCAGTGGCGGTTCGTCGGATGATAATTCCTCCGGAGCTAGCCTGCTCTTCGGTCGTGAACGTCGCTGACAGGAAGTTGACCCGGCATAACATCCATGCAAGGCAGGGGTTGCATGGCATTTCTTGAAATAGTACCATAATATTCCTATGAAGGATATTATTGCTGCTGTTCTTGCCGGAACCCTCTTCGGGTGGGCTGCCTTGCCGCACTGTTTAGCGATGTGCGGCCCGCTCCATGTGTCCGTTTGTGCGCTCCATCGGGAAAAAAGCCTGAAAGCATTATCGCTGTTTAATCTTGGAAGAATTGCCGGATATACGCTTGCCGGAGTGATTTTCGGCATCATTGTTGCCTTTTTCAATGATTCGTTCAGTGTCGGTCCGGCGCACTATTGCTGTCAGGAGGGGCAGCACCCGCTGATGGGGTCGGTTTTGTCCTGCCTTTTTCCCGGTGTCATGATGTTTTTCATTGCCATCTACACCTTCCGGAAAAAGGGATTAAGGGCTCCGAAAAGCAGCTGGCTTTCCCGCTTCTTCAGTGGCGGACTGGGTAAATTGTCGGTTGGCGGCGCGTGTACTTCTCTGATTCCATGCGGCATGCTCTATGCCGCCTATGCGACTGCCATTTTTTTGGCTGCTTCCGGTGCATGGTATCTCGGCGGCGTTTTTATGCTGGCCTTTGTTGTAACCCAGACTTTTTTCATGCAGCTGGGCATTTCATTGGGCCGGCTGTTGGATAAAAAGTGGGGCACCCGCTTCGAGAAGGCATTTCCATGGCTCTGTCTGGCCATCGGGGTATTTTATGTCGTGCTATTTATTATCAAAATGCAGCCGGCCGAATAGTCGATATGGCGGATCGTTGCATAGTCTGTAACCGTAAGGTTCCCGGAGGCGAGGGGGATTTCTGTTGTCCGGGGTGTGCCGCAGTTCATACCATTGTCGGAAAAATGGGACTGGAGGGCGCTGAGCGCGATGAGCGGATTATTCAGTTGTTGGAGGGGGTCTTTCCCGGTGGTGAGGCATCCGGGGATTCCGCCGACGAGCCCATCGAGCAAGGGCAGGAACTATGTTTTCTTGTCGGCGGTATGGTTTGTCCGGCGTGTTCCTGGCTGGTTCATAACAGTCTTGGAAAGCTGCCGGGCGTAGGCGGGGTGAATCTCAACTTTATTGCGGAAACCTGTACGCTTTCTTATGACCCGATGAAAATCGGACGTGATGATATTGCCGCCAATATTGAAAAGCTCGGTTATCGCTTTTATGCGGGCGACGAGGTCCGGCGCGATGGGTTCGACTATTTCCGATTCGGGGCCGGATGGTTTTTTGCGCTCAATAACATGATGATTTCCTTTGTGGTCTATTCCGCCGAGAGCTGGGATGTCCCGCTGGCGATGCGCATAGTCTGTTCCATGCTTCTTGCGCTTTTCGGTACGCTGGTTCCTTTGTATGCCGCGCGAACCACCATGATCATGGGATTCCGGCAGATTGTTATTCGGGAGTTCAGGATGGAAAGCCTGGTGGTTCTTTCAACGACGGCGGCATGGATCTATTCCGTTTATTCGTTGGTTACCGGCGATTTCGCGCGGCTCTATTTTGATGTGGTCGCCCTTTTGCTGATGCTGATTGAGACCGGTAACCTGATTTCCGGCAGTTTCTACAAAAAGCTCAGTCGGCGGGTAGGATCGCTCTCGTGGCAGCTGCCTAAGAAGGCGAGGGTCGGTCGGGATGATTATGTTGCGGTCGACGAGCTGGAGCCGGGATCCGAGTTTCGCGTGCTTCGGGGGGAAATTGTTCCGACGGACGGAATCCTGTTAGAGTCTGCCGAGTTTGATTTCAGCCTGATTACAGGCGAATCCCATGGCGTCGGGCTGGAGCAGGGACACTATGTGGGTGCCGGAGCCCGGCTGCTCTCGGAAGATGCCCGATTGTCTGTTCCGGCCGCCGGGCGCAGCAATCTGATTAAACGAATTGTTGAAAGTACGATCGAAGCCTTCAACACCCGAAAGGAGCAACTGTCGTTCGGGGATCGCATCAGTCAGGTCTTTGTGCCGATCGTGCTGTTTGTCAGTCTGACGGTCTGTCTCGGAAACTGGTTTACAAACGGCCATAACGAAGCGGTTATCCGTATGCTGAGCGTGCTGATTGTTGCCTGCCCGTGTGCCTTCGGAATTGCCGAGCCGCTGGTGCTCACGTCTGCGATTGAGCGGGTGCGAAAGCTGGGCATCCAGATCTTTAACGGTTCCGTGCTGGCGCTGCGTCCATCGGTCGTGGTTTTTGACAAGACCGGAACCCTGACACGCGGTGTGCCGGAGATTCATGAAATTGTCTGGCTGAATGGGGATGCCTCATCAAATCTGGATATTCTGGCATCGCTTGAAAATGGCATCGAGCATCCCATCGCCCGGGCACTGGCCGAAGCCGGAGCTCCCCGACCGGTGACGGATCGGACCATTTCGCGTACGGTGGTTTCTGCGCGAGTCGGCGGCGAGCTCTACATGGCCGGTAGTGCCGACCTGTACGCCGGCGTGACGATTCCTGAGTCCATGCAGGAGTCGACCATTGTGCTGTTTGGCGATGCAGACCATTGCAGGGCGATCATCGGGCTGCGCGATCTCGTGCGGGATGATGCCGCCGGACTGGTGGCAGACCTGAAGGCTGATGGCATCGAGCCGTATGTTTTTTCCGGGGATCGCGAGTCGGTGGTGCGGCAGGTTGCGGATGAGCTTGGAATCCGGCATCGGTACGGTTCGATGGATAGCAGCGATAAACAACGAGAAATTGACGCTCTGCAGCAGAAGGGGCGAACGGTGATGATGGTGGGCGACGGGATTAACGATGCGCAGGCGCTGGCGGCGGCGGATCTTGGCTTGGCCGTTTTTTCCGGTCAGATTCCTGCCAAGATGAGTGCCGACGGGGTTTTCATGGTTCCTGAAATCGGCCGGTTGCGCGATTTGCCCTTCATGCAAAAAAAAGTGAGGCGGAAAATCCGCCTCAATTATGGATGGGCCTTTCTCTATAACGCGGTTGGAATGGGGCTTGCCGGACTCGGCTGGTTGTCCCCTAAATACTGTGCCGTCGGCATGGTATTCTCCAACCTCGTGGTCATATTCAACTCCATCTACGGGATGGGATTGAAAAGACGTGCCGACTAGTCAGCGAGGTCGTCGAAAAGGAAGTCCTTGTAGAGTTCGTAGCGCACGGTCATGTCGCGAATCTTCATTTCAAGTCCCTTTGCGCGCTGATCGGTCGCCTTCTGGTATTGGGACAGCCATGTAATGTACATGTCCTGAATTCCCGCAGGAAGAAACTGTCCCTCTTCCTTAAACCAGCACAATGCTTCATAAATGAAGATACCCTTCAGGTAGTCATGCGTATAGCTGACATCATAGGTGAAATAACTTTTCTTTGTGCCGGTTGCCCCAACCATGTCAGCAGCTCTCTTGTAGGCTGAGAGAAACTCAGCATCATTTTCATAGATCGATGAGGTATCGCGCAGACTGCTGAACATTTTATTGACGAGATCCTGAACCATCGCCTTTATCTCCGGCGAGACTGTCTGACCGCCAACCATGCGCTGTTTCGCATATCCGCGGACCATTTGCTCATAGGACAGATAGATGTCGGCAACATATCCGTCGCCTTCTTCCATAAGATCTTCAATCCAGACCAGTTGTCCCTTCAGTGCATCTTTTGCTAGCTGAATCGTCGACTGGCCTGACAGGAGAACCTTGGAACGGTTTGACTGGATGTCCTCAACATTTTCCAGATTTCGGATCCTGATTTTAATCGTATTGGCCGGTGTATTGGCTTTCGATGCGACGATCTGGTTGTAAGAAGTTACGGACTGGACCGAATACCATTCAGCATAGGTGCTGAGGCTTAGGCCGCAGATTGCGAGCAGGAGTACGCTTTTCTTCATGATGTTATCCTTTCAATTGTAGATGATAAAAATGACCAACGTTTCTAATTCAGTTGTGCTGGATAAGTCAAAGAAATCATCGATTTTTAATACAGCCTGCATCGTTAGCGACTTTCGGTTTTAATCCCTGAAATCGAAAGTCGCTAACGATGCAGGTTGTCTCTATTCCGGATTGTTTTCACTTTAAATCAAACGTCCGGTTGCCTATATTCAGCGGTGTTTTATTAATACAACAAGGTGGCGGGTATGGAGCCAGATATGACAAAACCGGAAAAATCGTCCCTGCAGACGACGTTGGCGATCTCTGCCGGATTTTCCTTCTATGTTGTTTGCATGTTTTTTTCGATGGTTGGACCTGCCGGAACCCGTGTACTGCACTCCGCAAAAAACAAGGCCACGATTCTTAGCATGCTTTTCATTACGTTGGCTTTGGCTGGCGGATCCATCTATGTCGGAATGTTGCGCCGGCG
>JAFGVP010000087.1 GCA_016937945.1 Pontiellaceae bacterium | reverse complement strand
GCGGCCTGCGCTGAACAGCCCGTGGTCTGCATCAGGCTGAGCACAAAGGCATCCACCTGCTTCTCCGCCGTGGCGGAGGCATAGATCATGTGCGAGCGCGCATCAAAGACGAAGTCGATGCCCTTGAGCTGCGGCGGCATATCGGGAAGCAGGCGCTCCTTGACCTGTTTGCGGATTTCCGCCCGCGCCTGCTGGTTTAGGTACTGCTTGTCGTCGGCCTCCATGACCGCCATTTCCTCAACGGCGCATTCGGCGGCCAGCAGGGATGCCGGAACCTTTTTCTTGGCCTGGGTAAGCGTCAGGCGCAGGTACCCGCCGAGAAATGCGGTTTCTTCCGTCAGGTGGCGGTCCAGCAGATGCCGTCCGGCCACCCAGCCGTGAACCTCTTCCTCAACCAGGGTGTTGAGCGGCGGCAGGGCCTGCGCCGCAAATTTTTCCACGTCTTCGACATCCAGATCCCGCGATGCAAAAAACATCCGGAAACTCACTGATCCTTTTTCAAATCCCATCTCAAAACTCCAAATTCATTACCACGTAACAGTGATTCCGGTGGAGACGGAGCGCGGGCGTGACTGCAGTCCGGGCGATGGCTGAAAGTCGGAGTCCCACAGGTTTTCCACCAGAAGCGAAAGTCGGATATTCTGGGTGAAGGCGGGGGCATATTGCAAGCCCAGCGATGCTTCAGTGCCCAGATCTGTGCCTGTCCTGACCGCGTTTTCCGATTGACTGCGCAGCGCCTGCGACGCCGTGAGTTCAATCTCCGGTGTTGCCTGCCAGCGAAGGATTGCGGCGGCATAGTGTTCCGGATAATCCAGCTCATATAATCCGGCGTAAACTGCCGGATCATCCTTGGCGATCCACTGATAAAAAAGTTCCGCCCGCAGCTGTCCGGCGGCGTCATAGTTAAGTTTGGCCTCAAAGCCCGAAACATCCAGCGTCCCGAGATCGGCGGCTCGCCATGCCGTATCTGTGACGGCCGTTTTTATCCAGTCCCAGGCATTTTCCTGACGCCGATGAAAAACGGCGGCCCGCCAGTCCATCCGGGCTGACAAAAACTGATGCAGTCCGGCTTCGATGGAACGGACATGCTGAAGGGACAGCGAGGAATCGGCTGTATGATACGGATCGGCTCCATACAGCAACTGGAAATCCGGCTGTTGGACGCGCTCCGTGTAGGCGGCATAAAGTACGGCGTTGTCGGTCACAGACAATTCCATCTTCGCCTGCGGAAGCCATTCGGCAGCCTCATCCGTCAGGAATACGGCATTCAGTCCGGCCTGGAATGCGATGCGATCATAGCGGAATTCCGGCAGGATAAGCACCGATCCCCGCGTGCGCTGATATCCGCCCAAATCGCCGCTGGTCCGTTCATGCATCAGTTTTCCCTGAAGGAAGAGGGATATGTTCTGGATTTCCAGCGTGCGGCCTTCCGCCATCAGGCTGCCCTGACGCGATCGGACCTCATTTCTGAAGCCGGCCGTCGGAAGAAGGTAATCGGAATCGAAGGCCCGGAAAAGTGCGCCGGCACGCAGGTAGGATCCGTTCAGGTCGCCCTTTACTGCGCTGCCTAACACGAGCGTATCGTCGGTTTCCTGTTCGGCATAGACATTGGCCGGAATGCCGTCATGTCCCTGAGCGCCGTAGATTTTGCTTTCACTTGCGCTTAAAATGTCAAAGCGCCAGTCACGTAGGTAAAACCGGGCAACGGCGCCTCCGGTAATGCGTTCCATGTCGTTGGCTTCATAGTCGATATTACGGGCCTTTTCCCAGTCAACAAAGCCGCCGACATTCGTGGAGCTGCCGAAGCTTGAAATCCGGTACCGCTCATCGCTGCCCATGCCAAGTGCGATGGAAGACTGTTCTGCCAGCGGTTCTGTTTGGAATGCGGCCGTCCCGATCAGGTGCCCTGACTGTTCAGGGTTTGTGTGTGATCCCGGAGTGGCGAGCAGCGGACCGTAAATGGGCAGCGATCCATTGAATCGGGATGAATATGGTGTTGCCAGATCAATGCCGTTGATTGAGATGCCGGCGCCGGAGCCGCTGCTTCCGCGAATCGAGAGATCCTGCCGGGCCAGTCCCTGCTGCATAATCAGGATTTCCGGATTCTCAGCAATGGCCGCCAGCGGTAGAAGCAGGGACAGCAGTCCGATTTGTCCGGGGCTCATCAGCAGAACTCCGAGATGGTTTGCCGGAGGGCGGTGACTGCGGCGTACAGTTCTTCATCGGAAATGACCAGCGGCGGCATAAGGTAAAACATCGTGCCGAGCGGGCGGAATAGATAACCCTGCTCCTTGAGGGCCTGGCGGATTTTCACGATCTGCGGCTTTGTTTCAGGTTTGAGTTCCACCACGCCGATCATGCCGAGAAACCGCAGTTCCTGAACGCATTCCATCGCCTGCATCGGCAGCATCCACTGTTTCATCTTTTCAGCCATGTCGGCGGCGCGGGCCACCGTATCTTCGGCCTCATAGATGTCCAGAGCAGCCAGTGCGGCGGCACAGCCGATCGGATGGCCGGCAAAGGTATTGCCGTGATAAAAGGTGCAGTCCTTTTGACCTTCATCCGAGAAGGTGGAATAGATGCTGTCTTTTACAATGCAGGCACTCAGCGGCATGTAGCCCGCCGTCAGGGCCTTGCCGACGCATACCAGATCCGGATCAATATCGGCATGGTTGAAAGCAAAGCGTTTTCCGGTGCGGCCGAAGCCCATGGCCACTTCGTCGATGATCAGCAGGACGTCGTTGGCGGCGCAGCAGTCGGCCAGTTTTTTCAGGTAGCCGGCGGAATAGATTTTCATGCCGGCCGATCCGAGGCAGAGCGGCTCAACAATCACGGCAGCCAGTTTGTCCGCATGTTTTTCGATTACAGCCTGGCTGGGCCCGAAGCCGTCCGGATCATCTGCGGCCGGAACGGGGAAGGGGAGCTTGGCCGGATGTTTTACGGTTTTCTTGTAAGGTTCGTGGAAGCCGTCCACAAACCCGACGGAAAGGGCGCCAAGCGAATCGCCGTGATAGCCCTGGTCCATGCCGATCAGCCAGTTTTTTTCCGGCCGACCGATATTGTACCAATACTGAACCGCCACTTTGAGCGCGGCCTCAACGGCGCTGCAGCCGTCGCTTGCAAAAACCGAATGCCGGTCCGGCGTCGGCATGAGTCCGGCCAGCCGGTCGGCCAGTTCAAGCACCTTCGGATGCGCCATGCTGCCGGTAATGCTGTGCTGAAGAACCGCCGCCTGCTCCTGAATCGCCTTCACCACCATCGGGTGGCCGTGTCCGAGCGCGCAGGCCCACCAGCTCGAAACAATGTCGATATAGCAGGTTCCGGTGTCGTCGTACAGGTGGATGCCTTCTCCCCGAACGATGTTCGGCAGTTCGTTTTTCAACGCGGAAAACGTCGTATACGGATGAAAAATCTTGTTTTGCATAATCAGTCCCGATGTGAGGAACTTTTTTTAGCAGAAGCGGGATGGAGAGTGCCAGTAATCCCGCAAAAATTCCGGGCGTAATACAGTCATTCACTGCCGTTTCTGGCCGGTTTCAGTCGCGGATCGATTCGGCGTCGAGGTTATAGGAGCCGTCCGGATTATGGACTTCTTTGCCGTTTAGCGGCGGATTAAACACACACGCCATCGTCATTTCCTCAAATGCACGAAGTATGTGTTTGTCATTATTGTTCAGGATGTAAACCGTGCCCGGCTCGATTGGATGTTTTTTCCCGTCGGACAGCGTTTCGACCTCCCCGCGTCCAGACATGCAGTAGACGGTTTCAAGATGTCGCTTGTAATGCAGCATAAAGTCGGCGCCTTTGTAGATGGTCGTGATGTGAAACGAATAACCCATGCCATCATCCTTCAACAGAAGACGGGTACTTTCCCAGTTTCCGTCCGGCGATACGATCCGTCGGTCCCCGGCTTCGGCTTCCTGTAGAGTGCGAACAATCATGTTTAATCCTTTTTTGTGCTGCTCAGTTCTGATTCGACGGTCACATCGTCGAAGTAGTCGCTCTCTTCCGGGAAATCATCAATCCGGCTGCAGACGCTTCGGACGGAGGATTCGATGATGTCGATTCCCTTTGTCAGGTTTTCATCGGAAATGATCAACGGGCAGAGCAGTTTGATAACCTGATCATCGGCGCCGCTGGTTTCAATGATGAGTCCCCGCTGGAATGCAGCATGGGTAATCTGTCCGGCAATCTCGCCGTTCACGCAGTTGATGCCCTGGAACATGCCCCGTCCCAGGGTGGTAAAGTTTCCTTCCCCATACTGCTCTACAATGTAGTTCAGGCGCTGTTCGATATACCGGCCCTTGCGCTGGATCTCTTTCGCAAAGCGGTCATCGCTCCAGTATTCATCGATTGCGGCCTTGGCGGTGACAAATGCCATGTTATTTCCGCGGAACGTTCCGTTATGCTCGCCGGGTTTCCACTGGTCGTATTCCGGACGGATCAGGACGAGTGCAAAAGGAAGACCATACCCGCTGATTGATTTCGAGATTGTCACGATATCCGGCGTGATCCCGGCCGGCTCAAAGCTGAAGAAGGTTCCGGTGCGTCCGTTTCCTGCCTGGATGTCATCGACAATGAGGAGCATTCCGTGTTTTTTGCAGACGGCTGAAAGGTTTTGCAGCCATTCCATGCTACAGGCATTAATGCCGCCTTCGCCCTGAACGGTTTCTACAATGGCGGCAGCCGGCTTATCGATTCCGCTGCTCGAATCCGACAGCATCTTATCGAGGAATTCAATCGTGTTGAGATCGTCACCCAGATAGCCGTCATACGGCATCCGGCTGCTGCCGGGAAGCGAGACCCCGGCGGCCCCTCGATGGCGGGAGTTGCCGGTGCAGGCCAACGATCCAAGACTCACCCCATGGAACCCGTTGGTAAAGGTGATGATGTTGGAGCGGCCGGTATAGTTGCGGGCCGCCTTCATGGCCGCCTCGACCGCGTTGGTGCCGGTTGGTCCGGTAAACATGACCATATATTCAAGGTCGCGCGGCTTCAGAATCTTTTCCTGAAAGGTTTCCAGAAACTGGCGCTTCGCCTCGGTATGCAGGTCCAGACTGTGGGAAATGCCATCGCGTGAAATGTAGTCGAGCAGCTGTTGTTTAAATGCGGGATTGTTATGGCCGTAGTTCAGTGATCCGGCGCCGGCGAGAAAGTCGAGATATTCATTCCCTTCCTCGTCATAAATAAATTCGCCCTGCGCACGGTCGAAAATGCGCGGAAAATTGCGGGCGTAGCTTTGAACCTCAGATTCGATTTCTTCAAAAATTTTCATGGGTGTAACCTTTTGTTTTATTGGTGGATCGGGCCGATGCGCCAGAGTTCCTCCGACTCATGACGACCGTCAAAATGCAGCTTTCGGTCGAAGCCCGGTCCTTGTACGACTTTGGTAGACAGGGTGTCGGCCAATCTCGAGAACAGAGCCTGCGACGCGGCATTATCCGGCGTAATGGTTGTTTCGATATGTCGGATGTCCCGGCAGGCCGGACGCTCCACCAGAGCGGTCAGCATGCGGCTGGCCAGCCCCTGTCCTCTGGCTTCTTCAGCAACAACAACCTGCCACACAAACAGGGTATCGGACTTCGCAGGCAGCAGGTATCCGGAAACAAATCCGATGAGTTTCCCGTCGGTTTTAGCGCAGATACAGGTGTCGCTGAAATGTGAGCACTGCAACAGATTGCAGTAAACGGAGTTGGGGTCCAGTGGCGGACTGTTTGCTATTAAACGATTCAATTCGAACCCGTCGGTTGATTCCGGCGGCTGTAACGTTACTTCTATTTTTTTTCGCAAAACGCCTCTCTCGTGTTTGCGGTTCTATCTGCTTGCGGTCCGGCGGATTTACCAAGGTTAATCCGGTCCGGAATCTGGCATCCCTCATGCCCCGTTAAGGTGCTGCTGGGATGTGTTTTGTTTGGTTGTAATGAGGGGACAACCAAACAGACCTGCGGAGGCATTGCAAGGGATTGTCGGTAATTTTTTGGTTAGAGCGTGAGTCGATTGACGATTTTTTCAATGGCGGCAACCACGGGCAGCGGAAGGTTTTCATAGCTCGGCGCCGGACCTGTCAGCCCGCTGCAGTAAGGGATTGTGCCCAGTATCGGAACTTTGCCGAACTGCTCAATGGTTGCCGCATTGTCCTCGATCATGAAGTCTTCCGGGGCATTCGTGCTGTTCACAAAAACAACGCCGGCAATTTTGAGTCCGTCCGACCGCAGTGCCTGAATGGAGAGCAGGGTGTGGTTAATGGTTCCAAGGCCTGGTTGTGCAGCAATCAGAACGGGAAAGCGCAATGCCTGCATCAGGTCGAGCGTGGTTTCTCGTCGGTTGAGCGGAACCATGATTCCGCCGGCGCCTTCGGCCAGGATAAATTCGTAATCAGCTGCCAGCGTTCGTGCGGCAATCACCATTTCGGCAATATCGATTTCCGTGCCGGCCATCTCGGCGGCCAGATGCGGAGAGCAGGCCGGCTCGAAGGTGTAAGGCGCCATGTTCCGGTAGGTTTCAGAATCCACCTGCATTCCGGCCATTGAAAGCGAATAGTCCAGATCGGGCACATTGCGATTGCATCCCGTCTGGGCCGGTTTGATGGGTGCGGCATTAATCCTGCGCCGGCGCAGTTCGGCCAGTAGCAGGGCACTGAGGGCCGTCTTGCCGACGTCGGTATCGGTTCCTGTAATGAATAGTCCGTTCATGCCTGCAAGTTTATTGCAGAAAGGGACAGGAAACGCAAACGGCAGCTTGGGGGGATTGGCTGGTAAGCCAACCCTGCAACGTTGAGTGATTTTTCCTCGTTGTCGTGTCGGCTCTATGAGTCGAGCGCCTCGTGCTGAAGGGGCAAAATAATTGCGTAGGGCGGACATAATCCGGACTTTTACAATTGCATTCACTTTCGTTGTTAATAAAGAGGCAGGAGAAGTTTGATGAAAGAATACGGAACGGGTAGTCTGCGTACCCTAAGCTTGACAGCAGAAGATTTGCATATGCGGAACGGAGATAAAGATGATTAAGAAAATGGGGTGGTTAGTCGCGTTGACGTTGTGTTGTGCCGCAGGGGCGATGGCGGCAATTGTGATTTCGTGGGATGGAATCGGCCCGCTGAGGGCGGAAGGGCTGGAGCCGGGAGACAGCTGTTCACTAGAATGGACGACGAGCCTGAGTTCCGGTTTTTCATCCGGTATTCCGGAATATGAAGGGTTGGTGGCGGACGATGACGGCAGGATATCCGTCGATATTTCCACGTCCGAATATCCGGCCATGTTTTTTCGTTTGAATGTTGTCGAGTCTTACGTTCCCTCAAACACACCACCTGAAGGCATGGTTGAGATTCCGGCATTGGCCCCTTTCTACATGGATGAAACGGAAGTGACGCTGACGAAATGGTTCGAGGTCTATAACTGGGCCGTCACCAACGGCTACAACTTCAGTAATTCCGGGGATGGTAAGTACGGGTATCATCCTGTGCATACGGTTAACTGGTATGACTGCATAAAGTGGTGTAATGCCCGGAGTGAGATGGAGGGCCTTACCCCGCATTATACTGTGTCCAGCAATGTCTATAGGGCGCTCGAATATGAACCGGATCGCGATTTTGATGCCGATGGCTACCGTCTTCCGACGGAATCCCAGTGGGAGTTTGCCGCGCGTGGCGGATTGTCCGGAAAGCGCTTTCCGTGGGGCGACACCATCTCGTTCACCAATGCCAACTACTACAGCTATTGGGACGCCGGCGTTCCATACTACACGTATGATTTGGCCTGGCAGGAAGGTTATCATCCGTACTTTATTTATGTTGAAGGGGAGTACCCCTACACAAGCCCGGTAAAATATTTTGCAGCGAACGGGTATGGACTCTACGACATGGCAGGGAATGTAAGTGAATGGTGCTGGGACAATGAGACGTCATCGTTGGACTCGTACGCTTACACCAAAGGCGGATGTTGGGACTACACTGCATACAGAGCGCAAATTGATGTAACTTACTACGACTATAAGGATTCTGTGTACGACGATACCGGTTTTCGAACGGTTTTGCCTGTCGATTAAATTCGTAGTCCCTTTCGCTATGAAACGGAATAGGTTTCACGATGGAGCTTTTCGAGTGCGCGAAGGAAGCGATCTTGGAGGTTAAGCGGTTCTGTGGCGTTTTCCCAGCGTTTGACGGACGCGGGCGAGGCTCTGAATTTTTTGGCAAAGGACCGCCGCGACAGTCCGAGTTTTTCGCGCAGGGCGCGAATACAGGGGCCGGTTGGTTCGAAGGCGGGGGGCGCAGGGAGAGGATGCGTAGTTGCTTTCTCCATTTCTGAAATCGGCATGGAATCGTCGAGATCAATACCGAAGACGTTGCCGACCGAATCGGAGTCGAGCGTACGGCGCCGCCGGGAGCGCGGACCGGCCGTTAGGTTACCGATGGCTTCCTGAACGGAGATTAGTTCCTCGTGGTTTACGCCGCGCAGCTTGAAGAGCAGCTCGGGTTGGGAGTCGAGCCGGACTCCGATGCCGTACATGGCGGCGGCAACGTGCTTACACATGTCGGCCCAGTCGGGACAGTTGCAACTGAAACGGATCTCGTCGGGGCGGGGAAAAAGGCCGTCAAATGGATCGGTGACGATCTGCATGATTTCAGTTGGAAATTTTCCCTGAAGCAGGTCGATGAGCGAGCCGACCTTGCCGCGGCATTCGTTTCTGATGTTGCTCCATTTTGCCGGGCAGAGCGGTTCGATGTGAATTGACAGTTCATACAGTTTTGAGCCGCTCACCAGCGCGTGGACCTTTTCGGGATCGATGCCGAGGTGGCAGACGGAGCCGTTGCGGACATAGGACCGGCCGCGTGGAAGGCGCGATTCATAATCGCTGAACTGCTCCAGATGGCGGCACCAGGCTTTTCCCCAGAAGGTTGTGGCAATACCGCGTGTTTTAAACGCCGCGACGGGCTTAATCGTTTCTCCGGCTTTGCGCAACTTTTCCACCTTCTTCTGCGCTTTTTCCCTGCGATCCGCCGCAGATTCATAGTCGTTGTAGTAGTGCCAGCTCATAGAGAGATCTTCTTTCCATTCGGCATGTTGTTCAACTTCGGATTTTGGTGCTTTTTGGGGATCTCAGTGTTCGAGAATTACATGAGGTGGGTACAACATATTGTGTTCATTCTGGGTTTTTGTGCGTTATGCATTCAATATGTGGCTATCTGTTTTGCTTCAGTTACATGCCCGTTACATGGTCAGCCCCAACTCGGAATATACTTGCGGGTCGGTCCCGATTTGCTTTCCGGATCTGCCAATTTGATGCGTCCAGCTTCCAGAGCTTCCTTGATTACCTTCGACGCCATGGGGTAGTTGGAATCCTTGATTCCAAAGCGCACCCGCAGGGTGGTGTTTGTCATGAAGTCTCGCGCGAGCCACCGAAGAATGCAGTGCTGAAAACAGGCTCGCACTCGGTCGGGACGTCCCATATCTTTGAAATCCCGATAAGAGAATAGAATGACCCGCGTGTACCGTTCTTCCGCAATAAAGTCAGGGGCGGGGAGTTGGAAGATTTCAATGTTGTGAACAGCGCGGTCCACGCCACTTCCCCATTCTTCGCAAATCCTCATTCGCCGCATCAGCGAGGCTAGTGTCTCGTTCCGTGAAATCGGTGAATGATCGATGAAACGGTCAGGTTCCACCAGCGGTTTCCCTGGATTCGTAATCTCCATTCGCGTAGCAAAAATTTCAACCATCGGGCCCGCCCCCGCGATTGAGAAATCCTGATGGATGATTGCATTTGCAACAAATTCACGAATGGCCACTTTGGGGTACATTTTCTGTTCTACCCGCAAGGCATCTTCTATCAGCTCGTTTGCCGGAAGCTGGTCATAAATCCAGTCGATCAGGCTTTCAAAACCTACTGCGTAGCCCTTGGCTCCGGGCATCTCTTTTATCGGGTAGAGCTTTGTGTCGTCGCGGAAAACCACCACTCGCACAATTTTGCGTTCGAGTGCCGGGAAGTCATGTAAGTCCTTCGCAAAAAGAATGGCCCCTAAATTGGTAATCGAATATCCGTCCGCCGTTGAGACAATGACGTTTTCCTCTTCCAGCTTTTCCAGAATACCGGATCGGTTTTCCGGCAATGGAAAATCCAGCAGATCAAAGAAGGCCGGGTAGTCGAGTTTCTTGAGCAAGTCATCGCTGCTTTGCCTTTGCAAGGCCACTGCCTTCTCGAAAGGTGTCGGCGGAGTTTTCTTCCAAATCTTTCGCTCTTTTTCCCCATAATCCGACAGGAGTTTTTTGTGTTCCCCGACGCGTACGTAAGCGGTTCCTGAGAATTTTACGGGAGTATTTACTGTGGCATCGATGCGGAAAATCACAACGCGCTTTTCATCATAGTCGTATTCAAAAATGTGAAAATCCATTCGTGGGCTGAGTAGCCGGGCGAGCCAAGGCTCCATGCCTTCATTACCTTTTCCTTTCGTATCGTGCGGCTTGAAGGTGGTGCCAACCACGTCGTGGGTTTCATCATCAATTCCGTAAATCAGGTATCCATGTGATTTATCACTCAGACAGGCTGCGTTGCTTAAGGCGGAAAGATATTCGCCGATCAATTGGGGGTGATCATTGTTCCGCTTGAATTCAAGCCATTCCGATTCTCGGGTTTCCGCCCGCAAGGTATCGATTAGGTGGCGCAGTGTACTCATAGGGTGCTCTCCGAACGTTTAAGATCGAGGCTGATCATACGGAGCAGTTCGTCGTTGTCCATTTCCGTAAGTGCTTTTTCGGCACCGCCGGAGAGGATCTGGTCGGCGGTTTCCTGTTTTTCGGCGAGGAGCCGGTCGATTCTTTCCTCGAGGGTGCCGGCGGTGACAAACTTATGGACGAGGACGTTTTTTTTCTGACCGATGCGGAAGGCGCGGTCGGTGGCCTGGTTTTCGATGGCGGGGTTCCACCAGCGGTCGAAATGGACAACGTGCGAGGCGGCGGTGAGGTTGAGGCCGGTTCCGCCGGCCTTGATGGAGAGGACGAAAAAGGGTGGGCCGTCTTCGCGTTGAAAGTTTTCGACCATTTCCTGTCGCTTCCTGACCGAGGTGCCGCCGTGCAGAACCAGACCGGGGCGGCCGAATACGGCGGCGAGGCAGTCGGCAAGCGGCTCGGTGATTTCGCGGAACTGGGTGAAGACGAGCACTTTTTCGCCGCGCGAGTCGATCTCCGCGCAGAGGGTTTCAAGCCGCTGGAACTTGGCACTGTGCTTCGGTTCGTACGTGCCGGTTCCGGTCAGCTGGTCGGGATGGTTGCAGATCTGCTTAAAGCGCATGAGGTAGGTAAGGACCAGCCCTTTGCGCTGGATGCCATCGGTATCCTTCAGTTCCTGGACAAGGCTTCTGACGGATTGATGGTAGAGCCTTGCCTGCTCGCCGGAGAGTCCGCAGAAGACCGTCATTTCGGTTTTTTCCGGCAGATCGGAAATGATGGATTTGTCGGTTTTGAGGCGGCGCAGGATGTAGGGGCCGACGAGCCGGCGGAGCGGGGCATAGTGCTCGTGGCTGCCGGACTGGATCGCCTTGGTAAATGCGCCGAACTGAGTCGCGCTGCCAAGCAGTCCGGGATTCAGGAAGTCGAAAAGGGCCCACAGGTCGCCAAGCCGGTTTTCGATCGGCGTGCCGGTCAGGGCAAAACGCGCTTCCGCCCGGAGTTTCCGCACGGCTTTGCTCTGGCGGGTGGAGTGGTTCTTGATGGCCTGGGCCTCGTCGATGATAACCCAGCTCCATTCCGCTTCGAGCATCCAGTCAAGGCGTTCAAGCATGCCGTAGGTGGTGATGACCAGGTCGGTGTGCGGGGCGGGTTCCGCTAGATTCTCAGTTTCGGAGCGGTGGGCAATGGACAGATGGAGTGTCGGGGCAAATTTGGCGGCTTCGCGCTTCCAGTTGCCGATCAGCGAGGCGGGGACGACCAGCAGCGACGGTTTGCTGTCCGGCAGGTCGGTCTGTTTACGCAGCAGGGCGGCGAGCACCTGGATGGTTTTACCAAGACCCATGTCATCGGCCAGGCAGGCACCGAGTCCGGTGCGGGCGCAGAACCAAAGCCAGTTGAGGCCGGTTTGCTGATAGGGGCGCAGCGTGGCGTTCAGCGTTTCGGGCGGCGCGGACTGTTCCGGGTTGCGCAGTTGGTCGAGGGTTTCGGACATCCATTTGCCGGGTTGGGTAAATGCCCATTTCCGGAGTTCTTCATGGTTGTCCACCTGTTTGAGATTGGCGGGGGCTCCGGCCAGCAGGCGCATGCCTTCGGCAAAGGAGATTTCGCCATGTCGCTCGACCGCTTTCCAGTGTTCCAGTGCCTGCCGGAGTTTTTCGCGGTCGACCTCCACCCACTGACCACGCAGCAGTATCAGGCCGTCCGGTCCGGCCAGCAGTTCGTCGACCTCCGCCGAGGAGAGCCGTCGTCCGTCAATGACCACATTCAGTCGGCATTTCAGCAGGGTATTGATGCCCAGCCCGGCACCTTTCTGTTCGCCAATGGTGACGGCGACCTGCGGGCGCGGATTTTTCTTTTTCCACCAGTTGGGGAGACTGGCGGAGAGCCCTGCCTCTTCGTACGCAGGAATCGCCTTGAGAAAATCATAGGCCTCCGCCGGCAGCCAGACGAGCGGATGAAAGACATCGCCGGTTTCGAGCAGGTCGGCCATGAGCGGATCGTGTTTGGCTGCGGTATAGAGCGGGGAGAGCAGCTTAAGCAGGGCCGGCTTGTTGTCGGCCCCGGCATATTCCTGCAGGGCCTTGCCCAGCGGCAGTTGCCGGAGACGGCCGGATTTAGCAAGGCCGGAGGCATAGGTGGCCATAAAGGCAAACGGGAATTCAGGGTCCCCTTTGTTTTCAGCCAAATGCAGGGTCACGCGACCGACGCGCGACCAGAGCGGTGCGTGACTTTCCAGAAAGGCAGGCAATCCTTCGCCCTGGACGACCCGTTTCCGGGTCCATTCCTCCATCCGGTTCCAGATGGCGCGGAGTACGTCGGGCGATAGATATTCAGCGCCGCGCATCGGCGGGGCGTTAAGCATCAGCTCGTTCCACATCGCGGCGTTTGGCAGGGGGATCTCGAGCGGTCCGTCTTCCGGAATATGGCACAGAATGCGGATGAACTCGTTGGCGAACTCTTTCCAGAACGCGGCAGAGGTATCGGCTGTTTCCGGCAGTTTATGGCCGCCTAGCGCGATCAGTCCGGCGGAATCGGATTCCGCAAATGCCGCCCAGTCATCCCGTGGGTCGCGACAGATAACATGACCGTGCGGGGTGAGTTCGAGAACGGATTCCATTCCGGCGATCACGCTTTGGTTAGCAGGAAGGTGGCGGTTTCGTAGGTGGCAAAAACCCCGCCGTCCACTGAATAGTTTTCCTGATAGTCGGCGACCAACTGGCCGAGTTCGGTGCGCGTCAGGGGAGCGTTCCCCGCACTGACTTTTCCGCCGGTAACACCCTGCTCATGAATCGCTTTCAGGAAGGCCGAGGCATTGTCGTAAAGAATTTCCTCTTCACTGTGCTTGCGCCGTTCGAGCTTGAATCCGGCGGCCTGAAGGCATGCCTTGGTTTCCTCAAAGGTGGGCAGGGTGTTCTGCGGGGCCTTGGCTGGCGCGATCTCGCGCCGGAGATCATGAAGTTCCCTCAAGGTGCCTTTGAGCATCATACCCAGTGCAAAGATACCGCCGGGTTCAAGATTCGCATAAATGTTCTCAAAGGTCGCCTTAAGATCGGCGGTCCAGTGCAGGGCGGCGCTCGAAACAATCAGAGGATAGGGATCCGTGCCCCGCCAGGTCTGCGCATCGCCGACGATCCAGCTGATGTGCGGGAAACGATGAAAACGGGCGCGGCTGTGCATGACCATTTTTTCAGCGAGGTCAACGGCATCAATCAGGACTTCCGGAAAGCGATCCGTCAGCAGTCGGGTCAGCTGGCCGGTTCCGGCGCCAAGTTCAAGGATCTGCTCCGGATACATTTCGGGCAGCATGGAGATCACGGACTGCGCCAGTGCCAGCTGCGGCCGGGCATGGCGATCGTAGGTTTCTGCTGCGGCTGAAAAACGTTTGGAGATCATAGCGGTTTCCTCTGAATCAGGCGCGGACATTGCGTCATTTTACCAAGCAATGCAATCCCGCTCCGGGATATTTTCGGAGCATGAAACCGCCGAGAGGATGACCGCTGCATGAGCGGCCTCTAAATAAAAAAGATCAGGATCCCGACATCCGTGTCGGTCCCTGATCATTCAGTTGTGCGCCGTTTTATTACGAATCCGTTATGCAGGAGTTGCCGCAAGGTTTCCGACCATTCCGGTGCTTTGAATCTCAACGCGCTTCATGCTGGATTTTTCGATGCCGGCCTGACCTTCAATGGTTTCACGGAGGGATTCCAGACAGTTTTCAAGGGCGGTGCCGGAGGTATCGCGGAACAGTTTGAGAATAATCGGTTTCGCTTCGTTGAGAAAACGGACGCTGCACCCCGTCTCATTGATCATTTTTGTGATGAAGTCATCAGTAAGTTTTTCCGGCGTGGCTTGAGTTTCTGTTGACATAATGCTCCCTATTTAATGTCTGCGAACGGGTAACAACAGCCCGCTCTTTCCTTGGAATCAGGGCTTTCCACGGTACAGGCACTCGCCCGAAGGGCCCGCATAACATCCCTGTTTCTATAGAGCCGGAGTTTGTGGAAGCAGTCCGGTCAAGTCAAGATTTGTTACGCTTTAGCTAGTGTCGGTTTATAGTCTGATGTCGGTTTTTCCACAATATGTTGTGTGTTTAAAAAGATCAAAGACTGCGCTGTCGGTCGCGTGAGGGCGGTCTAATAAAATCCGGCTTGTGGCGTGCTTCCTGCTAACTGTGAGATGTTGTTGATTTTGGAAATTCAGGGGGCATTGAGATGTTTGATTATAAATCCGCCATATATATCGGAAGTGCGCTTATTCTCGGGGCGTTGATGCTTCCGGCCGCGGCACTTTGGTCGATTGTTTTTCTGCTGAGCATTGCGGCGGTTTACGCCTATCGAAAATCCATTTTTGCGCTGGCGGCATCCGAGCAGGAAATCGATGCGCTGAATCAGGCGATTCACCAGTGTTCCTTCCAATGCAGCCTGTTGGCGATGAATGCGGCCGTTGAAGTGGCCCGCTCCGGTCCGGATCAGCGCGAGCTGGTGCAGCGCATGGAACGTGCGGCGCGGGATACCCGATCCATGGTTGAGCGCAAAATCAACTCGAACATTTCGCGTTCTGTACATCGTGATATTGATACCATGGGCGAACTGACACTTTTACTCGAAGAGTCTAATCGTGCACTTTCTGTTGGGCCGCTCGAGTTTGATCCGCAGCTTCTTCAGAACAACGTTGTCCGCATTGAACACTTTCTAAACGCGGCTTAATCCACCTTTGACTTCGGCTGTAAATGCCGGATGAAAAAGTTTTCCCGCAGTCGGGTTTCATACTTGTTCATGCCGGCGCTGTGATTGCCGGAGGGGAAGACCATCAACTCAAAGTCCTTGTCCGCCTTGATCAGCTCCTCGATGACCTGCGACGCATCGGTCTTCCGATCATTGCCGATAACAGCTATTTCCTGATCATTGAGGGGAACGCTTGCTCGAACCTATCAAGCTGTGCTTTTTCTGGATCTATTGTCTTGTTGTAATTGATTTTACAAAAAATCCTTGGTAGGAGGTCCTGCTCGGAAATATGGAGTTTTGAAAGAAGTAAAGATCCTCGGTTGTGTCTTTATTCCGAATTTCATAGAGGGGGCCATATGAAAAAGTATCTTGCGGTTATTTTTTGTTTTGCGTATGGGCTGGGTGTCCATGCGGCGACGTTGAACTTTGCTGTTTCAACGAATGTCGTTAATCTGGATTTGCATTATCCAGTGACGCTATATGCGGATCCCAACAATCCATTGCCGCTTCCTGTGGCCGACGGTTATTCGTCGGGGAACAGTGCCTATGTAAAATTGACAGCCGGACCGGGGCATGCAGGACAATGTGTTGCTGCTGTTGGGCTGGATGTGGAATGGGATGTCGATTCTGGAATCTGGTCGAATATAATGTACTCACCTGTAACCGTTACGGCGGATGTATCCTATGTGATTTCGGCCGATTATCAGGATGGTTATGGAAGCGCGAACGCAGGTGTCAGGGAGGTAGAGCCTGATTCTGGAATGCCATTCTTTGATTTCATCGGATATGAAACGACAGGAGCAGGCGTTAGAACCAATAGACAATGCTATGTTGTTGAATCCACCCTTCGGGATCTACAGGAAGACAACATCTACTTTGAAGCCTACTGCCAGGCACATGCGGTAATAACCGGAAGCGTGTCCCACGTTTCGGGGGCGCGAATAACCGTACATAGCTTGGAATTTGGATTTGCCCCGGTCGATGTGAATGCCGATTTTGATTTGGTTTACAGGTATGCTGTTCCTCCTGGTCAAAATGAATTTACACATGGAACATATGCCAGCAGTCCCGACTGGGGGCTGGAATTAAGCAACACGAACGACGTTCCGATAAATGTCGGAGGCATTCAATTGGACGCCCAGCACAGCTTAATGGACTTTGATCCAGAACCGGATCAGCTTGTTGAGTCGACATATACTTGGGATTGCGTTGTGATCCCCGCAGACGATGAATTCGAAATTGATGCCAGACAACAAGCAACGAGTGAAACCAGAAATTTTCCAGTAGATATTACGCGTGACTGGTGGCCGAAAGTGCTTACCAACTCCGGACCTGTTACCGTTGCGGTTGCTGTGATACCGCAGGTTGCCTGGGAAAACATCGAGTTGGAAATCGCGCTATCCGGAAAGTTTCATGACGGCGATATGGATGGGGACAACAGTGTTTTTTCCAGTCTGAGCTATGTGGAGGAGACTCATAGCAGGGGTATCTGGGATGGAGGGGAAACCGAATCGTACTATCAGGATGGCTGCTGGGAAGTATCGTTGCCTTCCGTTGGGGAACCAATGGTCTTTACCTATACGGTATTCTATGAGTTGGCGGATGGGGTAAAAGGTGTCGAAATTGAACCCTATGTCAGTTTGGGAGGTAAACTTTCGGCAGACCGTGGAAGTGAAAGCTGGGAAGGAAGAGGCCTAAGCGCGGGGGTGGAACACGGCTCGGTTTTGATGGGCGTTGTCCCGTCATCAACGGATTCTTTCCTTTCTGTTTTGGGTGTTGAGTTCTATAGCTCGGCAAGGGAGCGCGTCATAGTTTCGGATTTTAATCTGGAATATGAATACGCGGTTCCCTCCGGTACGAATCAGTTTCATAATGGATACTATGATGTGTTTCCAAAATGGCATTTGTCTCTGGAGAATGTAAAAGCGGATGATGTTGAAATTGGCGATGTGATGCTTCACCCGGAATATGAACTCCTGAATGTCATGCCAGTCCCGTACAGTTTTACCGGGTCGGAATATGTTTGGGAGGATGTTACGGTCCCGGCTGGCGATGACATTAATTTCGCGGCCGAGCAGCAGACTGTCGATGAACAGTTTCATTTTCCGGTGGAAATCGAACGCAGTTGGTCTCCGACATTGTTGACGAATTCAGGCCCGGTAACCATTACGATAACTGTAATTCCATCCAACAGTTGGGATGAAATGGAGGTGGGAATCGAACTCTCCGGGAATCTTCATTATGGTGATACTGTATGGGGACCTGCCTATGCAAATTTGGATTACCGGTCCGAGACGCATAATGCGGGCGAGTGGGAATTCGGAGAACAAAATGACCGGTTTATGGAGGGAAGTTGGGAAATTTCAAGACCGACGAACGGGATTCCGATGACGTTCAGCTGCACCGTGAATTACTCTCTTCTGGAGGATGTGGAATCCGTGGAAATCGAACCGAAGGTGTTTTTAATCGGCAGGGATTTTTCTGCAAATCCAGAGAACTGGCAGGAAAACAAACTAAGCCTCGGCCCCGAACATGGTGAGGTGGTTTTGACCACGACTCCCCTCGAATCCGATCATTTGCTGGAGTTCATGAAGGTCGCGTTTTTCAGTTCTGCACTGCCACATGAAAATGTTCGGTGGTTGCACGGCGAAACTGTCATACTTAACGGCGGAACTGTCATACTTAGCAATGATGTTAAGTTGCTGGATCTCGAAGTGGACAATCAATTAAACCAAAACATGTGCAATATAGGATTGGATGTAATTGCAAGCGATTCCGTCTCCGGAATCTCCGGCATAGCGCCTTTGGGTAGGTTTGATTGCGTCATGGATGGAAACGAATGGGAGTTTGAAACAAATGTTTCGCTGTCCGCAGAAATTCCTGTGCAGGATGGGAACTGGGATCTCAGGATATATTTTACCAATGGATGGTCGGTATCAACTATTCTTCCGGTTGCTCAGAAGGATAGGATAACACCAATCCCTTCCGTTGATACCTGTCCGATAATTGTTTCTCCCCAACTATCGTCAACCAACTTCCTTTTTTCTACCGACCCGGTTGTTTTTGAATGGGATTCAAATTTCGATGCAAATGCAGAATATGTCGGGATCGAAGGCTGGAATTCCATTTTAGATGAAGACATCACATACCTACAACAGACGAACTCAGGCGAAAGATCCTGTGGTCCAATATATCTTGACGATGGGATAAAAGAAATTGTGATTTATAACTACAGAATAGTCGAGTCGACCAACTCCAGCCGCATTCCATATATTATACGCAAGGGTGCTGACCGGAAGTATGAAACGGATGTTGTCTTGCCATCCGGTGATCGAGACGACGACGGAATTCCAAATTGGTGGGAGGCATATTATTTCAACGGTCTGACAAACGCGATTGATTCGTTCGACAACGATGAGGATGGAGTCAGTAATATTAAGGAATATATTGCAGGGACCGACCCTGTAGACCCTGCATCGCTCTTTGAGTTGACGGAGGATTACTCGGAAGCTGTTGGAGGGATGGTTCTCAGGTGGACTGCGATGACGAACCGAACCTATGGAGTGTACTGGATGACAAATCTGATCGATTCAATGCGACCGCTTGCAACAAATCTTGTCTATCCTCAGGGCTGCTATACGGATATGGTGCATCAGGCGGAATCTGCCGGATTCTACAAGGTTGAGGTGCAGTTGCAATAGAGTGCGGCAGTCCAAGGCAGGCAGCAGGATGCCAGTGCACATATCGCCGCCATCCTTGCTGCAACCGACAAGCGTAACGGAATATGTTTGGTCTCCAGGAGACGGAGCTACGGTTGCAGCCAACGGATGAAGAATTGCTCCCGCAGGCGGGTTCCGTAGGTTCCCATGCCGGCACCATGGCTGCCGGAGGGGAAGACCATCAGCTCAAAATCCTTGTTTTCCTTGATCAGTTCCTCGACGACCTGCATCGTGGACGAGGGATCGACGTTGGAATCCATCATGCCGACCGTCAGGAACAGTTTTCCTGCAAGCTTATGCGCGTCCTCCATGTTGGAGCTGGCAATGTAGCTTTCATCAACGGGCCAGCCCATCCATTGCTCATTCCACCAGGTTTTATCCATGCGGTTGTCGTGGCATCCGCAGTCGGCATAGGCCGCCTTGTAAAAATCGGCGTAGTCGAGCACCGCGCGCATTGCATTCTGTCCGCCGGCGGAGGTGCCGTAAACCCCGACCCGGGAGAGATCCATCCACGGGTATTTCTTTGCAGCGGCCTTCATCCATGCGATGCGGTCCGGAAAACCGGCATCCTTGAGGTTTTTAAAACAGACATCGTGGAATGCTTTGGAACGCCAGTTGGTGCCCATGCCGTCAATTTTCACCACCACAAAACCAAGTTCCGCCAGTCGCTGCAGGCCGCGCCATGGGGAGAATTCTTTCGGGACAAAGAAGTCCTGCGGTCCGGCATAGATATCTTCAACTACCGGATATTTTTTGCCGGGATCAAAGTCGGATGGACGGAAGATGACGCCGTAAATATCGGTCTGTCCATCGCGGCCTTTGGCGGTAAACGGTTCAGGGAGGTGCGGGTGGCACTTCAGCATTTCAGAGATGTCTGCCCTGCCGAGTTCCATGATTTTCTTTCCGTCGGATGTGCGGTGCAGTTCATAGACGGGAGGCAGGTTCACGCGGGACCAGCTGTCGACATAGTATCCACCCTGCGGGGATTTACTGATCGTGTGGGTTCCGTTTCCTTCGGTCAACCGGGTAAGGCCTGAGCCGTCAAATCCGACGCGCACGTAATGAATATAGTATGGATCCTGCTCCGGATAAATACCACCCACGCGGAGAAGGATTTCGCGCTTTTCTTCGTCGATGCGTTCAATGCCGCGAACAACCCATTCGCCCTCGGTGATCGGTGTGATGCGACCGCTTTTGCGGTTGATCAGATAGAGGTGGTTCCATCCGGAGCGTTCCGACATCCAGATGGCTTCGTCGGTTTTATCGAGATGATGGACCTTCAGTTTATTTGTCCAGTCGATAAAGGTGCTGCTCTTTTCTTCAACGACGGTTGCGGCTTTGCCGGTTTTTGACTGGACGGCAATCAGTCGGGCGGTCTGATGGCCGCGTTCGTTATAGAGGAAAAAGAACCGATCGCTGTCCGGCGACCAATGAAACTCGGAGACACTCCATGGATTGGGGAAGAGCTCATCATCGAGTGGAATGGCCTTCATGGTCTGCAGGTCAAAAAGAACCGGTTTCGTGATGGCAAGCCGGTCGCCGGGTTTGGAATAGGGAATGGCCAGCGTCCGCGGTTGAAGCTGATCGCGCGGAGCGGCTTCAATCAGGTCGATCGTTCGGTTTTCTCCGGCCTGTTCCTTCATTGCAACGAGATATCTTCCATCAGGAGATTCAAACGTTGGTCCGCAATATTTGCAGTCGGCGGTTCCGTCCGTCGTCAGCTGGATTTTCTTTCCCGGTTTAGATCGCTCTGTGACGGATAGGTTATTGTCCCGGAACGATACCGTCCATTGTTCGGATTCAGCCCTTTTGGGTTTTGATGACGGTTCCCTCTGGACGGGGCTGAGATATGCCAATCCCGGTTCGTCTGAGGCTACGAAGCCGAGCCCGTTGGCAAACCAGGCGTGGCCGGCAAAGGTGTGCTGCCGGTAGAATGCGCCGGGTTCCAATGTGTTGTACGGCGATTGAATCCCGCTCGAGTCGGTCCAGAACAGCTGCACGGGGTGGTCGGTGTTATTGATGAAGATGACGGCGGTTTCCCGTCCATTGTCTCCGCTGCGTACAGGGTGGTCGAAAGAAGGCAGGGCAAACGGATCGTTTTCGGGGGCGATATCGCGGATATGCGTTCCATCAATTCCGATGGAGTAATATTTTCCGTCGGCAGAAATGAGGCAGGTAAAGTCGCTTTCATCCGTAATGGTGAACCGTTCGATGCGCGGGTTGGGGTTGCCGATTTTTTTTGCGATGGCGTCGTAATTGATCATCGTCTTGCGTTTTCCCGTTGCGGTGTCGATCCGGAAGATCTGTTCGGCTTCATGAAGGTACAGGGCCGAGTCGTCCGGCGCCCATGTCGGGTGAACCTCATTGCCTGAAACGCAGTTGTTCAGTGTCCGGGCCAGCATATCGGCCGTCTGACGATCGGCCTGAACAAAGACCGTGCAGGAAAAAAGAATGAGAGAAACCAGTTTTAGATCAGGATTTTTCATGTCGTATGTTTGCTTCATTCATGCAGGGGACGGCAAGTAAAAGACGTCCTGATATCAATTCCGGATCGGTTAATGTGATCTGCTTTACATCAGCCCGGCTTCGGTATATTGGTCAATGACAGATGCCGGGCGTGGCAGGAGGAGCAGGATGATTGAAAAGATAATGCATTTTCTGAATACCGATATGGCCGGAAAACTGATGGCCACACTGATCGCCTTGCTGGTGCTGTACATCCTGAAGTTTTTTACCTCCAAGATTGTCTGCCGCAAAATCGAGGACGACAAGCGCCGCTATCACACGCGCCGGACCGTGACCTACATCTACACCTTCGTTGTCATCATCGTGATCGGCTCTTTCTGGTTTCAGGGCATTGCCTCGCTGAGTACGTTCCTTGGTCTTGCCAGTGCCGGTCTGGCCGTGGCGATGCATGACACTATTGCCAATATGGCCGGATTCTTTTTCATCGAAGCGCGCAAGCCGTTCAAGGTGGGCGACCGGATTGAGCTGGAAAATTTCAAGGGCGATGTGATTGATATCCGCCTTTTCCAGTTCAGCATTGTCGAGGTGGGCAACTGGGTGGATGCCGACCAGAGCACGGGCCGGATCATCCACGTTCCCAACAGCATGGTACTGCGTTCGCCGTTATCGAATTACCACATCGGGTTTGAATATATATGGAATGAAATCCCGGTGCTGATCACCTTTGAAAGCAACTGGAAAAAGGCGAAGGAACTGCTGCTCAGTATCGGTCGGGAAAATGCCGAATACCTTTCGCAGGGAGCGCAGGCCCAGATCCGGCAGGCCGCCCGTAAATACCTGATTGTTGCCGGCAAACTGACGCCGACGGTCTATACGACCGTGAAGGACAGCGGTGTGATGCTGACCATCCGCTATCTGGTTGATCCCCGCCAGCGCCGCGGCACAGAACAGAAAATCTGGGAGGATATCCTGGATGCCTTCGGGCATGAGCCGGACATTGATCTGGCTTACCCGACGACCCGGTTTTATCTCACTCCGGACAGTCAACTACCGGCTCGAGGAGAGTCCGCTTCTCATGAAGAAAATTCTTGATCGTTATCGGTGCAACAGTGCCGGTGTGCTGCTGAACTGGCAGCCCAAGGTACGCGAGCGAAAGGTTTATCGGCGCCTCCGGAATGTCGATCTGGTTTTCAGGAGTATGCCGGAGCTTCATCCGTCGGCAGAAATGCGCGAATCGAATGCATGACCGATTCAAAGTGATGGGCCGGCAATGCGTGTCCGTCATTTTCGATCATCTTCAATTGGCCATTCGGCAGGTTTTCGTGAAGCCATTTCGACGCTTCCGCCGGAATAATCCGGTCGTCGCTACCGTGCATCAGCAGGACCGGAATTTGAATGCCCGGAACGATTTCCCGCAGATCGGATTCAAGAAGATATTCGAGGCCGCCCATGAGTTCGTCCAGATTATATTCAATGCTTTGCCGCAGTGCGATTGCCGCACGGCTTTCGCGAAACGGGTAATGCACGTTTTTGAAAAACTCGTCCAATACCGCCTCGGGATTCCGCCTCAGCTGTAGGATCATGCGCCGCAGTATTTTTTCCGGCGTGCCGCATGGATAGTTATCTCCGGCGCAGAATCTGGCCGTCGAGGAAATCAGTACCAGCCTTTTGACGGTCGGCGGCAGAAATTCCATTGCAAGCAGTCCGCCCATGGAGCCGGTCAGGATATAATCGACGTCGGGAATCGTTTGCTCACGAAGGATCTGCGCGCCCGTCATCAGCCGGATATCAAACCGGTCTGCCAGCGCATTGCCCATCGGCTTAATCGCATCAAGCCCATGCGCCCATCCAGAGATAATCAAAAGTGATTCCATTTTTCACCACGAAGACACGAAGTACGACGGCTTCCGAGAAAAGAAATATAGCGGTCTTCGTGCCCTTTCTGTCTTTTTGGTTAATTCTTAACCGCGCTGATAATACGTTTGGCGGCGCGTTCAAGGTCATCGACATGGTGGGCGAGGGTGATTGAGAGTCGCAGTCGGGCGGAGCCGGCCGGAACGGTCGGCGGTCGGATGGCGGCGGCAATGATTCCCTCTTTGCGCAGTCGTTGCGAAATGGCCAGTGCCGTTTCGTTGTCCCCGATCACGATCGGAATAATCTGGCTTTCGCTCTGCATGGTATCGAGTCCGGCATCGTGCAGCATCGTCCGGAAATAGTTGGAATTCGCCTGCAGGATGTTGCCGAGGTTGGGAGAGGCTTCGAGTACGTCCATCGCTCCGAGTGCCGCGCCGATCACCGCCGGCGGCGGCGCCGTGGTATAGATAAATGCCCGTGAGGAGTTGACCAGCAACCTGCGGATATTTTCGGAGCAAGCGATAAAGCCGCCAAAGCCCGCCAGTGCTTTGCTGATCGTTCCCATGGAAACCGTAACCGATTTTTCGATTCCGTATTCCCGAATGAGTCCGGCGCCGTTTGGGCCGAAGGTCCCGGTCGAGTGGGCTTCATCGACCATCAGCATGGCATCATGCTGTTCTGCCAGTGCCGCAATTTCCTGCAGAGGGGCAATGTCACCGTCCATGCTGAAGACCGATTCCGTGATGATCAGTTTTCGACCGGCGGCGCCGGCATACTGCTCCAGCCGCTGTTCCAGAGCCGAGGCATCGTTGTGTGTAAAGCGAACCAGTTTTGCCCCGCTCAGTTTGCAGGCGTCGATCATGCTGGCGTGAACCAGCTTGTCGGCAAAGATCAGGTCATCGCGTCCGGCGAGTGCCGGAATGGTACCGGCGTTGGCCATATAGCCGGTTCCGAAAATCAGCGCGGCCGGGTATCCTTTTTCGGCGGCAAGGCGGGCCTCTAGTTCTTCGTGAATCGGCAGGGTTCCGGTTACGAGCCGGGACGCGGTTGAGCCGATTCCGTATTGATCCAGTGCTTCACGGCTGCGGTCCATCACATGGCGGTGGTGCGACAGGTCGAGATAGTCGTTGCTCGAAAAGTTGAGCACGGTTTTGCCGTCGATCACGATTTTTCCGCCGGTATCGGGATAGACTCCGGCGGTTCGTTCAAGCCCGTTTTTCGCGGCCTCATCAAGTATCGGTTGTATCCATTGTTCTCGCATGGGCCGACTTTCCCGAACTTGAAGAATTGGCGCAACCCCGAAAAGGGAATATAAACCGATCTCATGATCAATTGGTTTGCAGCGTTACTTCCCTATGCCGCCGTGCTCATCGGCATGGGTTGGTTTAAGAGTGCGTGGGCGGCGATCGGGCTCTATCACCTTGGAATTGCCGGGTTCCTTATTTATCGAAAACCTCCAGACCTGATCCGGCGGCTTTGCTCGGGATTTCCGCCCGGAATTCTCATTCCGGGCATCATCGTGTGCGCGCTGTCCGCTCCGGTGGTCTATTATCTCTGGCCGTGGCTGGCGGTCTCCGGGCAAATCCTTCCGGAATGGCTGGCGCACTTTGGCCTGACCGGCCGGGCGTGGCTTCTGCTGATTCCCTATTTTTCATTGGTTCATCCCGTGCTGGAGGAAGTTCATTGGCGGGGTATTGCGCCGGCGCCGTTTCGGCTGATTTGTTGGCAGGATCTCCTGTTTGCGGGGTACCATCTGCTTGTTCTCTACCGGTTGATCGCGGCGCCTTGGCTTATCGTTGTCTTTGGGGTACTGGTTTCCAGTTCGGTTTTCTGGCGCTGGACGGCCACGCGTTTCGGGGGATACGGTACGGCAATCCTGACGCATGCGACGGCGGATGCCGGGGTGATTCTGGCTGTTTATTTTATGGTGAGCCGGTAACAAGCCATTTGACAAATTTTCAAATATGACTAATATGGTCCTGTTAAATAGAGGAGTTTGTCATGAGAAAATCAACGAAAGATCTGATTCAACAGGCCAAGGGGCCGTGCGGCTGTCTGGAACTGAAGGATCCGTATATTGAATATGTGAACGGCGCCGATTTTGTGAAGCTGGAGGGCGAATATTCTGCCGAAGAGCTTCATGCAATTGCCAACTGGATGGAAGGCAAGGTGCCGACTGCTGTTTAAGTCGAACAAGGGGGCGGAATGGATTTGGGATTGCGCGGTAAAGTGGCCATGGTGGCGGCGGCGAGCCGTGGGCTTGGATATGGAATTGCGCGTGAGCTGGCGCGCGAGGGTGCGCTGGTTTCCATCGGTAGCCGGACGGAGCCGGATGTGTATGATGCTGCCGATTCGTTGACGGAGGAGTCCGGTTCGGAAATCCTTGCGAACGTGCTGGATGCGTCGGATCCGGATTCTGTTGCGCAGTGGATCGACCATACGGTTAATGCATTCGGCGGCGTGGATATGCTGGTGGTGAACGCCGGCGGCCCGCCTGCCGGAAACTTTGATGATTTTGACGATACCGCTTGGCAGTCCGCCTTTGAGCTTACGCTGATGAGTGCCGTCCGGATGATCCGCGGGGTGCTGCCGTTCATGCGGCAGGCCGGAGGGGGATCCATCCTGACGATCACCTCCTGTTCCGTAAAGGAACCGATCGATTTCCTGCTGCTGTCCAATGTCATGCGGTCCGGCGTTACGAGTCTGGCCAAAAGCCTGTCGCTGCAGCTGGCCCCGGAAAATATCCGGATCAACAATCTGATGCCGGGGCGTATTGATACGGACCGCGTGCAGTCGCTTGATGCAATGAATGCGACACAGCAGGGTCTTGATCCGGAGTCGGTGCGTGCCGCGAATGAACTGGGCATTCCCATGCGGCGCTACGGTACGATCGATGAGTTCGGCCGATTGGGTGCGTTCCTGCTGTCCGATGCGTCGAGCTATATCACCGGTCAGACAATCGGGGTGGACGGCGGTCTCATTAAAACCGTTTGGTAACAAAAACGGGACGGATCATTGAGCCGTCCCGAAGAGCGACCGGCACGCCTGAACTTCTATTTCACCGGAATCCGCAGAATCGTGAAGGAGTAAGGCTTAAGGGTATACTCAAGCGTTGGACCCTTCGCATCGGCAAGGAATTCTTCCGGTACAATCTTCATCGGGCTCTCGATGGTGTTTTCGTCGTCGAGAGAGGCAGACGAGAGCGTGGTGACCTTCATTGCAGGTCCTCCGGTAACACCCTTCAGCTTGATGGAAACCGTCTGCGGCTGATCGCCGACGTTCACAGCCTTAATGATCACCTCGCCGGCATCCGTGTCGAGGGTGGCGCTGGCATTCAGGACGGTGCTGTGTTCATTCAGCTCCGGTGCTCCCTGCAGTTCGCAGTCGAGCATGTGCGTGCCGGGATTGCGGCTGAACATTTTCTGCACGTGATAGTTCACCGAGCCGTATGCATTGAGGTTGTCGAACCAGATCATGTCCGGCCGCCACTGCCACGCTTCCTCGTGGCCGAACAGCGGGGCGTAGCAGGTCATGCGGACGAGATCCGCATTGCGCTCCATGCCGGTCATGAAGGCCGCTTCGTAGAGCGCCGTTTTCAGGATATTGCGGTTTTCCGGACTGGCGACGCCGACGCTCTGTGAGGCATATTCGCCGACAAAGAGCTTCGGGCCGTTGCGGTCATAATCGTCGTACCAGTGCGTGTTTTCGATAAACCACTCCGGCACGCGGTAAAAGTGTTCATCGACATATTCAGGCTGCAGCCGACGCCACTCTTTCCAAAGGAATTCCACTTCGGCTTCTCCATTGGGGAAGATTGATGCATCGGAACCGGTGGCGGCAATAATCTGTATGTCGGGATATTTTTCCTTGATGGCTTTGACCATGGGCAGGTAGCGGGCGATATATTGCGGGCCCCACTGCTCGTTTCCGATACCCATCATTTTGAGTTCGAACGGCTCCGGGTGTCCCATGGCAGCGCGCAGGGAGCCCCATGTTGTATCGGTGGCGCCGTTTGCAAATTCAATCAGGTCGAGCGCATCCTCGATGTAGGGTTCCAGCTCATCCAGTCCAACCAGCTCACCGGTGTTGAACTGGCAGGCCATGCCGCAGTTGATGATCGGCATCGGTTCGGCTCCAAGGTCTTCGGAGAGCAGAAAGTATTCGTAGAAGCCGAGGCCGAAGCTCTGATAATAATCCGGCGTCGGACGGTGGCTGAATTCAAAGTTCCAGCGATTGATGGTCACGACACGCTCGTCAATATCGCCCACGGTATTCTTCCATTGGTAGCGTTGCGAGAGATCAAATCCTTCCACGATGCAGCCGCCGGGAAAACGAAGAAAGCCCGGATGCATGTCGGCCAGCAACTGCACCATATCGGCGCGCATGCCGTTTTCCCGGCCTTTCCAGCTATCCGACGGGAAGAGGGATACCATATCGATGTCCAGCAGGCCCTTGCCGCCTTCGAACCAGAGGTTCAGGTTGGCCTTGGATTCGGTGGCATCAGGCGTTAGTTCGCATTTAAGCGTTTTCCATTCATCGGTGAGTCCATCAACCGTTGAGCTGGCAAGTACATCGCCGTTGGTGGTGACCAGTTCGACGCGGATGGAGGAGATATCGCCGCCGACCTTGCGGGCCTGAATGCTGAAACGGCAGGGGACATCCTGCTTAACACCCATGCCGCGGAAGCCTTCGTTGCGGAGTCCGGCGCCGGATCCGGGATCGTCGATCTGAATCCGCATGAAACGCGGATTGCGGGGATTTGTCTCGTTGTGCATCGGCAGGGTGCGAACGCCGAGTCCTTCATCCTTGAGCACGGTCCAGCCGCGCAGGGGGCGGTCAAATTCGAAGGAGCGGTTCTTTACAAGTTCGGCATAAATGCCGCCGTCGGCCGCAAAGTTGATGTCTTCAAAAAAGATCCCGTACATAGTCGGGCTGATCTCGGCTCCGGGTTTGGCGGCGTCGATTGTGATCACGGGGTTTGCACATGCGCTGCAGAGGGATATGCCGGTCACAGCGGCAGTGCTCAGGACATGTTTCATCATCTTCTCTCCTTCTTTTGGTAGAATGTTTCAAAAGATGCGTTGAATGGGAAACATTGTCAAATACTTAAGATTTTTCCGTGTAAAGCCGGCGAGGCTAGGGGTAGTCCTGTCGCGTGGGGCGGACGCAGATATCGCTGATATTGATGTGAGGCGGCAGGGATACGACGTGCGTGATCGCATCCGCAATATCGCAGCAGGTCGGCAGTGGGCCGAATTTTTCGTGGAAGCTTTCGACCAGTTCGTTGCTGTATTGCGCAACCTCCTGAAATCCGCTGATCACGATGCCGGGTTGAACGAGCGAGACGCGCACGCCTTTGGGGCCCACATCGCGCCGGAGTCCTTCGGCCAGCGCATGCACCGCAAATTTTGAGGCACTGTATACGGCGCTGAAGGTGGTAATCTGCCGGCCGGCTACGGATCCGATAATCACGATGTCGGCCGCCTTTTCCGGGAAGACGGATTCCTGAATTTTTACCATGCGTTGCGCCGCCTTTTGAATCAGCATGCACGTCCCTGTCACGTTGATATCCAGCAGTTCGGCATACTGCGAAAGGTCGGCTTCGCGCACGGAACCGCCCAGTCCACGGCCGGCGTTGGCTACCACAAGGTCAGGATCGCTCCCGAATTTTTCAACGGCGGTCTCGAATAGCCGATCCAGCACGGCCTCGTTCGATGCATCGCCGGCCACGCCACAGAATGCTTGGCCAAGTTTTTGTTCCATTGCCCGGAGTTTTTCCTCTTTGCGGCCGTTTCCGATCACCTTCATGCCGGCCTTGATAAAATTCCGGACGGTGGCCTCGCCGATGCCGGACGTTGCTCCGGTGACGAGTGCGATTCGATCTTTGTTCTGGTTCATGCTGTCCTCCTTCAACAGAAGGTGGATGATCCGGTGAGAAGTGTCAAAGCAATCGGTCGCAAAGTCTTTTCGAGGTGGATCTGCTATCCTTTTCCATCAAGGATGTCACGCACGAGATTGGAGAGATCCTTGATGCTGACCGGCTTCCGAAGGTAGCCGTGAATGCCGAATGCCTGGGCGGTTTCGCGGTTCATCTCTTCCATAAAGCCGGAGCAGATGATGATTTTCATGTCGGGCGCATATTGGCGGATCTGTTCGATCAGCTTGAGTCCGGTCATTTTCGGCATGGCCATGTCAGTGATCAGAAGATCTACCTTGCGGGCATTGTTCCTGATGTATTCAAGCCCTTCGTGCGGATTGATGAAGGCGGTGGTTTTGTAGCCGAGATTTCCCAGCATGCGCACCTGCATCTGTACAACGGATTCCTGGTCGTCGACGATCAGAATATGTTCTGATCCCGGGGGAATGGCGCGGGCGTCGATGCCTTCTCTTGTCGAACCCTTCGCATTGACCGGGAGAAAGATCGTGAACGTTGTACCCTGTCCAGCGACGCTGCTGAATTCAATATGTCCTTTCAGATCCTGCACGGTGGTGTGGACAACAGACAGACCAAGACCGGTCCCTTTGCCGACTTCCTTGGTGGTATAGTAGGGCTCAAAGATGCGTTCCTTTGCATCCTCGGGAATGCCTGGGCCGGTATCGCTGATTTCGAGCCGGATATACGCCCCCGCAGTCATGTTGATCTGGCAACGATAGTTATCAGGATCAATCTGCTCCCGACGCATTGAGATCGTGAGAGAGCCTCCCTCTTCATCCATGGCCTGATAGGCGTTGGTGCAGAGGTTCATTACGATCTGATGAATCTGGGTGGGGGAGGCCCGCACCTCTCCACAGTTTGGTTCAATATCCGTTTGGATGTCGATGGTGGCCGGTATGGCGTGCCGCAGCAGTCGGACAGCTTCTTTAACAACCAGTTCCATTCGAAGCGGCAGCATTTCCTGTTCATTCTTTCGGCTGAACATAAGGATCTGCTGGATCAGTTCTTTCGCCCGCTTGGCCGCCGTGATGATTTCGCTCATTTCCAGCTGCAGCGGGTGGTTCTTGTCCATCTGGATTGCCGCCATTTCCGCGTTGCCGAGAATGGGGGTCAGAATGTTGTTAAAGTCGTGGGCCACGCCGCCGGCCAGTGTTCCGATCGCCTCCATTTTCTGGGCCTGCCGGAGCTGCGCTTCGATTTCATTTTTCTCCATCAGCGATTGTTGATGGTGCTGAACTTCGTTGCGCAGGGCGGCATTGGCTTTGGAGAGGCTTTGTGTGCGGTTTCCGACTTTTTTCTCCAGCGCCTGATTCAGACGTCGTAGTTCAAGTTCGGCTGCTCTGCGTCGGTTGGTGGCAATCAGCAGTTTGACAGAAATACTGCCCAGCAGAACAAGCAGCAGGGCATCGGTCAGTCCGAACATAACCATGGTGCCTGTCCCTCCGGTATGGAGTTTGTTTCGGGGAACAAAGGAAAGGATGATCCATTCCGGCTCGCTGACGGTGTCCGACGCTAATTCGGATGGATTTCCGCAGACCACGCCGAGCGTTTTGGGGTAGATTTTGGTAAAAGTGTATAGTCCGTCATTCAGGATGAACTGACCGGAGAGGGAATCCTTAATCTCTTGCCAGGCTTTCGGATTCTGTTCGGCCATGGTGCAGTGGGCGCGATCCGGAATCATGAACCCCCACTCCATATCTTTATGATTTTCATTCAACAGCCAGAATCCATCCTGATCGAGCAGCATCAGTTCGCCGGGCGAGTTGAATGAGAGGTTCAGCAATTCTTTAAGCAGGTCGTCACCCAGATAATTGAGTACCAAAACGCCGATCTTTGAGCCTTCTCTGCTGAAGATGGGCGTGCCGAAGCGGATGGTCGGCTTAGAGGGTTTTTCGGTTTCGTAGTATTCCACATTCAGGTCAAAGCGGGACATGTAGACCTGATCGCGGTTCATCCAGATAATATCTTTATAGTAGTAGCGATGTGCTTTGTTCTGGAGATCTTCGGTCGGAACGAGCACCGGTGCTCTGCCTTCAAGGTTGATGCGAATAACCTCGTTCCCTTCGAGATCCAGAGCCCGGATCTGATCATAAATACCGCGGTAGCGGCTGAATCGCTTCAGATGGTCGGCAAATTCAATTGATGTGCCGGATCCTTCCAGAATGGTGATAAGCCGGTCCTCGCCGGAAATCACATGGACATCGGTTAATAGGCGACGAATCTGGCTGCGTACATATTCGGCTTTCAGGTTTTGGGAATAGGCTTCCTGAGCAAGCAGGGTTTCCCGGTAGGACTTCACGTACTGAGTGGTGTAGAGCGCCCAGGAAACCGCTACGATGGTGGCCGTCAGCACCGTCAGGGTGATGGCAAGGCGAGCTACCGGAAACGTGGGTTTTTTTCTCGAATTCATGAGCCCCCGACCTCTAAAGCAGTAAGAAAGTTTTTAGCTCTCTGATGAGGTAAGAATCATAATCTTCTGCCTCTTCTTGTCGATGACAAAACAGGGTAATTCAGTTTTGATCGGCATTTGTCCGGAGGGCATACTCGGGGCCCTTTGTGCTCTTTGCCGGACCGTGCGGCAGTGCTTCGCGGCGTATTTCCACTTTTAAATCATGGGTCGGGCGTGCTAGCGTCTCCCTCTATTTTGAAGGCGCAGATATGAATATTGATCAGGTATACAAACAGGTTGTGGAAAAGGTCCTCCGGGAGGGAAAAAAGAAAATCAACCGGACGGCCACGGATACGATTTCCGTTAGCGGCTGCATGATTGATTACGACATGGCCAACGGCTTTCCGCTGCTCACGACCAAGAAGATGGCATGGAAAACCCTTCGGGTTGAATTGGAGGGATTCATTAAAGGCGTGACTGATAAATCGTGGTTTCAGGAGCGCGGCTGTAAAATCTGGAACGAGTGGTGCACGCCGGCGAAAGTGCCGTATGGCCACGACGAAGCCACGTATAAAGCCATGGCCGAAGAAAAGGACCTCGGCCCGATCTATGGGTTTCAGTGGCGCAATTTTAACGGACAGTATGCATTCGGCGCGGAAGATTTTAGCGGCGGCGTCGATCAGTTGGCGAACGCCATTGAGACCCTGAAGACCAATCCGAACAGCCGCCGAATTCTGGTGAATGCCTGGAATCCGCAGCAGCTTGATCAGATGGCGCTGGTTCCGTGTCACTATTCCTATCAGCTGCTTTGCAACGATGGCGTGCTGGATCTGCTCTGGAACCAGCGCTCATGCGATATCTTTCTCGGCATCCCCTTTAATATTGCTTCGTACGGCCTTTTGCTGGAATTGATCGCCAAGGAGTGCGGGATGACGGCCGGCAGGCTGATTGGTTTTCTTGGCGATGCCCATATTTATGTGAACCACCTCGACCAGCTCGATGAGCAGATGAAGCGCGAACCCTATGCGCCGCCGGCGCTGAAACTCGAAGGCTACGACTCGATCTTCGATTGGGAGTGGCAGCATGCCACATTGGATGGCTATGAATGTCACCCCTCCATCAAGGGCGAAGTCGCGGTTTAAAAAGCAGCGGAAAATCCACAGATTACGCAGATTTCACAGATTCAAAACCCGATAATCCGTGAAATCTGTGGACAAGAAAACGGTAGTACGGAGAACTTTAATGATTGCGATTGTTGCCCGGTCTGAAAACGGTGTGATTGGTAAAGACGGCGGCCTGCCGTGGCGCTGCAAAGGGGATCTGCAGTTTTTCAAGCGCACCACGATGGATCAGAAAATCGTCGTCGGCCGCACCACCTTTGACGGGCTGCCGCCGCTGAAAGGACGCGACATTTTTGTGTTGACCCGCAATCCATCCGCCCGCTGTGAAGGAGCAACGGCCGTCTCCAATCCTGCTGATGTTCCGGCCGATGCGATCGTCTGCGGCGGCGCCGCGATTTATGACCTCATGATTCCAAAGTGCGACCAGCTGCTGGTGACCACGGTGAAGAAAGTTGTCGAGGGCGATACCTTTTTCAATCCCCAATGGCTGGAAGGCTTTGAGCCGGCGGAAACCCTCGAAGAAACCGACGAATACTCAATTGTTTCATACAAACGATCTGATGGGTAGGGACGCCTCGCCGAGGGATCTGCTGTTTGGACTGCGGCGCTGTCGGCGATGGATGTCGGGCGGCCCCTCTTGACAAAAATACCGACTTTTAGTACACGATTCGTGAAATCGAAACGCTTGGCTGGGTCGTTAGGGTTTCTATCCGTGATAGTAGGCCGCTTGATCATAAAAGGAGCATGAAATGAAGGTTAAACATTGGATGGCAGCGGCGTTGTTTGCGTGTGTCTGTGGCGCATCGGCAACCCCGATAATGGTATCGGTTACCGGAACGGCGGACAGCACTGCGCTGGGTTATACCCTTGGAGAGAGCTATACGTTTAACTGGACGGTCAGTGATACCTATTCAGGGAGCGTGAATGATTTTTTTGGAAGCGCATATAATAGTTGGTTCGTGGATACGACATCCGATCCTTGGTTGTGGGCGGATCTGTCCGGCGATGGGCTGAGCGGAACATACAGCCGCCCGTCCGGGAACTCTTGGGCTCCTAGCGATCAGCTATATGTGGATTCTGACATGTTTGTATTTTATGCCGGCAATGAGGATTCAAGCTCCACTATGGGTTTGACGGTAAATGGTGTTGAGGTTGGTTATTTTTATTGCGATATAAACATTCCTGATGTGGATTATTCGGACACGGAGTTTGTCAAACCTGCCACCTGGCTGGCGACTTACGCCGGAACTTATGCGCAGTCAGGCAGTTATATAGAACTTTATGCTGTGAATGATGATACGGTAACTTTCACGCCCACAAGTGTGACGGTTCAGGCGGTTCCTGAGCCGGCCGTAATTGCGTTAATTTCTCTCTTCGGAGTCGGTTTTATTGCGGTGCGCCGCATCTTTATGGTCTAGCTTTCTGTTTGAGAAAAGCGCTAAACGCGGGGCTGATGCTCCGCGTTTTTTTGTGCCCTTGAGCCGCGTCCGTCCTTTTGCCCGGTCAGCTTGCTATGTTCCTTGTTTCGCTTGCTGTTTATGGCTGCACACGAAGGATTTCGCATCAGCGGGTATTCGTTTCTCGCCCGTTGGGTTTGCGCAGGCTCTCGCTACGGATCGGCCGGATTGGATTGTGGTGTCAGTCTAAAAACGGGGTTTTCAGGGGCGACTAAGTGCCGTTGCTCGCTGTTTCTGCTTTAAACGAAGTGAATCACAGGATTGACATCTTTTTCTGAAAGCGCATCATTACGCATCATTAATTGGTGATGCGTTTATGGCTACATTTGAAGGAACAGGGATAAAAAACCTTAAGGTTCGCGGCGGAGTCTATTACTGGCGTCAGAAGGTAAACGGCGTGCGGTTTTCGGAGTCGTTGCAGACGAAGGATATTGAAGTGGCGAAGCAGCGGATGGCGGAAAAGGCCGATGCCGCGAAAAGCGAAACAATTTTAAAGGAGAGAGCAATGAATAAGCAGAAGGATATCAGTTCGGAATCGGTCGATTACTGGCCGCAGCTCAAGGTGCTCGATTGTACCATTCGTGACGGTGGCCTGATGAATAATCATAAATTCAGTGATGACTTTGTTCGCAGCGTGCACCGAGCATTGGTGGCTGCCGACGTCGATTACATGGAGGTCGGTTACAAGGCGGACAAAAAACTTTTCAGTGCCGATGAATACGGCCTGTGGAAAATGTGCGACGAGGATGACCTGAAAAAGTTTTTCGGAGACGAAGATCCGGGGGTTAAGTTCAGCGTGATGGCTGACATTGGCCGTACCAACCATTCCGACATCGTTCCGGCGGATCAGAGCGTGATCGATCTTGTGCGCGTGGCCTGCTATATCCACCAGATTCCCGCCTGTCTCGATATGGTTCGCGATGCGAAGCAGAAGGGGTATGAAACCTCCGTGAATCTGATGGCAATTTCCACGGTGCCGGAATTTGAGCTGAACAAGGGGTTGGAGCTGATCGGCAAATGTGCTGAAGCGGATATGCTCTACCTCGTAGACAGTTTCGGGTCGCTCTACTATGAGCAGATTGAGGATCTGATGCGTCGCTATAAGGATGCGATGCAGCATGGTCAGCAAATCGGTATTCATGCCCACAACAACCAACAGATGGCCTATGTGAACACGATCTGTTGCGCGATCAACGGGGCAACCATGCTTGACTCCACCATCGACGGCCTTGGCCGCGGTGCCGGCAACTGTCCGACGGAGTTGCTGCTCGGCTTCCTGCGCAATCCGAAGTTCCATCAGCGCCCGATCATTGAGGCCGTTGAAAAACTGATGCTTCCGTTGCGCGAGGAGATCGATTGGGGCTACAGCATTCCCTATATGATCACCGGCCAGATGAACGAACATCCGCGCTCTGCCATTAAGCTGCGCGAGAGCGACAAGAAGAACGATCTGGTTGCGTTCTACGACGAAATGGCGGACATGTAGCGGCCTCCGGTCGTCGTTCAGGTATCGGTTGCCGGTTTCCGGCACAATCCTTTTTATCGGAGGGATTTGACGGCTTTCCGGTGCCCGAAGGCTGAAAAAATGCACGTTCCCGGCATTGTCGGGGCGTGCTTCTGCTTTTCAGGGATAGTGGTTGTAAGCCTGCTCGAAATTGCGCTATAACCGCCATCTTGATTTGAAAAAACCTTTAAGAAGGACAAGAGAGAAGGAGTTTCTGCAATGAATGTTTTGCATGTATGCGCAAACCCGAAGCCGACCGAAGAATCGGTTTCCAAACAGCTGGCCGCCGCTTTTTTTGCCAAACTGATCGAGCTCAAGCCTGAGGTGGAGCTGGTTAACGTCAACCTTTACGACGAAAAACCGCCGTTTTACTCCTATGAGCTGTACAAGCGCGCCTGGTATCCGGTTTTTGACGAAAGCTATGAGCCGTCGAAGGTTGAAGAAATGGCCATGAACTATGCCTCCAAGCAGGCTGAAATGTTCAATGCGGCGGATGTTCTCGTGCTGACGATGCCCATGTGGAACTTCACCGTTCCGGCCATCATGAAGGCTTGGATGGATCAGATTCTCTGCCCCGGCCTGACGTTCTCCATCAGCAAGGAAGATGGCATCAAGCCGCTGCACAAGGTAAAAAGCATCGTGCTGCTGGTTGCCTCCGGCGGTATCTATAAGGAAGATGACGAACGCGATGCCCTGACCCGTCAGGTTCGCAGCGCCTTCGGGTTCATCGGCATCGATGATCTGGAAATCGTCTGGGCAGAAGGCCAGAACCCGCTCTTCTTCGACAATGCTGAAGAGAACAAGATCATGGCGATCGAAGCCGCTTCCGAAATTGCGGAAGACGTGGCTGACATGGATTTTTCGGAAGAGGAAGACGACGCTGAATAAGAGCCATGGGCGTATTTATTAAGATCTGCGGAATCTGCTCGGAGGGAGACCTCGGGCAGATTTCTGCGTTAGGGCCGGATGCGCTCGGTTTTATCCAGTGGCCGAAATCGAAGCGCTACATCGCGCCCGAAACCGTCGGCCGGTGGGAAACCCCGGAAGGGGTTCGACGTGTCGGTGTATTCGTCAGCCCTGCGGAGGCCGAGCTGGCTCACGCAGCGCAGCATGCGCGGCTGGATGTGTTGCAGGTGCATCGTGTGCCGGACAACTGGAAGCTCGACCGGGAACTTTTCCGGGGGCTTGAGATCTGGAGGGCGCTGAATCCGGATGAACTCTATTTTGCTGATCACGGTTTTTGCTTTGACCGCTATCTGTTGGATTCTTATGATCCGAAAACCATCGGTGGTACGGGGAAGACCTGCGACTGGAGCAAGGCGCGCGATCTGGTCCGTGCTTCGGAAATCCCGATCCTGCTGGCTGGCGGCCTGAATCCTGACAACGTGGCCGAAGCGATTGCTTCGGTCAAGCCCTGGGGGATTGATGTCAGTTCCGGCGTCGAAATCGAACCCGGCGTAAAGGATATCGAGAAGGTAAAAGCCTTTATCTCCATCTGCCGCAATCCATGATCACGCGTTTTGCTCCCAGTCTGACCGGGTACCTGCATCTGGGGCATGTGCTCCATATGCTGTATGTCTGGGGAGTGGCAAAATCCGGCGGCGGAAAGGTGATCTGCCGGATCGAGGATCACGACCTGTCCCGGCGCCGGCCCGAGTATGAAACCACTATTCTTGAAAACATGGAATGGCTCGGTTTTGTTCCTGATCTTGGAATGTCCGCGTCCGGCGCAGCCGAAGCGTCTGAATTCCGCCAGAGCGATTGCGGCGAATGTTATGAGCGGATGCTCGGTCTGTTGTCAGAGCAGGGGCTGGTTTATGGATGCGAATGCAGTCGTAAGCAGATCCAGAAAGAGCGGTCCGGCGCTGATGGAGAACTATGCTATTCCGGAACCTGTTCCGCAAAGGGACTTCCGTTGATCGGTAATACGGTTCGCTTGCGCGTGCCGGTCGGCGAGGTGGTGTTCCGGGATCTGCGGCTTGGCGAATGCCGGCAGCATCCGAAGCAGCAGTGTGGTGATTTTTCCCTGCGGGACCGGACGGGGCAGTGGACCTATCAGTTTGCCTGCGTCTGCGATGATATTCGGCAGGGTGTGGATCTTGTGATTCGCGGCGAGGACATTCTCGCCAGCACGGCCCGGCAGATTCAGTTGTTTCAGATGTTGGGGCATTCGGCGCCGGACTATTTTCATCATCCGCTCATTTGCGATGACCGGGGAGATAAACTCAGCAAACGACAGCGCTCCGAAAGCATCAGCCAGCTTCGCGATGCAGGCATCTCCGCAGAGGAGATCCTTGGTCGAGCCGCGTATGCCGGCGGGCTGGCTTCCGACAGTGCGTCGCTTTCGTTGTCAGCGGCGCTTATATTGGTTGCTGACAGGCTTCGGTGAATTGCCTTGAATTGAGGCGTCCGGAAACACATTATCCCGTCTTTTACCGAGGATTTTAACGATGAAACCGACTCAGCCAGATCGATTGGGCCACTTTGGGCCCTACGGAGGAATGTTTGTTCCCGAAACCCTGATGGAGCCGCTGAACGAGCTGACGCGTATCTACAAGGAAGTCCGCAAGGATCCGGAGTTCAGGAAAGAGCTTCAGTATTATCTGCGCGAATATATCGGCCGTCCGACGCCGCTCTATTTTGCCGAGCGCATGAGCGAAAAGCTCGGAACCGCCAAAATTTACCTGAAACGCGAAGATCTCTGTCACACGGGGGCGCATAAGATCAACAACTCCATGGGGCAGATCCTGCTCGCGAAGCGCATGGGCAAGCAGCGGATTATTGCCGAAACCGGCGCCGGCCAGCACGGCGTGGCGACCGCCACGGTCTGCGCCATGTTCGGCATGGAATGCGTAATCTACATGGGTGCGGTCGACATGGCGCGTCAGGCGCTGAACGTGTTCCGCATGGAGAGCCTCGGGGCCACGGTGGTCCCGGTGACGGTCGGGCAGCAGACGCTCAAGGAAGCCGTGAACGAGGCGATGCGCGACTGGGTGACTAATATCCGTTCCACGCACTATATTCTCGGCTCGGCGCTGGGATCGCATCCGTATCCGATGATGGTGCGCGATTTCCAGAGCGTGATCGGCCGGGAGGCGCGGCAGCAGATCCTCAAGGCGGAAGGTCGTCTTCCGACGGCGCTCGTCGCCTGTGTCGGCGGCGGGAGCAACTCGATCGGACTGTTTCATCCGTTTATCAAGGATGAAGGGGTACGCATGATCGGCGTCGAGGCCGGCGGTTTCGGCATTGAAGGCGGGCAGCATGCCGCCCGTTTTGCGCAGGACAAAGTCGGAATCCTGCAGGGGACTAAAACCTTCGTGCTGCAGGACGACGATGGTCAGATTGCGCTGACGCATTCGATCAGCGCCGGCCTCGACTATGCTGCGGTCGGACCCGAACACAGCCTGCTGCGGGATCTGGGACGCGCGGAATATTCCTATGTGACCGACGTTGAGGCCGTGGACGGCTTCGATAAGCTTTCGCAGTGGGAAGGAATTCTTCCGGCACTCGAAAGCTCGCACGCGATTGCCTGGACGATTCTGAACTCGGATAAATTTACGAAGGATGACCTGCTGATCGTCAATGTGTCCGGTCGCGGCGACAAGGATGTTCAGCAGATTGCCGAGTGGAAGCTGAAACGAAAAAACGGCTGATCCATTCGCCGGAATTGTTGGTAAAAGAGGAGTTTTTCAGGCTCCTCTTTTTTTTGTGATCATTTTGTGACGCGTCCGGCGGGGGCGGTGTAAGGCAGATGTAGATGGAGTCAAAAACAACGAAAGGAGCCTCCAAATGAAAATGAAATACATCGTCGCTATCATCGCCGGAATCGCAATCGCAGCACCGCTGGCCCAGGCCAAGGACGGAAGCGGACAGGGTCGGGGGCAGAACAAGGCGCAGTCCACCTGTACAGCATCAGAGGATGGAACCTGCACCGCATCTTCTGAGTGCACCGGTGATGCCTCCAAGGATCAGGTTCGTGCAAAAGACGGCACCGGCGAAGGCAGCGGCGCAAAGAAGCAGATGCGTAAGCGCAGCAAATCCGGCGACGGCACCGGAACCTGCACGGCTCAGTAATATCTTTGCTGTGGGGCCATTTGCGGTCTAAGCAGCTTCCGATGAAAGGGGCACCTTGCTGGTGCCCTTTTTTTATAGAGCCATGGAAAAGAATTTTATTTCAAGATAGTTCGAAAACCGTACAATGCCAGGTTGTCGAGGAACGTTATAACAAAGCAGATGAATCTACGAAATCGTACAGAATGGCGTCGGAGCGGGCAGGTAATGCTCGAATACGTTGTTGCGCTGGCGGTTACAATTGCACTTGTCGGAATGTGTGCCGTTTTACTTTATGTGTTTCGGGCGTATGGGAATCGGGTGCTGGATGTCATTTCGGTTTCCTGATGGCAGTTGGCCGGGGATCATTTCGTGTTAAACAGGAGAAAGTGAATAATGAAGAATTTTCCAAAGCGTAAGTCGGGTCAGGCGATGGTTGAATATATCATCATTGTTGTTGTGATTGCAGTCGCCGCCATGGTGCTTTTCGGGGCGCTGGGCAAAGTGATCCAGAAAAAGACCAAAGGTGCCATCGAGCAGCTCGACGGTGAAGTCTCCAAGGATGATATGCAGTCCGCCGATCAGTACATCAAGGATTTCGGCAACGAAGAATAGGAGCTTGTCTTTGTCGTTGTGCATCCGTCATAAGCGGGGCTCCTCAATGGTGGAGTCCTGCATTGTCATGTGCCTGCTTTGCATGGTGCTGTTCGGCATCCTGCAGGCATCGCAGATTGTGACGTCGCGCAACATCATCAACTATGCCAGCATTGCCACGGCGCGGGCGGCAACCGTGGGTCTCGATGCTGAAATGGTGAACACCGTTACCCACTACGCCACGATTCCAACCGCCGGCAGAATGGTTAATCCGGATTCAAAAAACTTTCACGGGATACTTCCGGCCGGTAAACGAGTCGGCGAACTGTGGGATGAGGCCCTGTCCACCAGTAATTCGCCGCGGTTTGAGCAGGCGGATTATGAAGTCGGTGTCAGCGAAGCGTTTCATCGCGCGGATTATCCACGGACTGTTCTGGATTATGAAAACTGGGCACCCGGGGGAGAGGCTGAAATTCATTCCGACTATGACAAAAATGATTATGACGAAGAGATACTGACCATTACGCTATCGCAGAAGGTGCCGCTCACATTTCCGCTGGCGCGCGCCATGTTTCCTCATCTTCCGCTGATTGATGTGATGCAGGATGGAGAGCCGGTCAAGTATCCCGGGAAGCAGATCGATTCCACCAGCCGGATCGAAAACCATGCCCGCTTCTACCTGAAAGATTAAATTAGCCGTTTTCATAATGGATTATCCACGATACAGATCAGCAGAGGCGGTTCGGCAACGTTCGGGGCAGGCCATTATCTTTATGCTGGTCGTGATCGTGATCGGCCTGTTTGTCGTCATCTGGAATTATGACCTGCACCGCGTGCTGACCGCCAAGGTGCGTACGAGGAATGCCGTGGATGCCGCCGCCATGACCGGTGCCCGCTGGCAGGGAATCACCCTCAACATGATCGGCGATCTTAATCTGATTCAGGCAGCCATTCTTTCTGTAGCAGCCGAGGAACAGGATGGGTTGGCAGAATTTACTGTCCCTGGAGAGGTCGGAGACCTGCATGACATGCGGAACCGATTGGACTTTATGGGGCCGCTGGCGGCTTTTGCTCTGGCTCAGCAGGCTGCTTTCGGCAACGGCGCCATGCCGGATCCGGCGCTTGAGTCGGACCTGCGACTGCTTGTCGACGAAATGCGCATGCCGGTTAATCAGGGAGCGGATCCCTATGACAATGCCTCGGAAGATTATGCTGATTTGTTGGAAGGCATTCTGGAGCAAGGGGTTGCCGTAGGCTCCTACTCCGTAAGCCTGCCGGGAAATGTATTGGCACAGGAGTCTTTTTATGACGCCGTGGCGGAGGCGACCGGCGGTAACTGGCGTGGCATGAAGAATTATGAATACTGGCTGGAAAACTATGAAGGCGCGGACAGCTGGCCGTCACTCAATGCCGATTTCCGGATCTTTCACATGCTCGACCTGAAGCTACGGGAGTTTCAGTCCCGAGCGGCGTTTTCTGAATCATTCGTAAGATCCCCTCCTCGGTCCATGCCGGAAACGGCGGAGGATTTTTTTGATGAGATCGAGGATTATTTTTATGCCGATGAGCGCGGGATTATCTCCTCGCTGGGCGTTACGGATTATGTGCTGGATGGAATGTATCCCTTCTATCCGGATCAGGACATTCCGTGGCATGTTTTCGATGATGACTGGTGGAATACCTGGCCGAAACCTGCCGGTAGCAAGGACAATCTGGAAGAGGACGAGGACGGTGATCTGTTCCCTCTCTGGGGGGATATTCAGGATCGTTACAACTACATGGGCGCAGAGGCCGGTTTCGGGATTTCTGCACCGGTTCACCGCGGCATCGTGGCCGGCCGCGACAATGCGACGGTCACACTGAAGAATAAGGCGAAGGCCAAGCCGTTCGGATATATCAGTGCAGCCGCAATGGATGCGCCCCCGTACTATTTTGGGTTTGTCTTTCCCGTCTTTACCGATGTCCGGCTCATTCATTCAGATATCGGCGATGATATGGTGGAGCCCGGTTTTTACCGCCATGTGATGGCTCATCTTGAAGCCTATCTGGCCGGCGGCGTCGAGGCGCTGAATCCCGAGTGTCACTACTGCCGCATGCTTCAGGCATGGGAGAGCCTGGATCGCGATGCCGGCCTGCAGTGGCTGGAGGATGCGGAAGAGAGCGAGGACAGTCCACTGGATCCGGCGGATGAATCCCAGTGGGACGGTCTGAAGGGAGGGGCTTCAGGTGGCTCATAAATCTTCCAGCATTTCTGGTCAGGCTCTTCGGCGGCGCTCCGGGCAGGCGATGGCCGAGTTTCTGGTGGGGCTTGTCTGCATCATGCTCCTGCTGGCCGGCCTGCAGCAGGTGTCCATTTTGTCGGGGAAGGGATTTGAGTCGATGAATCAGGCGCGTTACAGCCTGGCATCACAATATATTGATCCGACTCCTGAGAGCTTGGGATTTAATTTTTCCGGCGCCGGAGAGGCCGGCACTGACGGGCTGAACCTGACAGCGGATGATCAGCATGACATCGGGGTGGATGTGGTCTATCAGGACTCGGAATACGGATATCTGAACAGCGTGAATGATGATCTGATCGGTGGCTTTCTTGATTCCGCCGGTATCATTAATCCGAATACGGATCTGAAATATAACGACGGTGTTTATTCGGAGTCTCCGGCGTTGCAGATGCTCTATGCGGAAGATGAAAGGGAGGTCCGGATTTCCCCGTTTCTGAAAAAGCTTTTGCAGCTTGATGCCATTCACCTTAAGCGTGAGGTTTGGATGCCTCGCTGGGATCAGTTGAAATGACGGGGCGGGCTAAACAGATCGGGGTGTTGATCCTTGCGGGCGGCTTGCTGTCCGGCGGCGCATTCGGTGCGGTATTTCGCACGGGAGGAAATCCGAAAGGACGACTGAATGCAGTCGGTCTTCCGTGGCAGGAGGCTTATCGGACCACGATGACGGTTAACGGTCGTCGGAATGATGTCGTGGTTTTTTCCGCCCGTTATGACGAACCGGTTGCGGTGCAGCTCAAGGCGCAGTTTGAATTGCAGGGGGCCGAGGTGCATATGGCGGTTGATCCGCAGGGCGGGGCGATGGGCACGGCCCGCTGGGAAGGCGGAGAGGCGCGTATTGTGGTGGTCGGAGCTTCTGATCTGCCGAACCAACTGGTCTATCTTTTTTATCCGGAGCAGGGCACTCCGAGATCGGTGAAGGCACCGGTGTCCGGGTATCCCCGGGCAAATATCACGGAGCAGGTCGTGAACGAGGATACGGGAACGTTCTGTTCGACGGCGATCACGGCAGATTCCGTGGAGCAGGTGCAGCGGTACTATCAGGAAATCATGGCGCAGGAGGGTTGGTCTCCGCTGCTGTCGCTGCCGCTGGGCGGCGGCATATCCTGGTTCCGTAAGGGAGAAAAGTCCTGCTGCATCCTTGCCCGCCCGCAGGACAACGGCGAGACGACGGTTACTTTACTTGTTAGGGATGCAGGCTTTTGATAGCTATTGAATATATTGCGAGAGGTCCATATGAAGAATAAACTGATACTTGTTATTGCGCTCCTGCTGGCCGGATTGGCGTTCTGGCTCAACCTGAAATACCTGTCGGGACAACGCCAAAAGCTTGCCGATGAATTCGAGGCCGTGGAAGTGATTGTTGCCGATCATGATATGGGCGCGCTGACGGTACTTACGCCCGATGATCTGGCGATGAAGCAGGTGGTGAAGGCCTCCGTGGGACAGAACTTTTTCCGCAAGAGCGACGTCACAGACCTGATTGGTAAAAAACTGCTTTATCCCGTTCGCCGCGGTGATCCGATTCTCTGGACGCAGGTTGACATGCCGAACCGTCGCGGCGTGGGCCTCTCCTCGGTCGTTGAAAAAGGCAAACGTGCCATTTCGCTGTCAATTTCTGGTGCTCCGGGCGTATCCGGCCTTGTCCAGCCCAATGACCACGTGGACATTCTCGGAACCTTCAGTTTCCCGTCTGTCACGAATCCGGCCCAGGTGGAGTCGGTTACGCTGACGCTGATGCAGAATGTCACGGTTATCGCCGCCGGCGCCAGTGTCGCCGGGCAGGGGGATCCGCGCGGCCGCTCGGGCGGATACAGCACAATCACCTTTTCCGTAACCCCGCGTGAGGCGGAAATTCTTGTGTTTGCCCAGCAGACCCGTGGCCAGCTCTATCTGTCGTTGCGCAATCCGGCCGATCGCGATGCAGAAAACAATCTGCAGTCGGTCAACTTTGACTATATCGAATCGGTGCTGAAGGATCTCAATGAGCGCCGCCAGCAGGAAATTCACTCCAACCCCCTCTAAACGGCTATGTCTTCGAATCTTGAAATCCATATTAACCACGGCCAGCGGGGCGATCAGGTGATGGATGCGCCGTATGGCGTGTATATGATCGGCTCGGACCGTTCGTGCCGAATCATTCTGGACGATGGCAGTGTCGAGGATGCCCACGCCGTACTGACCCTGATGGCGGATGAGTCCTACATCGAGGATCTGATGGGTGCCGGCGTTTTTGTGGCCGGGAAACGGGTACAGACCCGCCAGCGCGTCTTCTCCGGCGAATCGATGCAGCTTGGAAACTATACGCTGGAGTTCAAATCGGTAGGTGAAGCGGAGGCGCCTGAGATGAGCACGCCGAAACCGGTGGAAGAGGTTTTCAAGCCGCTGGTTCAGGAACGGCATGTTTCGGCCACGCAGGCGATCAAGCAACAGATCCATTCGGAGCTGGTGGAGCGGTTGGACCTGAAACGCCTGAGTATGAGCAAGTTTCAGGAGAGCGAGCTGCAGCAGAAGATCCGTCATACGCTGGATGAGATTCTTTCCGAGATCAAGGGCCGACTGCCGCAGGGAATTGAGGCGAGTCGTCTCTCCAAGGAAATCTTTGATGAAGCAGTGGGGCTGGGACCGCTTGAAGACATGCTGGAGGATGAATCCATCACTGAAATCATGGTGAACGGACCGGGGCAGGTGTATGTCGAGCGGGCCGGTAAGCTGGTGCTGACTGATTGTACCTTTATTAACGACACCTCCGTGCACGCCATCATTGAGCGGATTGTTTCCCCGATCGGCCGTCGTATCGACGAAAGCCAGCCCTATGTGGATGCCCGTCTGGCCGACGGTTCACGTGTGAATGCGATCATTCATCCGCTTTCGCTGATCGGTCCATGCATTACCATTCGTAAGTTTTCAAAGGATCCGTTCACGGTGGAGGATCTGATCGGGTTTGGAACCATGACCCGCGAGATCGCTGATTTCATGCGCGTCTGCGTCCTGCTCCGGAAAAACATTATTGTGTCCGGCGGTACCGGCACGGGTAAGACCACGCTGCTGAACGTGCTGTCGAGCAACCTGCCGAACGATGAGCGTATTCTCACGATTGAGGATGCAGCCGAGCTGCGCCTGACCCAACAGCATCTGGTCCGGCTCGAAGCGCGTCCGGCCAATATTGAAGGCCGCGGTGCCATCACGATTCGCGATCTGGTGCGGAATGCCCTGCGCATGCGTCCTGATCGGATTGTGGTCGGGGAGTGTCGCGGTGCCGAAGCACTCGATATGCTGCAGGCCATGAATACCGGTCATGAAGGATCGCTGACAACCATTCACGCCAATACGCCGCGCGATGCACTGGCCCGTCTCGAAACCATGGTGCTGATGGC
>JAFGVP010000086.1 GCA_016937945.1 Pontiellaceae bacterium | reverse complement strand
GACAGTGCCCGAAATCTCCGCCGGAAGAAAAGGTCGAGATCAGTTTTGTCCAGCGTTTTGACCAGGATGCCGACGGCAAGGTTTCAACCGAAGAATTCCCAGGCCCCGCAGAACACTTTACTCAGCTCGACGTGAACAGCGACGGATACATTACAGAAGACGAAGCCCCGAAACGTCCGGCCGGACACCCCCGCCCCGCAGCTCCTCCGTCCGCCGAATAGCCGGCGTTGATTCTCGACGCGACCGAATTGATGCTGAAAATCTCCCCAACAAATCCCGTCCTCCGGCTCCGGCCGGGGGGCGGGTACTACACGATCTAATGCGGCAAGGACTCATGAACATGAAACAAACAATTAAACATACGGCCATATGCCTGGCCTGCGCCCTGGCAACGGCAAGAGGGACCTATGGAGCTGCCGGCGAATATGCGGAGAATCTGGATTTTTCCAAAACCGTTTCGGTCACCTATTCCGACGGATCAGCAACCATTGTAAATAATGCCGGAAGCGGCGTCTCCATCAGCAAAAACGGAGCCGATATTACCGTCGAATCCTCTGTTGAGGGGGTGGAATACATTCTTTCCGGCACTTCTTCATCCGGTTCGTTCAATATTGGAGGTGTCCCCGCCTGCATGCTGACCCTGAACGGACTGATGCTGAGTGCCGCCTATTCTCCCGCCATCACGGCAGCAACAACCAATGGGTGCTATCTGGTCCTGAATGATGACACCCGAAACATTCTGACCGATGGACTGCTCTACCAGGAGGATATTCCGGGAGCCATCTATTCCGCCGGCCCGCTGGCAATCAGCGGTGACGGTGAACTCGCACTGAATGTTCAGGGCCCCGGGCACGGAATATACAGCCCGACCAATATCTGGATTCAGGGAGGCGATATTTATGTCTCCGGCACCGCCAAGGATGCACTTCATGTCGGAGGCACCTTTCAGATGGATAACGGGACGCTCAAACTCGCCGCCGACAGCGACGGAATCGATGCCGACCGAATCAGCATAAACGGCGGTAACATTGAGATCACCAGCCGGCCGGACAATGTCGATGGTATCAAATGCGACGGTGACATGGCCGTTAACGGAGGAAATCTGAGCCTGACAATAAAAGGCGACCGCTCCAAAGGGATTGCCTGCGGCGGCAATCTTGAAATCAACAAAGGGGTGATGGCACTCCTTATTTCCGGGAATGTATATCTCAAGCAGGAGACCAACCTCACCTCCACCGCCTACATAGACCCCAAATACTGCACGGGCATCTCCTGCGACGGAAATATGACCCTCAACGACGGCAGTATTGTGATGACCCACTCCGGCATTGCCGGCAAGGGTATCTCTATTGACGGAAACATGATCATCAATGACGGAGCGATCGATATTGCCGCCAGTGGCGGCGCATCCTCGACGTTCACCAATGAAGAACTCTCCACGGACCTGGCATCTACGGATTGCGTCAAGGTGGATGGCAGCCTGTCCATTCTGGGCGGATCCATTGAGCTGTTCAGCACCGGGAACGGCGGCGATGGAATCAGCGCCGGCGGCGATATGGTGTTCGGCACCGTCGGCATCACCAACGCTCCCTTCATCCGGTCCGAAACCACCGGACAGAAAGTACAGGTATCCAGCTCAGACTACGCCAACCCCAAAGCGGCGTCGTGCGAAGGAAGTGTTACGATCAACGGCGGAACGATCGTTCTGACCACGGCCAACGATGGAGGTGAAGGGCTTGAAAGCAAAGCCGACATCACCATTAACGGCGGCCACCTTACGGTCTCGGCCTATGATGACGGCATTCAGGCGGCCTCCGACAGCCTGGACTCCTTGATCACGATTAATGATGGCACCATTTTCGTCACTGCCTCCGGTAATGGCGAGGGCATTGAGAGCAAGGGAAACATGGTCATTAATGGCGGCCACATCGAAATTACCGCAGGGGATGACTGCATCAATGTCACCACCGGACAAAACAGTGGAACACTCACCGTTAACGGAGGAACAATCTATGCTTACAGCTCCGATAACGACGGACTGGACTCCAACGGAAACATGTATATCAACGGCGGATTCATTATAGCCTCAGGAACCAGCTCTCCCGAGGAAAGCCTCGACTCCAACACCGGTCTTTATCTCAATGGCGGAATTGTGGTCGGAACGGCCGGCAGCGGCTTCATGTGTCCGGTCAGCTCGCAGAATGGCTATTGCTCGCTTCTGTACAGCAGCACCTTATCGGCGGGCACCATTATTCAGGTTCAGGTTAACGGAACCGATTCGCTTGTATATGAGATTCCGCGTAACTGGAGCACGGCCTATCTGCTCTACAGCAGCTCCGACCTCACCACGGGCACATCCGGAACGATTCTGACCGGCGGCACCGTCACCGGCGGCACTGAATTCCACGGCTACTACACCGGCGCAACCGTCACCGGCGGAACGCAGGCGACAACATTCACGATCTCATCCACGGGACTGACCACAATCGGCGGCAGCACCGGAGGAGGAGGAACGCGTCCCCCGCGTTGGTAAGATGAAAGGCAAAATCATGAACCCGAACTATTTTATAACCACACTCTGTTGCATGGCTTTGGCGGCTCCGGCGGCATTCGCGACCACCGTCAACATGGATACTGCTGCCAATTATTCCTCATGGACCGACGGCTCCAACGAAGGCGGAGGATTTGAAGCCTGGAATATCGAGTCCGATTCCAGCGATGGATTTGCCGGTTGCGGCATATGGGGAAGCACGAACATTGATCTCGATATGGGCGATGCATTCGGATTCACGGCCCGGGGGAACGGTGCATACATCAATATATCGCGCGACTTCACCACGGCCCTCGATGACGGAGACATCTTTAAACTGGATCTAGGCCTTAACTATGACGCCGGCGAAAACGGCCGCAAGGGGTTTGTCCTCTATGCGTCCGATGGTCGCGAAGTCATCGAGGTAAATCAGGGCAGCACCTCAAACATCACGGTGAACGGATCGACGGTACTGAGCAGCTACGGTACGGCAACCATGTACTGGACCTTCACACAGAACAGCGCAACCGAAATCACGGTTTTCGCAACCGGGCGCGGCGGGGAATCGGAATATCACACAGAGACCATTGAACTGACCGAAGACAGCTATATTGCCGGCATCCGCTTTTATGCTTCTTCGATCACAAATGATGCTTATGTAGACTATCGGGCGGTTTTCTTTGACAATCTCACCCTGTCGCAGGGCGCATCGAGCGACGCAACCTTCAGCTACAGCACCGCTGATGGTCACACAACCATCACAGAAATTGCAAAAGACGCGACGGGTGCACTGATTATTCCGGCCACACTCGGAGGGTCTTCGGTAACATCCATCGACCGGATTGCCGGCGCCGGATGCACTAACATTGCCAGTCTGTCGTTTGCTGATGGCGCGGCCGTCACCAACATAGGGATCAATGCGTTTCAGGGTTGCACGACACTTCAGGTGGCAGCCCTTCCCTCCGGATTGCGTTCGTTGCATCCGGCTCTTTTTCAGGGTTGTACCAATCTGGCTTCGATATCTATTCCCTCAAATATTAAATCTATCGAAGGAAGTGTCTTTGCCGGATGCAGATCCCTGACGGAGGCGGTTCTGCCGGAAAATCTTTCCGAACTGGGTGAATCCGTCTTCATGAACTGCCGCAGCCTCACATCACTCGAAATCCCCGAAGGGATCTCTGAAATTCCGGGACAGCTCTGTTATGAATGCCGGGCGCTCTCCGAACTTACACTGCCGGCCGGACTCACCAATATCGGCTACCATGCATTCTACAACTGCCGATCGATTGAGGAACTTTCGATTCCTGCTTCCGTTGCCGAAGTCGGCGATGGTGCATTCAAAGGGTGCAGTTCACTTAAGACCCTCGTATTTGACGGGGAGATCAGCCGGATCGGTGACGAGGCATTCTATGGATGCACATCCTTGGAATCGATCTACTTCAACGGGAGCGTCGCCGTTCTGGCGGATGCGGTCTTCGGCCAGTCCCCTCACCTGACGCGCCTCTTTTTTAAATGCGATGCCCCGGAACTGGATGAGGGAACCGATCTCTTTATCGGCAGCAGCCAAACCGTGATCTACTACCTGGCCGACTCCTCTAACTGGGGAAGCTCGCTGGGCGGCGCAACGGTTTCGGCCTGGGGCCCGGAAATTAGCGCCATGTCCTATACGAATGGAAACTTCAGGATTACTGCAGAATGGGAGTCCGAAGGAACCGCATCCCTGCAGGCCTGCACCAACCTGATAGAGGGGCTCTGGTTCGATGTCGGAAGCAGCGCCGCACTCACCGGCGGCACCTGCGAACTGTCCGATCCGGATGCATCATCATCAGCGGTTCGCTATTATCGCATCCTGATCAACTAAAGATCAAATCCGGCCGGGTACAGATTGAACCTGCGCCGGCACCCCGTTCTATATCCAAAACTTTTTGCGCCTGATCACCCGCCGTGTGTGCAAGGAAGCAAAAAGGAATACCCGCTCACAGCTCGCTTCCGGTTGACGCAATCAATCAGAACCTGCAGGTCATGTTGAGTCAGTTTTTCTCATATTTATTGCAATAAGACCGGCGCTGTTCGGTTTTCAATAAAGTTTTTTTTAACTGGCTGTTAGGATTCGGTTAGTGGTACATCTATAACAAATTATTCATGAGCACCAGACGACACATTCAACAGATTAAAGACGGAGCGGATTTTTCCACGGAACTGGACCGTTTCGAGGCCAAGTATATTATTCCGCGCAGCCTCGTTGAGCCGATCAAGGAATTCATCAAACCGTACTGTGTGAAAGATCGCCACTGCGAGGCCGCCGGCGGACACTATTATATCGTCACGATTCAGTACGACACCCCGTCCCTGTCTCTGCACTATGCCAAGGAATGGGAGCTGGCTCACCGCTTTAAGCTGCGGGTACGCACCTATGGAAAACCTCCGGGACATGCGCCGGTTTTCATGGAAATTAAACGCCGGTATTTCGATCGGATCATCAAGTCGCGTGCCTGCCTCCCTTTTGATGCATGGCAACCGGGTATTCTTCAAAAGCATGTTAACGATCTCAACTTCAAGACCGTTAAGGAGCGGGAAGCTTTTCGTGAGTTTGTCCGGCTTCATAATGAAATCGGTGCGGAACCGCGGGTCATTGTGCGTTACTGCCGAGAAGCCTTTACGGGAATCTTCGATCATTATGCCCGCATTACATTCGATTCCCAGCTCTGCTATCAGCCGGTGCGGGACGAATTTGACTGGGGACGCAACGGTCGTTTTATCTCCATGGACAGCGGCATCGTAAAACGCCGTAAGGAATCCTCGCTGATTCTGGAGGTCAAATGTACCGAGCAGGTGCCGACCTGGATGATCGAGCTGGTGCAGCACTTTGAACTCGTACGCGTTGGGAACTGTAAATATTCCACCGCAATATGGATGGAAAAACTGATGATGGGCCGAGGGGACTCTCCCTTTGCTGACGAAATGATTATGGATTAAACAAGGGGAATTATGGACGCAACCTTTCTCGACCTCATGGCTGCGGGAAGCAGCTCGCAAAGTCTCGGATTGACACATGTCATCTCTGCGCTGTTGCTGAGCTTTGTGCTTTGCTCGGTCATCGCCAAGCTGTATCAGCTGACCTTTCAGTCACTCTCCTATTCCCGATCGTTCGTACACACCCTGATTCTCGGCGGAATGATTACCTGTATGGTCATGATGTCCATGGGTGACAGTATAGCCCGGGGCGTCGGTGTTCTCGGAGCGCTCTCCCTGATTCGCTTCCGCACCGTGGTCCGGGACCCGCGCGATATGATGTTCCTCTTCGCGGCCCTCGGACTCGGTATAGCCTGTGGCGCAGGCGTTTACGCCGTTGCCGTGGCCGGCTGCGTTATTCTCAGCTCCGTGATCGTCCTGCTCAACTGGGCACCTTTCGCAACGCGCCGACGCTATGAAGCCATGCTTCGATTCCTTGTGGAAGCCGATGACGACAGTGCCCGCGAAGATGTTGACCGCATCATGTCGGAATGCTGCTCCGCCTACATGCTGATCGCCATGCGAGAAGCCGTTCAGGGCGACCTGCTTGAATATTCCTATCAGGTCCGGCTCATTGATCCGTCCTATCAGGTCGATCTGGTGAAAAAACTCGAAGCGCTCGACAAGATTGCGGAAGTGAATCTCGTCATGCAACGGACAACGGTGGAACTGTAAGGAGACTGAAGTATGACAAAAAGCACATTCAAACGTCCTCCCCTTCGCCAGCGCCGCCGTCATCTCTTCAGACAGCTGTTCAACGGGTGGCCATGGCTCGTCTGGCTGGCCGCCGCAATTCTGGCCGTCGTGCTACTGCCCGGCGGCATGTACCGGGTTCGCTTTTTCGGCAAAGCCGAAAAAATTTATGAATATGTCTCTCCGCTCGAAAACGGCCGGCTTAAAACCCTGAACGTTGAGCTGGGAGATCAGGTTGACGCCGGAGAACTTATTGGCGAACTGGATAACGAGTCGCTGGCGACGGAACTGCTCATGGATCAGGCATCTCTGATGAAGACCAGAGACAAGGTGCATTCAATCCGTTACGAGCTCGAAAGCATGAAGCTTGAGCAGGCGAAGACCGACGCCCAGCTGCGGGCACTCGAAGCCCAGCAGAAGCGAAATCAGAACCTGCTGGAACAGCGCCTTGTGCTCGAACAGAACATGGAAGACCTGACGCCCCAGATAGAAGCCACGCAGGTGGTGCTCGACCGTTACCCGACGGTTATTCACCAGCTGGAAGCTCGACTGAAGGATGCGGAGAAAGACACGGACCGCTTCAATTCCTCTGATCTGGCTGACCTTATGGCGGCCCAGAGCCGCCTAACGACCACCATGCCCGGTGTTGTGGCCGAAGTTCTCCACCAGCCCGGTGACATTGTTGAAACAGGCGACCCAGTGGTTCGGGTCAGTAATGTATCCACCCGGCGTGTCATTGCATTCATGCCGGAAGCAAAACGCATGGACCTTGCAATTGGCGAGCGCTGCCGGATCATCACACAGACCAACCGCGACCGGCACCTTGGAGTCGTCAAATCAATCACAGCTGACATTCGCAAACTTCCGGTAAACACCGGATTCAGCGACCAAATGCTCATGGGACGGCGCATTGTCATTGAGCTGGATAATGGCGAACTGATTCCCGGAGAACAGGTGGTCGTTGTGCCCGATATTTCCATCTTTGAACAATGGTTTGGGAAAAAATAATGCAGGCCCGTATCCTACTTATCAGTTCGACCGTTTTCTGCAGCGTTGCCGCAATGGCAGGCCCTGATCTGGATATGGTCATGGAAAAGGCCGCGCTTCAGGAGGCCGTACGCAACCGGACCGACGGCGCATTACTTGACGAAAGTATCGCCGTGGAACAGGCCCGGATCGAAGCCCGGTCCGGCGCAGGCTTTGGCATGGAATTACGTCCCAGCGTGAGCGATGATTCTGCAGGGATGGCGTTGCGCTTTACCTTCCCTGATCGATGGAGCCGGAAAAAGCTTGAAGAACAGATCCAGCTTTCAGCCGAATCAGAACAGCTTCGCACGAAGGCGCTCGAGTGGCAGGAGATTATCTCCGTCTACCGCAGTTTCTGTCGCTACCGGATGCTCGAACAAAAGTCTGTTCTGATCACTGCAGAGGTAGAATTTATCAAGCCGTTGCTGAAGCAGGCGGACGAAGGAGTGGTACTCAACCAGTTTTCCGTAACGGACCGAGCACGGCTGTACGGCTCCTACCTTTCATACCTTAATGAACAGAATAAAATTTCGTCCGACCGCATTGAGGTGATGAACAGCCTTCGCACGGTGCTCGGCGCAGAGATCGACCTCCCCCTCCTGGCAAAGATATCGCGTATTGAAATGCCGTCACAGATGGAACTCTCCTCCCTCCTTCGAACGGCATTGGAGCAGCGGGCTGATTACAAAAACATGGATCTTCAATATCAGGCGTTACAACTGGCGGAGTCGGATGCACAGAGTAAAGAAGGGTTTCACCTTAAATTTATTCAGCCGGAATACCGGATGAACCATGACAACGGAAGCGATGGATGGGAGCTTTCGGCGGCGTTTGTTCTTCCATGGGGGACGCGAAATCCGGACGTCGCAATATATAATCATCAAAAGGCGCTGACGCAGGCGATGAAGGATCAGCAGCGCAGCCTCATCGAACACCGGCTGCAGGTACTGATTGCTACGGCAAGTGCATATTATGAGCACTCGACGGAACAGAACCGCTCCACGGCGCCGGTCATCAAACGCCTCAAAGCAGATCTGGAAACCCTGAAGGATCTACCGCTGGAGCAGAGTCGGGACCTGATCTCCATCCGCGAACGCATTCTCGATGCAGAGCTTCAGTTAACCGAGCTGACCTGCCGGATGGAAACGGTTGCGGTTGATCTCGCTGACGAACTGGGCGGCTGGTAAACCGATTACCGAATCAGTAAATGAAAAAAGGCGGGGTTAACCCGCCTTTTTTCATTGGTGCATATGCCGTGCTACTTGTTTGCCCGGAAATAACTGATCAGCGCATTGGTCGAACTATCGTGACCGAGATCGCTATCGGATTCCAGTTCCGGAAGAATGGCCTTGGCCAGAATCTTGCCGAGCTCCACGCCCCACTGATCGAAGGAATAGATATCCCAAATGATGCCCTGAACAAAAATCTTATGTTCATAGAGTGCAACCAGCTGACCAAGAACGGACGGTGTAAGCTTTTCAGCCATGATCGAGTTGGTCGGACGATTTCCCTCGAAGGTCTTGTGCGGAATCAGATCCGCCGGCACACCTTCAGCTTCAAGCGCCTCCTTGGTCTTTCCGAACGCCAAGGCCTGGGTCTGGGCAAAGAAATTGGCCATCAGTTTGACATGATGATCGCCGATGGGGTTCTGTGATTTGCAGAAGCCGATAAAGTCGCACGGGATCAGCTTCGTGCCCTGATGAATCAGCTGGTAAAATGCATGCTGACCGTTGGTGCCCGGCTCTCCCCAGATGATGGGACCGGTCTGCCATTCCACTTTTTCACCGGAGCGGGTGATGTATTTACCGTTCGATTCCATGTCGCCCTGCTGGAAATAAGCGGCAAAGCGGGAAAGGTACTGGTCATACGGCAGGATCGCCTGCGATTCAGCTCCGAAGAAATTGTTGTACCAGATGCCCAGCAACGCAAGAACCACCGGCATGTTTTCAGCAAACGGTGCCGTCCGGAAGTGCGAGTCCATCTTATGGTAACCGCCAAGCAGTTCCTGATACGTTTCCGGACCGACTGCAATCATCAGCGGAAGACCGATCGCGGATGTCAGCGAATAACGCCCGCCGACCCAGTCCCAGAACTCAAACATATTGTCAGTATCAATGCCGAATCCGGAAACCGCCGCAGCATTGGTGGACAGCGCCACGAAATGCTTTGCAATGGCAGCCTCGTCCTTCAGCGACTCAAGGCACCATGCACGTGCGGTATGGGCGTTGGTCATGGTTTCCTGCGTAGTGAAGGTTTTTGACGCAACAATAAAGAGTGTTTCCTCCGCATCGAGATCACGCAGGGCTTCTGCAACATGCGTTCCATCGACATTGGAAACAAACACCACATTCAGGTCACGCTGGGTATAGGGCTTCAGCGCTTCATACGCCATAACCGGCCCGAGGTCGGAACCGCCGATACCAACATTGACAACATTGCGAATCTTCTTTCCGGTATACCCCTTCCATTCACCGGAACGAACCTTATCAGAAAATGCCGCCATTTTATCCAGAACTGCGTGTACGGCGGGAATCACATTTTCGCCATCGACCTCGATCACGGCTTCTCTGGGTGAACGCAGGGCAACATGGAGCACGGCACGGCTTTCGGTGGCATTGATTTTTTCGCCGGAGAACATGGCGTCAATCCACTTTTTCAACTCGGCGGACTCCGCCAGCTTAACCAGCAGATCCATGGTTTCGGTGGTCACCCGGTTTTTCGAATAGTCAAGCAGCAGGTCTTCGGCCTGCAGGGTAAATCCGGAGGCGCGATCAGATCCGGAAAAAAGATCGCGAAGATGCCGATCCTTCATTTCTTCAAAGTGCGTCTCGAGGGCTTTCCATTCTGAACGTTCAGTCAACTTTGTGGTCATAGTTTACACTCCCTTTAAATCGGTTTGAGCGAAAGAAACTACAGGCAATATTTAAAGGGGTAAAAACAAAAAAAGACGAAAATCTATAGGCCAAAGCATCCTTGTTATAGTGCCTTCAGGCATATAGAGTCTGCGGTTATATTTTGATTGGAAGGATTTTTATGAAACTGAAGCGTTACCTGCTGGCCCTGTCTCTCCTGTCACTCCCGGTGATCGGAGGCTGTGAACTGGAAAAAAGCGATCTCGATGTCCGAAAAATCAGCCGAACGGTCGCCTATTCACTCCCCGTTTTCCACCTGAACCAGCTCCCCATGGACGCCGGCATTTCCACCAACGCCTTCAACCTTTTTATTGATTCGCTCGACCCCGCGCACTGCTATTTCATGAAGCCCGATATCGACTCGTTTGAAAAAGAGGCGCCGTCGCTCTACAAGCAGCTAAGAAAAGGCGATATCACATTTGCCCAGAAGGTCTACGATGTTCTCATGGAGCGCATCAAAAACCGTATCGCTTTCGTAGAAAAGCAGCTTGAAGCGGGATTTGAGACGGATAAGGACGAAGTATTTCTCTGGGACCGAAAGGATGCTCCCTGGCCGGCCGACGAGGAGGAATGGGACGATCTCTGGCGCAAACGCGTGAAAAATGAATATATCGCCCGTTTAGTCTCAGATCAATTGTACGATGAAGAAGCGAAAGAATCTCCGGTCCCGGCCACCGAGACATCCAGCAATAATTCGACGACAAACAACCTCGGAGGCACCTCGTCCAATCTCACGGAAACTGCCAGTGCTGAAGGCCTTGATGAGCTGGTTGAGGCGGAACCGCTGACTCCGGAAGAGTTTATTCTCGAACGGTACACGCAGTTTCTTCTAACGATGCAGTCATTCGATGAGGAAATGCTTCTCCAACGCTACCTGACGGCCTTTACTCAGGTATATGACCCGCACAGCGATTATATGTCGCCCAGCAGCGTTGAAGATTTTGATATCAACATGAAACTCTTCCTCGTAGGAATCGGCGCTATGCTAAGACCGGAAGACGGGACTGCAAGGATTGTCCGCCTGATCCCCGGGGGGCCGGCGGAACGTGACGGAAGGCTTCAGGAAGGCGACAAAATTATCGCGGTAGCTCAGGAAAACGAGGAGCCGATCAGCATTCTCCATTGGCCACTGTATAAATCCGTCCGGCTCATTCGCGGCGAAAAGAATACAAAAGTCATCCTGACTGTGATTCCGGCCTCCGATCGCTCCGGAACTCGCACCCGCAGAATCGACCTCGTCCGAGACGAAGTTAAACTGGAAGAACAGGCCGCGCACGGCGAGATAAAAAAACTGTCCCAGCAAGAGGGCGAACCCCGCTCGATCGGCGTCATCACACTGCCGGATTTTTATGCTGACTTCAGCGCAGACCAGAACGATGAAACGGCACGACGGGCCTCCACGGATATCCGACGCCTGATACACGAACAGCTTGACGAAGGCATTGACGGGATGATTCT
>JAFGVP010000085.1 GCA_016937945.1 Pontiellaceae bacterium | reverse complement strand
GTCCTTCGCCGCAGTTGGCGCCCTCTGCTTTTTCTTCGTTCGGCTTCATCTCTTTCGGGGACGGGGCCGGCAATACTTCCGATTCGCTGATGAGGCCATCTCCGTTGGTATCCATCATGGCAAAATGATCGGCAGGGCCGTCGAATTCGGTGGCAGACACAAGGCCGTCTCCATCCTTGTCCAGACGCTGGATGAAATCGGCCGCTGTCGGCGGCTTGCGTTCGGGCCGTTTTTCTTCCTGTTGCGCCATGGCTGCGCCGGCTGCCAGCATTGTAATCAGTATAATCCGGGTCTTCATCTGATGCCTCCTTGGGTTTGTTGGTTTCCCCGTTTAACGACACCATGTAAATCTGGAAAAATGACAAAGCGGGGTGTGCGAACATGAATCTTTTGTAATGATAAATCCGTAGCGCGTTGTGCCGGCTGTGTGTTATCCAGTGGGCATGAAAGTATTAGTGGTAGAAGATGATCCGAAAATTGCCTCGTTTGTTCAGAAGGGTCTGAAAGAGCAGGGATATGTGGTCGATGTTTGTCACGACGGGGATGAGGGATATGACCTCGCATCCGGCGAGTCCTACGATGTGATTCTGCTGGATATTATGTTGCCGGGCCGGGACGGCCTGAGCATTCTGCGCGCTTTGCGTGCGGAGAAAAACACGGTCCCCGTTATCCTTCTGACTGCGCGCAGCGGTCTGGATGAGCGGGTCGAAGGGTTGAACATGGGCGCCGACGATTATCTGCCCAAGCCTTTCTACATGGAAGAACTTATCGCCCGTATCATTGCCGTTAGCCGCAGGGCCTCCGGCGATCAGCTCAGCGTACTCCGTCATGGAGATCTGGTGCTCAACCTGATCACCCGCGATGTACTCCGAGGCGACAACAGACTGGAATTGACCAGTCGGGAATTCAACCTGCTGGAATTAATGATCCGGTCGCCCGGGCGCGTCTATTCCCGGACCCAGTTGCTTGAGCATGTCTGGGGATACGATTTTGACCCGCAGACCAATGTGGTTGATGTCTACATCCGACGGCTTCGGAATAAGGTGGATTTACCGAATGAGCTATCGCTTATTGAAACAGTTCGCGGGGTGGGCTACCGTATAAAAGCCGACGGTTGAGCCGGCTCGATCAGGTCATGAAGGTTTCATTCAAGTTAAAGATAGCGATCCTCTCGTTCGCCATTTCCGGCGCATTGCTGACGGCATTGGGGGTGGCCCTTTTTGCTTTTGTCTACTCATCCGCCGTTGACCGGATGGACAGCGAGATCAGGGCGTTGGTTGAGGCTCCATTGCGTGGGCCGCCGCACGCCGATTTCTGGAAGGATATCGGTCAGTCCTTGAAATATATTCTAGGTGAAGAGCGGGCTGAACGGGTCGCGCTGCTGGTCCTTGATGCCGATGATAACGTATTACTGGAAACCACCAACGCGCCTGCGCTGCTTGTACAGCTGCCTCGTCCGGCACCTGAAGCGATAGACGACGCTCTTGAATTTTCAGAAGGAAAGCATGGGCCGCCTCCGGGCGGCTATGAAGAGATGAACCTGTATTTCGGCGAATTTTCCGGGCCTGATTTCGGAGAGCGGCTGGATGACCGTCCGCCCTGGGAGCAGGATGTCGGGAAGGGGCCTGATACGCCAAGGTTCCGCCCGTCTCAGATTCAGTACCATTCGATGGCCAGTGATGGCGTCCGATGGCGGGTCGGTATTCTTGCTAGTTCGTCCAAGACCATTTTCGTGGCTATGGACATGGATGCATTTTATGCCGAAATCAACCATTTCCGGAATACCTTTGCCGCCGCCGTTCTGCTGGGACTGCTTCTATGCGGTTTTACCGGCTGGTTTCTTTCAGGACGTGCTATGCGGCCTGTTGCTGTTATTGCCAATACGGCAGAGGGTATTACTGCCCGCGGGCTGGATCAGCGTATTCCGGCCGTCGGAAAAGATGTCGAACTCGACCGGTTGGTCCATGTTTTCAACGGTATGCTGGATCGTCTCGAGAAGAGTTACCACCAGGCCGTCCGTTTCAGCGCCGATGCCGCGCATGAGCTGCAAACTCCGCTAACGATTCTTCAGGGCGAGCTGGATAACGCTATTCAGTCGGCCGATGCCGGTTCCGACGAGCAGCAATGTTACAGCATGCTGCTTGATGAACTTCGTAATTTAAAGGCAGTCGTTCAGAAGCTGCTCCTGCTGGCGCATGCCGATGAAGGACGCCTTAACCTGAACCGTATTCCCGTCAACCTGAGAGAGATGATTCAGGAGGCCGCCGAGGACCTTGAGATCATGGCTCCCGAGCTCGAGGTGGCGTTAGTTCTGAACGGGCCCGTGCAGGTTTCTGCGGACAAGGCGCTTCTCAATCAGGTCATCCGGAACCTGACCTCCAATGCCGCCAAATATTCTTCCGATCCCGGACGGGTTGTTTTTTCGCTGACGCAGCAGAAGTCCTTTGTTTTGTTGCAGGTATCCAATACTGCACCACCGATTCCGGATGCGGATGCTCCGTTGCTTTTTAAGCGTTTTCATCGCGTCGACAAGGCGCGCTCCGCGGCCGGTTCAGGTCTGGGGCTCAGCCTGGCCCGCGAGATTGCGCGGGCGCATGGCGGAGACCTGGTGCTGGATGAATACCGCAACGACATGGTTGCTTTTACGTTGCGGTTGCCGGCTTTCATCGTTGATTAGTTGACCACCGTTGTCGGGGAAGTCTCTGAGGTGGTGAAGGTCTTCACCGTTTCGCCTCCGGAAAGCGTTGCTCCGTTATATACCCCGTGAAATTCCGATCCGCCCGTAACGGTTGCGCCGGTCACGATGGTGCATTCGGCGCCCTTTCGGATGGCACTGCTGCTGAGCAGCAGGGTCATCGGTCCGCTGCCTTCCCCCATACCTCCTCCGGGAGGTCCTCCGAATCGATGATTGCCACGTGTGTCAGCACCTTCGGGGGGGGTGAATCCTTCCGGCGGAGTAAACCCTTCCGGCGGGGCAAATCCTTCCGGAGGCCCTTCAGGTCGTCGGCCGTCGCGAGGCATGAATCCTTCCGGACGTTCTCCCATGCCGTCCGGCATCCCGCCATCCGGCGGGGCAAAACCGCCGGCGGCATAGTTGCGGGGTATTTTATAGACGAGCAGGTCCTCATCTCCCATGCGGATGGTCAGAAGGCTGTCTGCTTCGCATTCTCCGGAATAGATGATTGCGGACTGGGTACTCTCTGTTGACGGCGAGCTGGTCCGTCCGCCGGTTCCGACCAGAATGCCGCCATTAATACGGAAGGGGTTGTTGTCGCAGTCAAATCCTTCTTCCGGCATCCCGGTTCCGGAGCTGACAATCAGGCCGCCGTTGATTTCTATGGGGCCGTTGCAGTCGATGCCGTCATTCCGTTCGCTGAAACAGTAGATGTTCCCGTTGTTTATCGTGATGGATTTGGACGAGTTGATGCAGTCGTCATAGGCGATCACTTCGATCGTTCCGCCATTGATCGTAAGGGCAGACTTGCTTTCAATGCCTTCTGCACCTTCCTGGGTGGTTTTTACGGAAATCTGTCCTGCGTTGATTTCGACGTTTCCATTGGCCTTGATCGCCTTGGCATTTGCATAATCGGTCTGTCGACCCTGACCTCCTACTAAAACACGTTTGCCTTTAACGATTACTTCGATTTCAGGACCGTTATCGTCTCCGGCGGTGCCCAGCTCAATAATACCTCCGGCAGTCAGTCCGTCTGCGGCATTGCCGGTGCAGGCCATGAAAAGCGTGCCGCCTCTAATCATCACATCGCCGGTCACTTTCAGGGCGTCGGCAGAGGCGAGATCGGACTTTCCATCTTCATCCGTATAACTTTCGGAGCATCCTCCATCGATCCGGATGGCGATTTTTCCATCCTCGATGTGTGCATTGCCATCTACGCAGATGCCTTTGCCCGCCATGCCGGTATGATTGATCGTAAGTTCTCCGCCGCGGATAAAGAGGTTTTCGCCGCAGTCAATCGCTTTGCTGTAAGCCGGGTCGGAGTAGGGGATCTGCCCGTCTGTCATGGCTTCCAGAATAGTCGCCCCGCTCAGGGTCAGTTTAACGGATCCGCCGTCGATTTCTGTGTTGCCGCCGGCCTTGATGCCGTTCGACTGATCACCTGAAACCGTGAGCTCAACGTTGCCCCCCTGAACCAGGCAACTTCCCTTGCATTTGATGGCATTCACATCATCCGCCGTGCTCCGGATGGTCAGTGCGCCGCCGTGGATTTCCACCTGACCGTCGGCATCGATTCCGTCACTCTCGCCGGCGATCGAAAGAGTCCCGCCATTCATGCGGAATCCCTCGCCGGTGTGAATGCCGTCTTTGGATGCACTGGCAACCGTTATATTACCGCTTTCCACGGTTATTTCCGACTTAGAGCATATCGCATGCTGCTTGCTGCCCTTGCCGTTGATCGTCAGCTTCCCTAGGCCTTCGAACCGAATGGGGCCGGAGCCGTAAAGCAGGGATTTTCCGTCCTCTTCATAAATCGGGGCATCGGTCAGGATGTTTTCGGTTCCTTCCTTGAGATTGATGCTGCCTGGAGTTTTGGAGGTGAATTCGAGGGCGCATCCTTTGGTATTGGTCATATCGACGTTGTTGAGTGTTACGGTAAATGGATAATCGCTTTCGATCTTCAGCGATCCGTCATCGGTGCTGCCGGAGAGTACATATTCTACATCGGCTTTGGTGGCAATGACGGTTACGTGCGCCTGATCCTGCCGGACGGTTACTCCGCTGCCGGCGCCATTGGAAATTTTAACGGATTTTTCCGAGTACTGCAGGCTTACCTGATCCATGACCGGCTTGTCTGCATAGGCTGTGAATGTGTGCAGTGCACAAAAGGTGATAATTCTGAAAACGGCGTTTTTCATATAATCCTTACTCTGTTTGCGTGTATGTCTGAAATGGACTCCAAGACAGACGTGTTCCCCCCTTTAAATATTGTTTGAGAGGTGTGATCAAATTGTTGTGGAGTATCCGTGAAAAACTGATTTTTCTGGATAGTGCGGATATAATGGACATGCTTATTCCGGTTTTTTTATTGATAAAGCCGCCATCTTAAAGCATATACGACGACTTTTTCCGGGGGAAACCTATGCGGATCGTAATTATTGGAGCGGGAAACGCCGGACGCCAGCTGGCACGGCGCTTGTGTGAAGAGAAGCACGCGGTGGTCATGGTCGACGTGAATGCGCAGTCACTGGCGCAGGCCGAGGCCGGACTCGATGTGCTGACTATTTGCGGGCAGGGGACCAATCCGACGGTGCTTGAAGAGGCACAGGTGGATAAATCCGATCTACTGATTGCTGTCACGGATAACGACGAAGTAAACATTCTCTCCTGTCTGCTGGCGAATGCCGCCGGTGTCAAAGGTAAGATTGCCCGGGTGACCAATCCCGACTTCCTGAACGGATCTTCCCACTATGACCTGCACAAGATGGGCATTGATCTCGTCATCAACCAGAAGCAGGAATGTGCGCGCGAAGTCTACAACATGCTGAAGATTCCCGGCGCACTGGAGGCCTTCGATCTGTTTGCCGGTAAGGTGATGGTGGCCGGTTTCAGTGTCACTTCAGCCAGTCCGCTGCTGGACCGCACGCTTGCGGAATGCGATCGGCTTGATCTGATCCAGAGTGTTCGGGTTATTGCCATCCGCCGTGACGGCGATCTGGTTATTCCGCACGGCAAGACCGTTTTCCTGAAAAAGGATCTGGTGTATATCGTTGGTCAGCGCGAAGACATTGTGAGTTTCTTCAGTTATGTCTGCCCGGAAATCCTTCCCTTTGAAAAGGTGATTATTGCCGGCGGCGGCGATCTGGGCCTCATGCTGGCCAAGTTTATCGAACATGAGGTCACCTGCGTTCTGTTGGAGCAGGATGAAGATCGAGCGCGCTACTGTTCTGCGGAGCTGGACAAGACGCTTATTCTACGAGCTGATGCGCTGACGGAAAGCGCGCTTGAAGAATCCGGACTGCATGACCGAACGGCATTTGTTGCCCTTACCGGCGATGACGAAGGCAATATCATGAACTGCCTGATGGCGCAGAAGAAAGGGGCCTCCTTTACGGCCACTCAGATTGCGCGGACCGACTTTATTCCGGTCGTTGAGCAACTCTATCTGGTAAACCGGGTGGTCAGTCCCTACATCTCCACCACCAACGCCATTCTGCACTGGCTGCGTTCCAAGCAGGTTCGGGCGGCATCGCTGCTGCACAATCTTCTCGGCGAACTTCTCGATGTCATCATTACTTCCGAGGGGCGCCTGGCCGGGAAGTGTATTCGTGAGATCAAGATGCCGGATACAGCCATCATTGCGACGGTACTTCGCGATGGCGAAGTCGTTACCGCGACCGGCGATCAGCGGCTCGTTGTGAATGACCGCGTGCTTATTTTCTGTCATCCGGACGCGGTCAAAAAGATCCAGTCCAAATTCCTTTGATCGAATGGAAGCGGGGTTTCCGTTTCTGCTCAGTTTCCGGAATGAATCATGAATATTCGCGCTGTCTTTCATCTCGTTTCCTACATGACTCTGGTAATCGGTCTGTCGATTCTGGGATGTACGCTGGTGTCGTATCACTATCATGATTCATTGGCCGTTCAGGAAAGCCTGCTGGAATCCGGCGGCATTACCATTGCCTGTGCCCTGATTTTGTGGCTGCTGACGCGCGGAAGCATGACGTTGACCCGGCGCGACGGGTTCGGCGTGGTTACATTCGGCTGGCTGATTGCTGCAATTTTCGGAGCGCTTCCCTACATGCTCTCCGGTGTGATTACCCATCCGGTGCCGGCACTGTTTGAAACCCTGTCCGGATTTACGACAACAGGGGCTTCGGTCCTTGGTAATCTGGAAGCGATCCCGCGTGGGATTCATTTCTGGCGTGCGTTGACCCACTGGTTCGGCGGTATGGGGGTTCTGGTTCTTTGCGTCGCCATTCTTCCATTTCTGGGCGTTGGCGGCATGCAGATCTATCGTGCCGAGGTTCCCGGTCCAGCCAAGGATCGCCTGACGCCGCGCATCACCACAACGGCCAAACTTTTATGGGGCGTTTATGCCATGCTGACGTTGGTCGAGGCGTTGTTGCTGAAATGGGTCGGCGGAATGACCTGGTTCGACGCCTTCTGCCACAGTTTCGGGACCATTGCAACCGGGGGATTCTCCACCCGTTCAGACAGTATCGGCGCCTTCAACAGTCCGGTTATTGACGGAATCATCATTGTCTTCATGTTTCTCTCCGGCATCAATTTTACCCTGCATTACCATGCCCTGACCGGCAAGCCTGGACGCTATTTCCGCGATTCGGAATTCCGGCTCTATGTCGGTCTGCTGCTGTTTGCTTCAGCGTTTATCGCCCTGAATATCTGGATGGCGGGTTATGCGGCGCCTGGTCGCTGTATTCGCGACGCGGTGTTCACTGCGACATCGGTGATGACCACCACCGGTTTCTGTACGGCGGATTTTGACCAGTGGCCGAATGCTTCGCGCTATCTGCTGGTCATCCTGATGTTTGCCGGCGGCTGCGCCGGATCCACCAGCGGTGCCGTAAAGCTCATCCGGATCAACATTATCTTCAAGAAGATGTTCCGGGAGATCAAGCTGTTCATGCGGCCGCTGTCGGTCATCCAGATGAAGTATGACGGGCGGGTGGTTGAGAATGAAACGATTGCACACATCGCGGCGTTTATCTTTATGTACATCACCACCTTTATTGTTGCGGTGCTGCTCATGACCCTCTGCACGCCGGATCTCGAAACGGCCGCCAGTTCGGTTGCGACCACGCTTGGCGGTGTCGGGCCTGGGTTGAGTGCGGTCGGAGCGGCCCATAACTTTTCAGCCATTCCGGCAGGCGGCCAGTTGGTGCTTATTGCCTGCATGCTGCTGGGGCGTCTTGAATTCTACACGGTATTCCTGCTGTTCCTTCCCGGTTTCTGGAAGAAGTAAACGTGATCGGGCTCGACAATGCTTGTGCATATCGTGAAACTATCTGTTTGGTGATTTATGAATAAACGTCCCGTGTTTCATCTTGTTTCCTACATGACGCTGGTTATCGGCGTCGCGATGTTGCTGTGCGCCATCGTCTCGTGGATCTATGATGAAACGTTCAAGGTCCGAATGAGCCTGATCGAGTCCGGCCTGATTGCGATTGGCTGCGCCGGAATTGTCGGGATTCTCACCCGGGGCGATATCAACCTGTCGCGTCGTGATGGATTCGGCGTCGTCACCTTCGGCTGGATTGCTGCGACCATGTTCGGATCGCTGCCTTACATCCTGTCCGGTGTGATTCCGCATCCGGTTGCCGCCATGTTTGAAACCATGTCCGGCTTTACCACCACGGGAGCCTCTGTGCTTCCGGCGCCGGGGAGCGTGTATCAGAGCTTTGATGCGATTCCGCACAGTATTCATTTCTGGCGTGCACTGACGCATTGGTTCGGCGGCATGGGCGTGCTGGTACTTTGCGTGGCCATTCTTCCGTTTCTCGGGGTGGGGGGCATGCAGATTTACCGCGCTGAAATGCCGGGGCCTTCCAAGGATCGTTTGACGCCTCGCATTACGACGACGGCCAAGCTGCTCTGGGGGGTCTACGCCACGTTTACGCTGGTCGAAACGCTGTTGCTGAAGTTTGTCGGGGGAATGAACTGGTTCGATGCCCTTTGCCATACCTTCGGCACCATGGCCACCGGCGGTTTCTCGACCCAGGGCGCCAGTGTCGGCGCCTACGACAGCGTGACGATTGATATCATCATCACGGTATTCATGTTCATGGCGGGCGTAAACTTTTCTCTCCACTATTACGCGCTGACCGGTAAACCGCAGCGCTATTTCAAGGATCCCGAATTCCGATTCTATCTGTTCCTGATCATCGGTGTTACGTTGTTTGTCACATTCAATATCTGGTCACACGGAATTTCGCCGTTCGGACGCAGTCTGCGTGACGCCGCCTTCACGACAACCTCGATCATCACTACCACCGGGTTCTGTACCGCCGATTTTGATACGTGGCCGAACGCCTCCAGACTGCTGATGGTCCTCATTATGTTTGTCGGCGGTTGCGCCGGCTCAACCGGCGGCGGCATGAAAATTGTCCGCATATTCATCATGTTCAAGAAGATGGTGCGAGAGATGAAACTGTTCATGCGGCCGTCGTCGGTGATTCAGATGAAGCTGGGCGGCAAGCCGGTTGAGCAGGAGATTATTTCCCACATCGCGGCGTTTTTCGCGATATTTGTCCTGATCTTTGCAATCGGTTCGTTTGTGATGACCTTTTTTACGCCGAATCTGGAAACCGCGGCCACGTCCGTGATAGCCACGCTCGGAAATATCGGCCCGGGGCTGGACGCCGTGGGCGCCACGCAGAACTATGCGGCTATTCCTCATGCCGGGCAGGCCTTTCTAACCTGCCTGATGCTGCTGGGCCGGCTTGAACTCTACACCGTACTCATCCTCTTCCTTCCCGGATTCTGGAAAAAATAGAATGGAAAAAGAACGTTTATCAAAAATCATGGCGGCGCGGGGAATGTGTTCCCGGCGCGAGGCGGATCGGTATATTGAGCGAGGGCTGGTACTTGTTGACGGCGAAGTGGTTTCCGAACTGGGAACCAAGGTGGCGCCGGATGTCCGGATTGAGCTGGCCGATGCCGGAAGGAAACGGCGCGATGCGCAGGCCACGATCCTGATCAATAAGCCGATCGGTTATGTGTCCGGCCAGCCGGAGGACGGGCATAAGGCCGCCGTTTCGCTGATTTCTCAGCAGACTCGCTGGCGGGATGACCGGCTGCCCCGCAAATTTCATCCGGCGCAGCTACGAGGCATGGCGCCGGCCGGGCGGCTGGATATCGATTCCAACGGTTTGCTGGTGCTGACGCAGGATGGACGCGTTGCGCGCCGGATTATCGGCGAAGATTCGGATGTTGATAAGGAATACCTCGTACGGGTTGAAGGCCGGCTGTCGAACGAAGGACTAAAGCTGCTGAACCATGGTTTGGAGCTGGATGGAAAGCCGCTCAAGCCGGCGCAGGTGAGCTGGCAGAACAGTGATCAGCTGAAGTTTATCCTGCACGAAGGGAAGAAGCGGCAGATCCGACGCATGTGCGAGCTGGTCGGCATCAAGGTGGTCGGCTTGAAACGGATCCGGATCGGCAAGGTGGTGCTCGGTAATCTGCCCATGGGGCAGTGGCGCTACCTTCGCGATGACGAACGTTTCTAGTTTACGACAAAGGCTCGCCGCGTATGAAGATTCTCGAGATAGACGATGAGTATCAGGATTTTCTGCACGACGAATCACGTCGCGAAGGGCGGGCGGAGCGGATTGCATTTCCCCGTTCTTCCGACGAGGTTTGCGAGGCGCTGTGCCTTGCCTCGGAGAATAACTGGCCGGTGACGATTCAGGGTGGCCGGACCGGAATCACCGGCGGATGCGTGCCGGACGGCGGGCTGATCCTGAACCTTTCGCGAATGAATGCGATCTGCGGAATCGTAGGGGATAAGATGACCGTACAACCCGGAGCCGCGCTGGTGGATATCCGTGCTGCGCTGTCCGGCTCCGGTCTGTTTTTTCCGTCGGACCTTACCGAAACATCGGCCTTGATCGGCGGCATGGTGGCCAATAATGCATCCGGCGCGCGATCTTTCCGTTATGGTTCGGTACGCGGCTGGATCCATGCGTTGGAAGTGGTGCTGGCGGACAGCAAGGTCGTCCGGGTTGAACGCGGCATGCACAGGGCAAGCGGTTATTCCTTCCGTGCCGGGCATGTGGCTGGATCGTTGCCCGAAATTCCCGCTCCTGATGTAAAAAACGCCGCCGGATATTTTGTGAAGCCGGACATGGATCTGGTCGACCTGTTTATCGGTTCCGAAGGAACGCTCGGCATTGTTACGGAAATCGAACTGCAACTTAAGCCGGCGCCGGACCGGATGGTGGGCCTGACCGCATTTTTTTCTTCCGAGAGCGATTCGTTGGCTTTCGTGCGGTTTCTGCGCGACACCGACTGGTGCACCCTGCCTACAGCCATTGAGTTTTTTGATGCAAACGCGCTTGATCTGTTACGTCGGATGAAAGCGGAACGGCCTGCTTTTTCCGAATTGCCGGAGTTGCACTCGGTATATCACACGGCGATCTATTTTGAATTTGAGGGCGAGGCGCCGGACCGGGTGGTTGAATATATTGAGTCGCATGCGGTTGATTGCTGGTTTGCGGAGGGCGATTATGAAATCGCAACGCTCAAAAACTTTCGTCATGCTATTCCTGAATCGGTCAATCTGCTGATTGGTGAACGCCGGAAATCGGTTCCCGGGCTGACCAAACTCGGCACCGATATGTCCGTGCCGGATGAGCGGCTCGAGGAGGTTATGCAGATGTATCATGACGGGCTGGAATCGGCTGGGATGGAATATGTGATCTTTGGCCACATTGGAAATAACCATGTTCATGTTAATATTCTGCCGCGCAGTCTGGAAGAATATGAGCGAGGCCAGACGCTTTATCTGGAGTGGGCGCGGCAGATTGTCGGGTGGGGAGGATCTGTCTCCGCCGAACACGGCATCGGAAAAGGAAAAACGGCATTCCTTCAGCTCATGTTCGGAGACTCAGGCATTCGGAAAATGCGGGCCTTAAAAAAACTCTTTGACCCGGAGTTCCGCCTGAATCCCGGGAACCTGTTTGAATAAATGTGCTCGACTCCGATTACCGTATAAGCTTTTTGATGAGGTGCTTCGGGAAGTAGGGGCTGTAGTTGCATTTGTTCGCGATTTCAAAATAGGCATCCTGCTTGTCTGAATGCAGGCATCCCAATGCGAGTGCAACGTATAGTTTTTCCTCCGGAAGGATTTCGGCGACTTCCAGTTCTTCGGGGGCGACCGCCAGGTTGTTGATGAACGGCAGAATGTCGAACCGGGCTTCGAGCAGGTTGACCGCCGTTTGAAGCGCCTTTTCCGCTACGTCCATCTGGTCATGCTGCATGGCTGCGGCATAAGCCAGCAGGTAGCTGGTAAAGTCTGTGTTTCCGGCTTCGGTCAGCAGATCCATCACCTTTTGTATTTCGCCTTTGTGAAAGGCGTTCTGATATTCAGCCTGTTCCGGAAGCACGTTCTGAAGCTTTGCGAGGTAAGCCGGGATGTCGCCGGCGATATAATCCGCAATAGCATCATAATAGGTCTGCCATTCGGTCCGTGTCGCAGCATCCATCCAGTTTAGATTGATCGAATAGTAGGTTTTTATCACCCGTTTGGCTTCGTCGTGCTTTTCCTGAAGATGCAGGAATCGGACTTCCTGAGCAACCAGCTCTCCGTTTTCGGGCTGAACACATTTCTGTTTCTGAATGGATTCGATGAGCGGTTGGTAGGAGTGCGTAGCGAGGCAGGAGGCGTCGTACAGGGAGCCGAAGCGCGCCTGTGCATGATCATTCGTCATGGCTTTGATCAGCAGCGAGTGCGCGTCTCGATACTGCATGCGGTACATCAGGTTGTAGGCGGCGGCATAATATCCATATCCGCCGCAGCCGGTTCCCTCTTCGGATCGAAGATAATACTGCTGTGCTGTTTCATAGTCCGGTTCAATTCTTCCGCGCAGATACAGCAGGGCCGGATTTCCCGGTTCCGCATCGAGCAGGGCCTGATATTCGGCTATCCGATCTTTTTCTGGATCCTTATTTGCTTCGGCTTCCTGATAATAACGGTGCCAGTCGATCAGTACCGGCCGTTCCGACAGGGCGGAGTTCATCAGATCAATGGACTCAAGATCATTGGTACCCTGGGCGATGGACAGCAGCCACATGACATCCGGGCTTTCCGGATCGAGTCGCAGGGCGGTTTTTGCGAATTGGCGGACGGTGTCTTCACCGTCGTTATTGTAAAGCGCATTCAGGGTTTCAATATAGCTTTCCGGCTCATACAGACTGAGTTGCGATTTGTAGGTGACGTTCACGCCGGATGGCATGGGAACGTTATCCGGAATACTCCGGAAGGCATAATCGATGGCAGGCAGGATGTACCATGTTTTTCCGAACAGGTATTCATAACGCGATTCAGCCTCTGCATGGCTGTTTTCGTCAATGTAGGGGACGTGTTCGATCGTCAGGAATGCCAGTCCGTCCGGATTAAGTACCAGCGTCTTGTTGTCGTTCAGACGGTCGATGAAGGAAACATCATATTCAAATGTAACGGGCTCCATCGGGAAGCGGGTGTCTTTGATCTGCACATGATGCTGTCCCATCGGCAGGGTGATTGTCCGGACGGCCTGTTTCTTGATGACGTATTCCTTGTCGTCGATCTGAACTTTGTAGGGACATAGGGAGCCGTTGACCAGCCAGATTGCCCGGGCCTTACCCGCTGTGTGGGCTTCGGAAAACATGCTGCCGCAGATGGCGATGATGATCAGCAGGGGAACCAGATACGGGAGGAAAATAGTGATGCCCGATTTCTTTGTTGGCCGACCCGTTTCACCATCTCCGGTTTCGATATGTGCTTCGGCCGTTTCAATCAGCTCCTGCCGGGCCGGATCCGATTCCGGAAGTTTACGAGCGATCTCCTGCGCCTTGGAAAAGCGTCCCAATCGATAATAACCAATGGCCGTCGACTTGATCACCTTCGCGTCGCCGCTCATTCGAGACAGGGCAAGCGTCGCCATTCTTTCAAAACTCTCATCGTCCTTGTAGAAGGACCAGTGCTGCATCGCCTCGCAGATCAACTCCGGATCATTCGGCGTCTCGCGAAGGCGTTCCATCAGCGAGGTGTCATTTTTCTTCTTCCGCCGTTTATACTTTAAGGAGGACATTTTGTGGCACTTGTCGCAAAGCGGACAGGCGTCAATGATTCGTTCATGCCCGATCGGAATCAACGGAAGCCAGTAGAGATGAAAAAACCGCGCGGTATCATAGGTTTCAAGAATGGCGGTCCGTCCGCATGAATTACACACTCCGAAACGCTCGCGTGCATTGGCCTTGCCATACTGCCGTACGCCGTAAACTAAAAACATGTGAAAGCCCCTTTGTGGTCTGGATAAAAGTCGTTAAAGAGATAGGCGAAGCGAGAGTTGCAGGCAAGCAAATTGCCGGGGACACATTCCGGAAAGAATGGAGTTGCGGATCAGGGAGCGCTCTGGAACCGTGGCGGCATGAAAACAATTTTATTTGATATCGGGAATGTATTGGTCGATTTCCAGTTTGAACGGCTTTACGAGGTCCATGCGGCGCATTCAGGGCGTCCTATCGTTCCGTTTTCGGGGCAGGATCTCGACATGCGAGACAAGGTGGAAAAGGGGCTGATCTCCGACGCCGAATGGGTGGAATATCTGAATGACTCCAAAGGTCTGTCCTGGGCCGAAGCGGATTTGGTGAATGTATGGGCCGATCTGTTTACGCGCAACGAAGTGGGATTCCGGTTGTTTCGGACTGCGATCGAGTCCGGCGCCGCCGTTTATACGCTCAGTAATATTGCCAAGCATCATATGGATGCGATTGAGAAGAACTGGCCCGGATTCTTCGATGGAGCGACTGGCCTGTTTCTTTCCTATCAGATGGGCGTAAGAAAGCCGCACCCGGATATCTATCGGCATGTGCTTCAGGAACTGGGTGTGTCCGGCGAAGACTGTCTCTTTGTTGATGATCTTCCTGAAAATATCCATGCCGCACGCGAAGCCGGTATTCGGGCGGAGCAGTTTATTCCCGAAAACTATGCAGCCGTCGAATCGATCATGGCGGAGATCGTCTAGTTTTACGTTATTTTATCAGCTGTCCGGATTTTAATTGCGGCTAGCCCTCTGTCCTGTCCGCCTTCAGAATCTCGATGCCCAGATCGGTATACTGTTTCATCAGAATGATCGTCAGTATCACACTGGCAATCCCTGCGAAGAAGCCGATGTAAGGGACAAGGGTCAGCAGCGAACAGCATATCCACAGGATAAAATAGGCAAGAGCAAGTCCTTCACTGACACGGGGGCCGCTGATATTTCTGTTCTCACAGAAGCGATTCATGTCCTGAGCTAATCCGACGTAGGCCACATAGGCCCAGTATAAATTAAAGAACGGAATAAAGAGAAATCCTACTGCTTTTCCCGGGCTTGTTTGTGCCTTTCCATCCTGAATAATCGTCCATAAACGGTATATCATAATGTATTCCAGTACGGCGCCGGCGACCAGAGGAATTATGCCGATGAAGAGCAGGCAAAGCGGGTATCCAATCCCCTGCAACCATGCCAGCCACAGCCAGTATTTCCTGAAGGAGTCCGGCGTATAGGTCGCAGGAACGTAAGGCTCGTCTTTCTGTGACTCACTAGGAATCGGCACCGCCGGAGCGGGGATATCCGGGGCCTCCTTGAAACGGGTTGAAAGTTCAGTCTCGACCGCCGGTTTCCAGTCGGCCATGCCTTCCTTCCAGACTAGGGTTTGGCGCGTAATTATTTCCTGAGCGACAAGCTCATCAACAGCATTTTCATCCACCGGTCCCTGCCGCTCATTGTTCTGAATATAATACCACATAGATATTCTCCCCGCAGGATCGTTCTAATCCCTGCAACTATCACTATGCCTTTGCCGGATGAAGTGCAAGGGTGAAATTAACGCTCAAAGAGGCGAATTCCGTTCAACAAAAAGCCCCGCGAACAAGGCGGGGCTTCTTGGGGTGAGTTTGATGGCGATCAGCCGGCCAGCACTTCGTTGAGGCGGGCGGCAAAGCCGGCCGGATCCGTGAGCTTGGCACCGGAGGCAATCACGGCCTGATCGTGCAGCAGCCGGGTCAGGGTTTCTGCTTTCGGATCGTTTGCGTCGGCATCATAGAGTGCCTGCAG
>JAFGVP010000015.1 GCA_016937945.1 Pontiellaceae bacterium | reverse complement strand
GTTTCCGGGAGCAGGATGCCCGTCCGATGGGTCGCGTGGCTCGCGGCGTTCGCGGGGTCCGGCTCGAAGGCGACGATGAAGTCGTTACCGTTGAAATCGTGAACAATGAAGCCACGATGATGGCCATCACCGAAAACGGGTACGGTAAACGTACGAGCTTCGATGAATATCGCCTGCAGTCGCGCGGCGGCAAGGGCATCATCAGCATTCAGACCACGGAGCGTAACGGCAAGGTGGTGAGTGCTCATGCGGTTACGGATGAACATCGCCTGATGCTTATTTCGGAAGGCGGACAGATGATCTGCATCGGTGCCAGCGATCTGCGCGTGATCGGTCGGAATACCCAGGGCGTTCGGCTCTTTAACCTCAAGGAAGGCGACAAGCTGGTTTCCGCCGCTATTCTTGAGCCGGAAGAAGAGAGTGCTGAAGCGCAGGAAACGGTCGCGGGTGAAGCTCCGGTTGTGGAGGCGGAAGTTTCTTCGGAAGAAGCGGCTCCGGAAAACCCGGCCGAGGAATAGCATAGATGCGACGCCTTGCGTCGCATTTACATCAAATGAAAACCACTATCAGACAGATTGGATTGATTCTGTTCGTTAGTGGTTTTCTTGCGGTGCTGGCCAACACGGTTCATCCGCGAAAGATTCCGTGGGTACAGGACTGGTCACATCAGGTTGAGTCGCGAGCGAAAGACCTGCGGATACGTGTGGTTCCGTTTTCGGGGGCTAAAAAGCTCCATGCCGACGAGGAGGCTCTTTTTGTCGATGCGCGCTCTGAAACGGATTATACCGCCGGGCATATTCCCGATGCGGTTTCGCTTCCGTTTGAAGCGCTGGATGAACACTTCGAGCAAATCATGGAGTGGACGGATTCCGATCAGGAGCTGGTCGTCTATTGCAGTAATCGTGAATGCGACGATGCGCTGCTGCTGTCGGCCGAGCTGAAAAGCATGGGCGTATCCAACCTGACGCTGTTTATTGACGGATTTGACAGCTGGAAGACGTTTGGAGAGGCCGTCGAATGACGCGTGATCGTAAAATCTATCGGCTGATCTACTGGATCGCGTCGGTCGTTTTGGCGGCGGTTTTGCTGTCGGGCTTCCACAAGCTTTTATATCCCTCCGACTTTGCCGTTTCGGTCTATCGGTTCCACCTGCTTCCGGGATTTCTGGTCAATCCGGCCGCAATCTATCTGCCATGGCTGGAAGCCGTCTGCGCCGTCTGTCTGCTGTTCATTCCGCGCTTCCGGCCGGCGGCGCTTTGGATTGTACTGGTGCTGCTCGTGCTCTTTACGGCGGCAATCGGTATCAGTCTGATCCGCGGAACCGCATTCGGTTGCGGTTGTTTCGGGCGGGCTGCCGATGAAGATCCGTTAAGCTGGATCAACATCATCCGCAACGCAGGGCTGATTGCGCTGGCGGTCTTTGCGCTGGTCGCACGGAAGAAAATTTAAACGCGACGATGACGCCGCGCTCATCTTAACCGTACTGCTCGGTATAGTCTTCCATGGCGGCGTCAATGACGGCCATTGCATGTTCCCGGTTGTAGATTTTTTCAATCTTTACATCCGAGGGTTCGCCGGGAACGAGCTTGTAGGTCGCAAAATAGTGACGCAGGCGTTCAAGCAGGGCCGGTGGAATGTCATCAATATCATCTGCGCTCTTCCAGAACTGATCATTGTCGAGAACGGCAATGATTTTGTCGTCGGCTTCGCCGCTGTCGACCATCTGCAGGCCGCCGATCACACGTGCACGCAGGATCACTTCGCCCCGGTTAATCGGACGCTCCGTTATCACGCAGATATCCAATGGATCGCCATCACCTTTTTCCGACGTCGGGGAGAGGCTTTGGACGCGGACCGAGCAATAGGTCTGGGGAATAAAGCCGTACAGGGTCGGTGTCATGGAGGAAGTCAGCTGGGGGCGATCAACCCGCAGGTAGCCGGTGGTTTTATCCACTTCATACTTAACCGCATCAAACGGAGTCATTTCGATATAAGCGTTAACGACATCGATTTTATTGTCGCACGGTTCAAGACCATGCCAAGGATGCGGCCGCCAGCGGTAGAATGTCTTCGGGAATGCCATTTCTCTCTTCCTTTATTTTTTTACCACAAAGGCGCTCAAAGAACACAAATGGTCACGAAGGGGAATGCTTGGTGTTCATGGTGTCTTTGTGGTTTATATTTCTATTCTTTACGCAGAATATCCGCGCCGAGCGCGGCAAGTCGATCTTCAATTGCCTCATATCCTCGATCGATCACCTGGGCATTATTGATTACGCTTTCACCCTCCGCGCAGCAGGCGGCAATCAGCATGGCCATGCCGGCGCGGATATCCGGGCTGGTCAGGGTGCTTCCCTTGAGCCGGGTGGGGCCGACGACAACGACGCGGTGCGGGTCGCACTGAATAATATTGGCGCCCATACCCATCAGGTGGTCGACAAAATACATGCGGCTTTCGAACATTTTCTCAAAAAACAGGGCGGTTCCCCGGGTCTGGGTAGCCAGTACGATGCAGACGCTCATCAGGTCGGACGGAAACGCCGGCCAGATTCCATCTTCAATTTTCGGCGTGGCATTGCCTTCATCCGGCCGGATCATGCGATCGGGCTGTTGCGGAACCATTAAATCGTGCCCGTCGCGGGTCCATTCCACGCCGAGCTTGGAAAATGCGCGCTGCATCACCTGCAGGGTGCGCGGTTCGCCGGCATTCGGAATGGCGATTGATCCCCCGGTCACGACGGATGCCGTAATGTAACTGCCGACTTCGATATAGTCAGGCTGAACAGTATATTCCGCGCCATGCAGGTTTTTTACGCCGTTAATCGTCAGATTATTGGTGCCGATACCTGAAATATCGGCGCCCATGGTATTCAGCAGATGCGCCAGATCCTGCACATGCGGTTCGCAGGCGGAATTATAAATAGTGGAAATGCCTTTCGCGAGCGTCGCGGCCATCAGCACGTTTTCCGTGGCGGTCACGCTGGCTTCGTCAAACACCATCGGCCACGCATGCAGCGGTCCGGCCTGAAAGCGATAGGCGGTGTCGGTGATAATTTCCGCACCCAGCGACCGGAGGCCGTAAAAGTGTGTGTCGAGGCGCCGGCGTCCGATCACATCGCCGCCGGGAGGATAGATGGTTGCGCCTCCATGACGGGCTGTAAGCGGTCCGGCCAGCAGAATGGAGGTGCGCACTTTGGCGCAGAGGTCGCGGTTGAGCTCCGTGGTGCGCAGCCCTTTGGCGCAAAGCGTAACCGTGTGGTCATTCAGCAAAACATCGACGCCGATGCTTTCCAGTAGCTCGAGCATGACCTTTACATCGTTGATGAGCGGAACGTTGTGCAGAATCACCGGCTCATCGGTCAGCACGCAGGCGGCCAGCATGGGCAGTACCGCATTCTTGTTTCCGCGCGGATGAAACGTTCCGCCGATCGGGTTCCCGCCTTTTATAATGAATCTTGCCACAGCCTTGCACTCTCCCTTGATTACAGCGCGCTAGGTTTCCAGACTGCGTTCGGATTGGAAAGGATATTCGCGGTTGTACCCGCGTTCCGGGAATCGGGCGGAAGAATCAGTAAGTTCCGGGGCCGGAAAATCCGGGAAAGGTTTGCGTGTTGTCTACGGGATCCGTCCAGGATCGGCCGGAATATTTTTGGTCTTCCGGGTCGACATACTCGTCGGAAAAACAGCCGCAGATGGCCAGTACGGTGGCGGTAGCAAGCAGGAGAAAAATGATCCGGCAAATTTTCATGAACAAAAAAGCCCGCAGTTGAGCGGGCGTGAAATTGATTCGGCCTAGTAGCCGGGGGACATGCCGGGAAGGCTTGGTGCGGCTTCCCATGTTTCGGGCGTTGCCCAAGGCATGCTCGAGTATTCCTCGTCATCCACATAGGTATCGTTGTGAACGCAGCCGCTGAGCAGCAGGGTGGCTGACGCTGAGGCCAGCAAAAGGATGATTTTTAGATATTTCATCTGAAATTGACCGTCCTGCCGGTAGGCAGGACGGTGCGTTGCGAAGATTCCGCAAATTAGAGTACTGCGTCCTTGGCAGCCTTAGCGATACGGAACTTGAGAACCGTCTTCGCCGGAATCTGGATGGTTTCGCCGGTAGCCGGGTTGCGGCCGCTACGTGCAGCGCGCTCAACCTTGACGAGCTTGCCAATACCGGGAACGGTGAATCCGTCAGCTGCACCTTCGTAAGCGAGCGTTGCGAGGGCGTCGAGAGCATCCTTAGCCTGTGCCTTGGAAATGTCAGCCTTTTCGGCAACAGCTGCGATGATCTGCGATTTGGTCATAGGTTTTCCCATTTGTATTCTCCTCAATCTGGTCCTGATTAATTGCACATTAACTGTTCGACTCCGTGCCGATTCAGTGATTGGAAAGTACTAGGGTATTCAAGAGGGTATGGCAAATGCAAAAAAGCATAAAAACCAATGTTTACAGGGGTCTAATGAATATAACAGTGCGCATAAGTTGTATTCGGAGAAAGATGATCGTATTATGTGTACATTTGTCGCCTTCCAGCTTGCGCGCCGATCTTTTATCTGTTTCCATTTCGCTGAGCGGCGGCGATATGGCCGAGTGGGTATGTGGTTTAGAGGATTATGAATCGGTCGATTTATGCCTTTTGAGGATTTTGTAATGCTTTTTGTATCAGCAGGTAACAAGATGGTTTGCTGTCCTTTCGGAGCGGGGGGCGTCGCTCGGTAATGCTCTGGCTCATATCCATATGCCTGTTGGCCGCGGTGGCTGCACCGTTTGTGTATCGGTTTTTTCCCCGGCACACCGGGGTGTTGCTTTTGCCGGCTCCGCTGGCGATGGTCTACTGGCTTTTTGCGCGTCTTCCGGAGGTCATGCACGGGCATCCGGTCGTGCAGCGCTTTACCTGGGTGGAAGGGCTCGGGCTGGAGGCGGCTTTCCGGCTGGATGGACTTTCCCTGCTGTTTGCCCTGCTGATCAGCGGCATCGGTTCGTTGATTGTGATCTATACGCAGGGTTATTTTAAGGGGCATCCGCAGCAGGGGCGCTTCATGATGTATATCATTGCGTTCATGGCCTCGATGCTTGGCGTCGTGCTCGCAGATCATTTGTTGCTGGTCTTTATCTTCTGGGAGCTGACCAGCTTTACCTCCTATCTTCTGATCGGCTTTAATCATGAGAGCGAAGCGGCCAGAGCGGCGGCGCTTCAGGCGATGCTGGTAACGGTACTCGGCGGCCTCTTCCTGCTGGCGGGTTTGGTCCTGACGGTCAATGCGACCGGGAGCTGGTTGCTTTCGGACATTATCGAGTCCGGCGCCGCGCTCCGGGAACATCCGCACTATCTGCCGATTCTGATTCTGGTCTGCATCGGGGCATTCACCAAATCGGCCCAGTTTCCGTTTCATTTCTGGCTGCCGAACGCGATGCAGGCGCCGACGCCGGCCAGTGCCTACCTGCACTCTTCGACCATGGTGAAAGCCGGCGTCTATCTGCTGGCCCGCCTTCATCCGGCGCTGAGCGGTACCTCGGAGTGGACCATGATCCTGACGGGAGTCGGTCTGATCACCTTTTTGTCCGGCGCCTTTCTGGCAGTGGGACAGCATGTACTGAAACGGCTGCTGGCCTATACGACCGTCTCGGCGCTGGGCGCCATGGTCATGCTTCTCGGGGTCGGAACCGAAGAGACGATCAAGGCGATGACCGCCTTTGTGCTCGCCCACGCCTTTTACAAGGCCGCCCTGTTTATGGTCGCCGGCGGAATCACCCACGAAACCGGCGGGGAAACATCGGTCGACAAACTTGCCGGCCTGCGCAAGGCGATGCCCTTTACTTTTGTCTTCGCCATGCTGGCCGGACTTTCGATGGGCGGTTTCCCGCCGTTTTTCGGATTTGTTGCCAAAGAGAGCTGGCTGCACGCATTGGGGCACTATCCGTTGCTGATCGTTGCAACCGTAGCCGGCGGCGCCGCCTATGTGCTGGTCGGAATATCAGTCGGCTTTAAACCCTTTCTGGGTCACATGCCGGAAGGTCTGCATGCGCATGAAATGCCGTGGTCGATGCGAATCGGGCCGATGGTACTGGGCGGCGGTTCACTGCTGCTCGCCTTTTTCTGCGGTACCATCGGGCATGCTTTGGTTGAGCCGGCGGCGTCGGCGATTGCAGGGGATGCGCTGCACGTGCATTTGCATCTCTGGGCAGGCTTTAATCAATATCTGCTGATCAGTATCGCCACGTTGCTGCTGGGCATCGGCTGCTACTTTGTGCGGCCCGTTTTCCTGAAGACGGCACTGCGCCTCCATCCGTTGGTCAAGGCGGGGCCGGACGCCGTCTATTCGCTGTTGCTGAAATCGGTGCTGCGCTTTGCGGGTTGGCAGACGCGGTTGTTGCAGACCGGCATTCTGCGCGATTATATCCGGATTACCGTCATTGCGGTCGTGGTACTGGTGGGAGCGGCCTTTTATCGCGCCGGCGGTTTCCATGGACTGGAAGAGCTTTCCCCGGTTTCGGTGCGGATTGCGCTGGTGGCCGTGCTCATGATTCTTGCGGCGCTGGTCACCGTCTCCTCCCGCTCGCGGTTGCGGTCGATTCTTTCGATGGGCGTGGTGGGTTACAGCATTGCGCTGCTCTTTTCCTTTTTCGGGGCGCCGGACCTGGCCATGACTCAGCTGGTGATTGAAACGCTGACCGTAATCCTGATGGCGCTGGCATTTTATCATCTACCGACGTTCAAGCATGGTTCGCTGAAGCGGACACGGGCGATCGATGCCGTGCTTTCGGTGGGGGTCGGTGTGGCGGTAACGCTTTTGGTGATTGCCGCGCTGCATGTGCACACCCCCACGCCGGTTTCGGACTATTATCTGGAGCACAGTTATAAAGAGGCACATGGCCGGAACGTGGTGAATGTGATTCTGGTTGATTTCCGGGCACTCGATACGCTGGGTGAAATCACGGTGCTAACGATTGCGGCGCTCGGCGGCTATGCCCTGCTGAAACTGCGTCCCGAAAAGGGAGGTGAATCATGAGCTCCACAATCCTGCGCACGGCGACGCGCTACATGTTCCCGCCGCTGCTGGTTTTTTCGATCTATCTGCTTTTTCGCGGGCATCATTTTCCGGGTGGCGGATTTGTCGGCGGACTGTTTGCCGGGTCGGCCTTCTCGCTCTATGCGTTGGCCTTCAGTGTTTCCGATGCGCGCCGTATCCTGCGTTCCGACCCGCGCGATGTCACGGCCGCCGGACTGGCCCTCGCCCTGATCAGCGGTATTCCTCCGCTTTTTTCCGGGCATGCCTACCTGACTGGAACCTGGTGGATGCTGACTTTGCCATCGGGCGTGCATCTGGATATCGGAACGCCGCTGATCTTTGATATCGGCGTCTATTTTGTGGTGCTGGGCGTTGTGCTGACGCTGGTCTTTGCGCTGGGGGAGGAGCAGTAGCATGGAAATCGTGCTGGCAATTGTGGTTGGAACGCTTTACGGGTGCGGCCTGTATCTGATGATGCGGCGTAATCTTGTCCAGCTGATTATCGGGCTGGCGCTTATCAGCCATGGTGCCAACCTGCTCATCTTTACCGCCGGCGGCCTGCGCCAGGGCGGGGCTCCGATCCTGGCCGAAGGCGATGCCGCATTTGCTCAGATTCCGGCGGATCCGCTGCCGCAGGCGCTGATTCTTACGGCGATTGTGATCAGTTTCGCGGTCACGGCGTTTGCGCTGGTGCTGTTTTTGCGGACCTATCAGACGGTCGGAACGGATGATGTGGACCAGTTGAAGGAGACCGACACATGACGCTTCTTCCCGCATTACCCATCCTGTTACCTTTGTGCGGCGCCGTATTTTGCATGCTGTTGCGCACGCATTTGGCGGCGCAGAAGGGGGTTGCTCTGCTGTTTTCCGTGCTGGTTCTCGGGGCCTCCATCGGCCTGCTGGCCCAAACGCGCGATGGATCCGTGGCGGTCATGAATGTCGGCAACTGGGCGGCGCCGTATGGAATCACGCTGGCGGCCGATATGTTCTCGTGCGTCATGCTGGTACTTTCCGGGCTGCTGGCGGTCAGTGTTTTCATCTATGCCTGCTTCGATCTCGATACCGAGCGTATCCGGTTCGGCTTTTTTCCGCTGAGTTTGATTCTGCTGATGGGCGTTAACGGCGCTTTTGTTACCGGCGACCTTTTTAACCTGTATGTCTGGTTCGAGGTGCTTTTGACGGCGTCCTTCATTCTGCTGGCCCTCGGCGGAGAGCAGCCGCAGCTTGAGGGCTCGATCAAGTATGTAACGCTCAATCTGCTTTCGTCGGCCCTGTTTCTGGCCGGGATCGGGATTCTCTACGGCATGGCTGGAACGCTGAATATGGCGGAGCTTGCACACGTAGTTCAGCAGGGAGATCGAGGCGGGCTGGTTACGATGGTTGCGGTTATGTTCATGATGGCCTTCGGAATCAAGGCCGGCATGTTTCCGCTCTATTTCTGGTTGCCGGCCAGTTATCCGACGCCGCCGGCGGCCGTTACCGCGCTTTTCTCCGGTCTCTTAACCAAGGTGGGCGCGTATTCGATGATTCGTGTCTTTACGCTAATTTTCATCACCGATCCCGACTTCCTTCATGTGCTTATCCTGACCGGCGCCGGACTGACCATGGTTTCGGGTGTGCTGGCAGCGGCCGCGCAATATGAGATGCGCAAGATTCTGGCGGTTCACATTGTCAGTCAGATCGGCTACGTCATCATGGGGCTCGGTCTTTTCACGCCTTTGGCACTTACCGGAACCATCATCTACCTGATTCACATCATTATCGTGAAAACCAACCTGTTTTTGGTCGCCGGCGCCATCCGCCGCATCAAGGGAACCTATGACCTGCATGAACTCGGCGGGCTGTATAAGGAGCGACCGGGACTCTCGGTGCTCTTCATTATTTCGGCGATGTCGCTGGCCGGAGTGCCGCCGCTCTCCGGATTCTTTGCCAAGTTTACATTGATATTAGCCGGTCTGAACCGCGGGGCATGGGTGATCGTGGCGGTGGCGCTGGGCGTCAGCCTGTTGACGCTCTACTCCATGGTGAAGATCTGGACCTATGTATTCTGGAAGCCGGCACCGGAACCTCTTCCGGATCGCATCACGGCTTCCGGCGGGAAGTGGCTGGCATTTCTTTCGCCGATGATTGCCTTTACACTGCTGGCCGTCGGACTGGGTATTTTTGCGGGGCCGGTCTTTGATTATGCGCAGACCGCGGCCGATCAGTTGATGAATTCCGATGCCTACATTCAGGCGGTATTGGGAGGCGGTTGATCGATGTCGTTATTTGTCTACAACGTCCTGATTTCCCTCCTGTGGGCCCTGCTGGTCGGCCGGCTCTCGCTGGGAACGCTCGGAACCGGTTTTGTGCTGGGCTATCTGGCGCTGACCCTGCTTTATCCGGTTCACGACCGGAAGAGTTCCTATTTCCGGAAATCGGTGCAGCTCATTCGATTTGTCCTGATTTTTATTCGTGAGCTGCTGGTGTCGACCTGGCGCGTGGCGCAGGATGTCGTAAAGCCGCTCCCGCTGATGCGACCCGGCGTGATTGGAATTCCGTTGGATGCGGAATCGGATCTGGAAATCACCATGCTCGCCAATATTATATCACTCACGCCGGGAACCCTGAGTCTGGATGTTTCTCCGGATCGCAAGACACTTTATATTCATGCAATGTATGTGGTGAATCCGGATGATCTGCGGCAGGAAATCAAGGACGGGCTGGAGCGCCGCCTGCTGGAGCTGTTGAGGTAGTCATGATCGAAGTTGTCTGTTCCATTGTCATCTTTATATTGCTGATCGCCTTCTGCGGTTGTTTCGTGCGTGTTGTGCTCGGGCCCACGCTGGCCGACCGCGTGATTGCGCTGGACATGGCGGCGACGATTGTGGTGGCACTGATTCTGACGCACTGCGTGCAGTCCGGTTCGTTTTACTATGTGCCGGCAGCCATCAGCATAGCACTGCTCTCCTTTGTCGGAACCGTGGCGCTGGCTATCTATATCCAGAAAGGCGGGGCATCATGATCCGGGAAATTTTTGCATCCGTTTTCCTGCTTATCGGCGGCCTGCTCACGCTGGTTGCGACCGCCGGTATCCTGCGCCTGCCCGATCTATTCACGCGCATGCATGCCGCAACCAAAACTGGAACGGTCGGGGTGAGCGCCATCACAATCGGCATGATGATTCATTTCAATACGATCACGGTGACGTCAAAAGGCATTCTGGTAATCGCATTCTTCCTGCTGACCGCTCCGGTGGCTGCGCACATGATCAGCAGGGCGGCCTATCGGTCCGGCGCATCACTTTGGATTTTGACCCGCATCGATGAGTGGAAGGTGCATGGGCGGAAGGATAACGAGTCCGATCTTCCTTCCGGAGAGGATTAGGCCACGCGGCTTTTTGTCGCGCCGATCCAGTTTTCGGCATCCTCCAGTGCATCAAACACGGAGCATAGCAACGGCAGCCGCCGATCCAGTCCGTTAGCCAGTAACTGAAGAAAGGCCGATGTGAGGCCGGGTTGCGCAACGATGGCAATACGTTTGTCCCGCAGGCGCTCGCCCGGGCATAGGTTGCCGAAATCATCCACGATTTCCTGAATTTCACCGAGACGGATATTGGTACGATGCGTCCCGACAAGCCAGATGTCGTTCTGTTTAAAGAACTCCGGCATGCTGATCTCATGATAGAGAATGCGCTTGATCGTGCTGTAGTCAAAGTTGCCTTTGAATTTCACAATCAGGGCACCATTAGTATTGTCAATTTCATACATGTTCAGGTCGTTTCGTTAAGGTGTACTGCGTCCGGGCCGCTTCTCTGATCCGACTAAAGTACGTAGTGCATACTAGGCAGTTTTCTTGTTAAGTCAAAAAATATAAAAGTTATTTTTGTTTGTAGTAAAAAATACTAGCAGGAGTAAGGAGTTGTTATCCGGGGCCCGTTCAGAGCGTTCTACATGCATCCCGTCATCAGAAAACTGTTGACCTTGTGTTGATCTTGACCACAATTCACCCATTTATTGCCAACTCTGGGGCGTGGGTACGATGAATCTGAAAAAAGTATTGGCAGCGGATGCTGTCTGGGTGGATCTGAAGGCGAATACGAAGGCGGGAATCCTTGAGGAAATGGTGGATCGTCTGGTGGCTGCAGGAAAGATTTCCGATCGCGAAACGATTCTGGAGGCTATTAAGGACCGCGAGGCCAAGATGTCGACCGGAATGCAGAACGGCGTGGCGATTCCGCATGGGAAAACCGATTCCGTGAAACAGTTGATTGCCGCTGTCGGTCTCCAGAAAGAGGGCGTCGATTTTGATTCGATGGATGGATTGCCCTGCACCATCTTTATCATGACGCTTTCGCCGATCAAGCGGGCCGGTCCGCACATGCAGTTTCTGGCGGAAGTGAGCCGCCTGATCAGCCAGCCGGCGGAGCGCGAAAAGCTGCTTGCCGCCAAAACCCACGCTGAGATTTATGAGCTTCTAACCGGGAAATAGCTATGCCGACCAATACCGTCCACGTCGTCACGAATGCGGTTCATACTCTTGCGGGTTCTGAGCATTTAACGGAGGCGTCGGGACATGGGATTACCCACCTGATGATGCTGCTGATTCTGCAGCTCGGGGTTATCATTATTGCGGCGAAGGTCGGCGGATTCTTGTTTCAGCGTTTCCTGAAGATGCCGACCGTGCTCGGTGAGCTGGCGTCGGGCATGTTGATCGGTCCGTATGCGCTGGGCGGCATGATTGATTTTCCTTCCATCGGGATTCTTTTCGCGGAGCATGATGGACTGGCGGCATCGGCGGAATTATACGGGATTGCCACGCTGGCTTCCATCATCCTGCTTTTTCTGGCGGGGCTTGAAACGGATCTTTCTGCATTTTTACGTTATTCCGTGGTCGGATCTTTTGTCGGGCTGGGCGGGCTGGTTTTCTCTTTTGTTCTGGGTGACCTGTGTGCCGTGCTGTGGCCGAATGACATTCATTCGTTCATGGATCCGGCGGCCCTCTTTCTTGGAGTGATTTCCGTGGCGACGTCCGTGGGGATCACAGCGCGCATTCTGGCGGAAAAGCGCAAGATGGCGTCACCCGAAGGTGTAACCATTCTGGCCGGCGCTGTGTTTGACGATGTACTCGGAATTATTACGCTCGCGATTGTGATGGGGATGGCGGATGTCAGCGGTACCGGCGGAGAGGTTAATTGGGGCCGGATCGGGCTGATTGCACTCAAGGCGATCGGTTTCTTTGTGGTGGTTACAGCGTTAGGCCTCCTTTTTGCACGCCGGATTACGGCGGCCATCAAGCAGTTCCGGTCACGCGAAATCATGGTGGCGACCTGCTTCGGACTGGCACTTTTGCTGGCCGGACTGGCGGAAATGGCCGGACTGGCCATGATTATCGGGGCCTACATTATGGGGCTGGCGCTTTCCCGCACCGATCTGGCGCACGAGATCGAACACCACCTGCAGGGCGTTTATAACATTATGGTGCCCATATTTTTCTGTGTGATGGGGATGATGGTTGATTTCAAGGCAATGAAGCCGGTACTCTATTTCGGCGCGGTCTATTCCATGCTGGCCGTGATTTCCAAGGTGGTTGGCTGCGGATTGCCGGCCTGGCTGATGCGGTTTAATCTGCGCGGGTCACTGCGTATCGGACTTGGTATGCTTCCTCGCGGCGAGGTTGCCCTGATTGTGGCGGGTCTGGGCTTGGCCCGGGGTGTGGTTGATCAGGGGGTATTCGGAGTGGCCATCATGATGACCGTCATCACAACCATGCTGGCGCCTCCGTTGCTTGTTAAATCCTTTGAACGCGGTTCCGGCGTACGCAAGGCACTGGACTGCGGCAGCGAAAATATTGAAACGATCGAACTCGATCTTCCGTCGCACGATATTACCGAATTTCTGATGCAGCGCTTTATCCATGCGCTTCAGCAGGAGGAATTCTTCGTACACAACCTGCATACCGAACAGCCGACCTATCGGGTCCTGAAGGATGATATTGCTTTCACACTCGTTCAGGATGAGAGCAAGCTGCAGATCAACGTTCCGTCAGCCAACCAGAATGTGGCCCGCATGATCCTGCTTGAGGAAGTACTTGCTCTCTCCGATCTGCTGGAGTCCACCAAAGAGATGAAGGGACTCGATCAGATGGGTACGGATCTGGTGTCGGGGCTCTTTGCCTGATCCGACTGTTGCAGCCTTGAACAGGATTCCAATCAATAGGGATAGTCGTGAATCGTGCAGTCGGGATATTCCCCGATCGGATTCAGCGTATAGGCGCCGCCTTCCGGACAGATCACATCCTCCATTCCGTTTTTCAGGTACGGTTCCAGATCTTCTTCAGAAACCGTGGAGCCATTGGAAAGGTTGTTTTCAATGCCGTACATTGCCTTGGCGGATTCCAGAATGCGCATGTTGTTTTGACAGGCTTTTTCGCATGCCGTCGTGCGTGCTTTATGAAAGGACGGAATGGCGATTGCCATCAACATAGGGATGATCAGAACGGAAAACCCGATAACCATGTATCCCATAATCAGTCCGGTCAGCGCCTTGCCTTCTCCGGTCAGGGAGTCCGGACTTTTCCGGATTTTCGACTGGGCAACATGGCCGCAGATAACCGCCGGAATGGCGGCCAGCAGGCCAAAAAATAAAAACGAAAGAATCCCCAGCACGAGGCTGGCGGTAGCTTGTCCGACATTACGTTTTTCAGTCATGGAATCCTCCTCTATTGCCTTAATACTGCCAATCAATTCTGCCGCCGTACGCCGTCATGACGACAACGATTCCTTCGGCCCTGCCGCCTTCAATTCCGGTGGCTGTTATTGAATAATTATCCGGATCCTCCAGCGAGCCGAAGACATAGGAGTCGGCATTGAAATAGGTGCCGTCCAGGTCTCCCTCTTCAATACCTGTCAGATCGAGCGGCTTTTCTATGCCATCCAGAGAGCCGTTTATTACATGTTCCATGCGAAGGGCTGCGGAAATCATGCCGCAACCGGCCTGCGCTTCCGTAATCATTGCTCGTTGTGGATTGGCAGACAGCATGGGGATGACGATGGCGGCCATGATCGGGAGCGCAAAAACGAGAGAAATATAACCCATAACCAGCCCGGCAACGGCCTTTCCTCCGCCGGTCAGGTGCTGCGGATCTTTGCGGATCCGGGACTGTGCAACGTGGCCACAAATGATTGCCGGAATGCCGGTCAGAGGCCCGAATGGAAACAGGGCGAAGATGCCGAGGATGAGACTGGCAATCGATTGTCCGGTGCTTTTTCTGGTTTCCATGAACTATTTCCTTTCAGTCTGATTTTTAAATTCGCCCGTTTTAACGCGGGCGAGACGGCGCGTGGTTTCGTTGGCAGTCACCCCGGAGAGCCTCAGGCAATCCCTTTGGTTTCTCTTGAATACCGCTCCGACAACATCCGCTGAGGCTACGTGAAATGGGTCCGGATGAAAAACCAAAACGAATGGGTAAAGGAGAGGATTCAGGTGAATGTCTGTTTTCAAATGCCGAATTCTTTGTGTTATAAATCAAGCACTCATTTGCTTTAGAAGGTTTGTGAGAGGGAGATAGAATGCGTAGTTTTTCTTTAGGGTTCGCGGCGTTGTTGCTGGCCGGTGTTGTGTGTGCGGATACATTCCGGACTTTTACCGATGTCAAGGGACGCGAGATCCATGCGAAGATTATTTCGTTTGACGCCATGAAGGGGAAACTGGAGGTGGAACGGGAAGATGGAAATTGTGTATGGGTTGCTCCGGCCATTTTTTCAGAGGCCGATCAGGCCTATATTAAGAAATGGATCGAGGCGGATCTGATGCTGTCCAAAAACACGTTGCGCATCTCTTTTAAGAAAAAGAGTGAGTCCGTCGATGCAAAACCAGATTCGGAGTCCGATGAGTTTGACGGCGCCGCGGTTCATTTTGAGGTCACCGTGAATAACCGCTCAAAGCAGCCCATAGAAAATCTGGAGATAGAGTATCGCTATTTTATTACCGTCGACGATAAGGAGCGGGGGGAACTGCAGCGGATTGTTCCGGGCAGCACGGTGATTGAAAGGATTGATCCGTCCGCGTCCATTACTTTTTCGACGAAGCCGGTAACCTTTGGCGAACGAATCCGGTCAGTTGCGGTATACGATGTGAGCCGGCGCTTATCGGGATATGATGAAAAAACGATTTCAGATGAAGAGCTGGAGGGAGTCTGGTTAAAAATATGCGGGCCTGATCTGGAAGGAGAGCCTGTTGTTCGGGATGTCTTTTACCCGGCGGATATGGAAGGTGAAGTTGCCTGGGGAGAGCCGATCTCTCCCTACATGGAGCAGGCCATGCAACGCGGACATCCTCTTAACTATGATGAACTTCAGGCGTGGGTGATCAAGGATTTGCAGCTGCTTGAACAGACGACGGATGTAGGTCGAATGCGGGAAATTTCCGAGGGGATCGAGTTCTATTTTGAGGACAAGGGGTACCAGTCGTGTGCGATGGCAATCGGAACAGGATTTTATCGCAAGGGTTTGTATGACCTTGCCGCCTTCTGGATGGAAAAAAAGAACGCAATAACAGGCGGGTATCCGTATCTTGTTCTGGCCGAGCTATATGCTTCCGCCCCGGGAATCTGCGATGGAAAAAAGGCTTTGGAATATGTCAATCAGGCGCTTGAATCGAATGTAGTCGAAGCGAGTGCATGGACGCTGAGCGTACAGGCCCGGGTCTATGCACGAAGCGGACAGTTTGAGAAGGCTGTTGAATACCAGCATCAGGCATTGGCAAAGTTATCCGAATGGAACAAAGAGCGATATGAGGCTTTTTTTACGCGATGCCTGGAACTCTATAAGGCGGGGGCGCCGTACGATCTCAATGCCGACGATCCATGCTGTTGGCAATATCTTGTTCGACTGAAAAAGAAGTCGCAGAAAGAGAGTGCCGGGGAACAGGACGATCTCTGGCCGGATGACAGCAAAGAAAACCCGTATTTATGTCGCATGAGTATTCGGATACAAGGGGAATGACGCGGATTATTACAGGAGTGCTGATCTGTTTTCTGGCGGGCATGATTGTTCAGGCAGACAGCAATGGCTATCAGGAGCTGTCCGACCAGTCCGGTCGCAGTCTGCAGGTTAAGCTCCTGAAATATGATGACGTGAAAAAGCAGTTGCTCATCCAGACGGAAAACGGGCGGCAGACGTGGGTTTCGCCCTCAATCTTTTCGGAGGAAAGCGCCAAATATGTGTGGCGCTGGATCGAGACAGACCGGGTTCTTTCGGATAGAAGCCTGCAGGTCACAATCCGCAAGCGACTCGATGATGATCGTCTTCATTATGAACTGACCTTGGACAACCGCACGGGGAATTCACTGCCTGCGTTGAAGGCGGATTACGTGATTTATGTCCGGCAGGATGGACAGAACGGAACCAAAGACCAAATACGCTGTGTCGGGGGCAAACTTGAAATCGAGGCGATTCCGCCGCGGAAAAAGGTAACGTTCGATACCAAATCAACATCGATGAAGCTGCGCAGTGCCCCGGTTTTTGACGGCGGTCGTTCGTCGGACACGGTCAAGCTGAGTGAAGACAAACCGCTGGGCGTGTGGATAAAAATATACGGGCCGTTTATTGACGGCGTTCCATGCGAGCGTGATATCTGTTTCCCGGCAGAACTGAGTGAAAAAGTCAGCTGGGCAGAGCATCTTTTTATTTCGCACAACGTCGATACCATTCACGGATTTTAACTGCCGCGGTGATTCAGGGCCGGGGATAAAAAGAAACCCCGGACAGCGGTCCGGGGCCGGGTGACTGTTATTTCGCAGCCGCAGGCTTTTCGGTGGCGGGTTTATCCTTGTCCGTTTTATCTTTTTTGGGAACTCCGCATTTTTTACAGGGTTTATAGCCGGCTTTCTTGGCATCTGCTTCCGTCTTGAACTCTGCGGTACTGCTTTTAGCCTTGTAGTATCGGCATTCGGGTTTGTGGTAGACCTTTGTTTTCGGGTTGCCCTTGATCGGGGGCGGTGTCGGCGTTTCGCCGGTTCCTTCGGCATAGATGATCGTGCTGCAGGCAACCAGTGCCGTCGCGGCCAGGCCGAGCCATTTTCTTCTTATCATGATGGTCTCCTTCTGTTTTATGCGACCTCATTGTCGCGATTGAGACTTGTACAGAACATGAAAGAACAAGGCGAACAATATAAAATAGAAAAAGTAGTAATAAATGCCAGATAAGGAGAGCTTGGCACACCGCTTCAAAGCGATGCATGGGATTCGGGCATTGAAAGGGATATCCTGTTCCTGATAAACAATATGGACGTAATACTTTCCGTGTGATGTCCGTGTTTGCTTCGGCTCGCACTATAATTTGACTTGGAACGTTTACTGTACGCAGTGTTTTCAAACAGGGGAGAGGGAACATGATACGTTTTTGGATATCCATGCTGGCACTCGGGTTCTGTGCGGGATTGGCCGGTGCCGGAGAGTTTCGGATTTTTTCCGACCAGCAGGGCCGCGCAATCGAAGCAAAGATCGTCAAGTTTGACAGTGTTAAGGGAAAGCTTCAGGTGGAGCGCAAGGATGGACAGCGGGTCTGGGTGCAGCCGGAGCTGTTTTCGAAGGATGACCAGGCCTACATCAAGGAATGGATCTCCGCCGATCAGGTACTCTCGGAAAAAAACCTGCAAGTGTCGTTCAAAAAGGTGAAAATCGACAGTTACAGTGACAAAAAAGAAGAAGGTTCCAGCAATACTCTGCAGAAAATCAGCAAGGGAGAAGTGCTTCAATATGAGATTACCTTGCGCAATCGTTCAAAGCTGCCGATTACGAACCTGAAGCTGGAAAGCAAATTTTTCATCCAGACCAAGCAAGGCGACAATGAAAAGTTCAAGGGAACTGAGCCTGCAACCATTACCGTCGGTATCATTGATCCGGGTAAAAGTGTAACCGTGAAGACCGGGCAGGTGACCGTGGAGGACAAATATACCCGTACAGCTGTTTATGATTACCTCAGTTCCCGAAATAATACGACAAGGGAACTCACCGGCTATAACGAAGAAAAAGTATCAGAGCAAAAAATGCTGGGTCTCTGGCTCAAGATCTACGGCCCGGAAGTGGATGGCGACCGGGTGGTGAGGGATGTGCTTGAGACGCGCGGACTCGATGATGATGTGAACTGGAAGGACTAAGGCGTCCGGCGCCGATGGTCAATGATGCTTCCGGCGGGGAAGCAGGAGGAATTATGCTGAAAAGAATGTTAACGGTTGTTTTTGCTTTTATTATGGCCCTTGCGGTTCGTGCTGAGGAATACCGGGTTTTCACGGATGCTCAGGGCCGGGCCATCGAGGCCAAAATTATTTCGTATGATTCCGTCAAGGCGGTCATTGAAATGGAGCGCAAGGATGGTCAGCGTTTCAAAGTCAGTCCCAAACTGTTTTCCGAGGATGACCGGACCTACATCCGACAGTGGATTGATGCGTATCGGATTCTTTCCGACGACTCCCTGCAGGTTTCGTTCAGCAAGAAAAACGTGGACAGCTTTAAGGAAGGACTCACAGACGTTGAGGTCGGAGTGGAAGCGCATAAGGGCGACATTATCTGTTATGAAATGACGTTTAAGAACCGCTCAAAGAAGCCCATTGAAAACCTCAAGCTGGAATACCGGATTTTTGTCATGGTGAAGGATAAGGAAAACGGCGATTCCGTGAAGAAGCTTGAGACGCAGACGGCCAGCATTGCAACGATTGAGCCGGGAAAAAGCATTACGATTAAAACGGTGGAAGCAACCGTTGAAGAAAAATATACGCGTACAAAGATCGAGGATCCCCGCCGCGGCGATGAAGAAGATTCGGTGCGCTATGAATACGACAAGGTCAGTGAAGAGGACCTGATGGGTATCTGGCTGAAGATTTACGGTCCGGTTATCGAAGGCGAGCCTACGGTGCGGGACGTATGCGATCCGGACAAACTTCCTAAAGAGTCCAACTGGGATGGCAAGCTGCCCGAATAGGCGGCTTTGCATGGCGCCATGAGGGGAATTGTTACCGCAGCTGTCTTAAGTCTGCTGACATCTTTTGCATTCGGAGACGGCGATGAGCTGTTTCGGAGAGCAGCCACAGCCTTCCAATCAGAGCCGGAGACGGCCTATCCATTATTTCTTGAGGCCGCCGAAGCTGGGAATGTTTCAGGGATGGTCGGCGCCGGACGCTGCCTTGAGATCGGAATTGGAACGAAGCAGGACTTTGCCCGTGCGATCGAGTGGTATGAAAAGGCGGTTGGACAAAACAACCTGAAAGCCTGCGAAGCGCTGGCCCGGATCTATGCCTCCTGTCCGAATCCCGAATTTCACGATGGCGAAAAAGCCGTTAAATATGGCGAAGTGCTGGTTCGGAAAAATCCGAGGGATCCGCAGTCGTTTGCTCTGCTGGCGGCCGCACAAGCCCGTCATCTTGAATTTGATCAAGCGGTCAGATATATAGGAAAAGCCGCAAGCCTTGAGAGTCGTCCGGATGAATCCGCGCTGCTTGAGGTGCGGCGGGCGGCGTATCGAGAAGGGGAGCCTTTTCCGCCCGTTGCCACCGAGTCGTGGATGCTCGCCGCCGTGGATAAGCAGCTTCATTGGGCGATAGACCGTATGCTCTGGAAATTGTCCGAACAGACGCACCCCGATTACAACCCGGATCTGGCGATACAAGTCTGCCGAGGATTGGTCGAAGAGGGCGATAGAGATAAATATTATCTGCTGGGGAATCTTTATCTGAATATGGGGCGGCTGGACGAGGCGATGGATTGTTTCAATTTGTTCAATGATTCCCGTATGCAGGGTAAAACCAAAGAAAAGCATCGCGATATGGACCACTATAGAATGATTGAGTCGGAGGATCTGGAACGGATGCTCCAGATTGCGGAAAAGATTGAAAAAGGATTTACTGAGTCCTTCACTCAAAGCGGGGATCCGGATCCGTTTTACGGTTCTCGGGAAACGTATACAGTAAGCCGTCAGAACCCAGCTAATCTGAAGGGGGCGTATTTTATTTACCGAATCGCCGCCCAAAAAGGATCTCAGGTTGCTCGGGAAAAGGTGGATGAAATTGAATATAATCGTGCCGCATACCGGCGGATCATCGATAACGAGAAAAAGCTCAGCAACAAAGCTGTGGCCCGCGCTTTGGAAGTTGAGGCAAAAAAATTTATGCAGGGCATGGAGCTCCCCGAAGATGGGGAATTGGCCTTGGGAATTTTTCTCGAAGCCTATCTATTGGACCCATTGCCTGATTATGCTGCCTTCATTGGGGAGCTTTCGGTACGAAACAAAGGCGTTAAAGAAGCTATAAGATGGTGGGAAATTGCGGCAGAAGGGAAAATATTGACCGCTTACACCTCGCTACTCAGATATTATGCCTGCGCTGAAGATGACGGTCTGTTGAATCCGGAAAAGGCGATGCGCTATGCGCGGGCCTATGTGGATGCCGCGCCTGAAAGCGCTGAGGCGCAGAGTTACTTGGCTTGTGCATATGCCCGGGACGGAAAATTTCCCCGAGCTACCCAAATTATGGAAGATGTGCTGAAGCAGTCCGAAGATACTTCTCTTGACATCAAGGAACGGTATGAGAAGCAGTATCGGTTTTTTAAAAGCCGCAAGCCCTGGGTTTGGGAAGAATAATAAATTCGCCTTCCAGAAGATTCGCTGCGAAATCAGCTCTTCTCAATCACCGCCGCACCGAAGGTGAAGCCGCCGCCGAAGGCCGTGAGGCCGATAAGCGTGTCAGACTCCATTTCGGGAATCAGCTCGGCCAGCGCGATCGGAATCGTGTTCGACGAGGTGTTTCCATATTTCCGGATATGATTGAACATTTTTTCCGGCGGGCATTTGATCGTCTTGCGAATGGCTTCGATAATCCGCTCATTGGCCTGATGCGGTACAATACGGTCGAGACTCTCCACTGTGATTCCGCGATCCCGGCAGGCGTGGTCGAGCATGTCGATCATCTTGCGGACGGCCAGCTTGAAGACCGTAAGTCCTTCCATCTCGATCACTTCGCCACTGCCCATGTTCGGCACATACAGCACCTTTTCATCCACACCGGTGGCCGCGAGGACCGGCCGGTTCAGCTTAACACCGATATCCCCCGGCCGCTTTTCGCAGCTCACAAGCGAGGCCGTTGCTGCATCACCGAACAGCGCCATGGTTTTCTGGTCATCGTGATTAACCATGGGCGAAAGCGTTTCCGCGGTAATCACCATGACCTTCTTGGACGGATCATCACGCAGGATATCGTAGGCCGACTGCAGGGCATAGAGATAGCCGGAGCAGGCGGCATTCACGTCGTGGGCCTGAAGCAGCACTTCGCCCTTTTCCGGGCTGAGCGCATGCAAGACCTGACAGGCGAGCGAAGGCGTCATGGTCAGCGGGGTTCCGGTTGAGCAGACGATCGCATCGATATCCGCAATCTTGAGCCCTTCCTTATCCATAAGATCCTGCGCCGCCCTGATGGCAAGAGTCTGCACATTTTCATCGCCGTCGATCCAGTAGCGGTTTTCAATCCCGGTACGTTTACGAATGGCTTCGGAATCCCACTCGCCGTGGCCCTGAAGCAATTCATCATTCGACAGGTGGCGGGAGGCCATCACGGTCGCGATATTAGAGATATAAACCGGTTTTGCCTGTGCAACCTGTTCCTTGGCTTCGGCGGCCACCGTGGTCCGGCGCCGTTCCATGATCGGCGTTCCCGGATCTTCCTTCGTAAGGGGTTTGAGCTGGGCGGCTTCGTCGGAGGCAATCCTTACGAGCGGCGTGCCGACCCGCAGGACATCGCCCTCAGCGGCTAATACGGCTGAAATCGTTCCGCCGACCGGTGCAGAGATGTCCATCGACGCCTTATCCGCTTCCACGGATGCAATCAGATCGCCTTCGGCGATGGCGTCGCCGGCACTGACCAGCAGCGAGGCAATCGTGATGGTTTCGTCTGAGGGGCTGGAGCCGATGGCCTTGACCGTGACGGATCCGGCTTCCTCTTCCACCGGTTTTTCCCAGTGAATATCGATCTCGAGCAGTTCGCAGCACTTTTCGAGGGTGCGTTTGTACGAAGGCAGCACCTCGATCTGGCAGGAATAGTCGTAGGGAATATAGGTATCGGGGCGAACCACGCGGGCAATCTGTATGCCGGCGGCTTTTTCGGCCACGGTAGCCGCAATTTCCCCGCCCATGCCGGCGGTCTGGTTGTCTTCGTGGACAATCACCAGCTTGCCGGTTTTGCGGGCCGAGGCCAGTACCGTTTCTTCATCCCACGGGAAGATCGTCCGAAGGTCGATGATTTCCGCATTTACGCCGATTTCCGAAAGGGCTTCGGCCGTGCGTTCGCAGACCGGCATCGAGCCGCCCCAGCTGACAAGCGTAATATCCTGTCCGGCGCGGGCCAGACGGGCTTTCCCGATCGGGACATAATGTTTTGCAATGTCGGCCGAGGTGGTGTTGGTGCGGTCGTTGATCAGGCTCTTCGGGAAGAAAAAGACCGAAGGCCGGCCCGATTCCGCAATGGCGTTCAGGAGTCCGGCGGCATCGGCGGCGGTCGACGGCATAAAGACGTCAACCCCCGGCACGTGTGCACAGATCGATTCCATGGTCTGCGCGTGATACGGGCCGAGGCCCGGACGGTAGCCGCCGCAGATCGACATGATCAGCACGGGGGTTTCCCACTGGCCGTTGGTTCGCCAGTACATGGCGCCGATTTCGGAAAGAATATGGTTATAAGCCACCGGCAGAAAGTCGGCAAACTGCATGAAGGCGACCGGGTGGCCGCCGGCCAGTGCCTGACCCGTCGAAACCCCGAGAATCGTGTTTTCCGCCAATGCGGCGTTGTGAACCTGATTCGGGAAGTTTTTGCTTAATCCGCGGGTAAGGCCGAATACATCGCCCTTCGGATCTTCGATGTCCTGTCCGAGCAGGGTGGTTTTCGGATCGCTGGCGAGGCGCGCCTTCATGGCTTCGCGCATCGCTTCAAGCATGCTCAGGCTGCGCTCTTCTTCGGTGCCGCAATATTCTGCACGCGGTGCCGGCAGCGGCCGTTTCGCCGAAAAGTCGGGCTTGGGCGTGGTTCCTTTACGCGAGGCATGGAAAGCGGCTTCGACGGTATCCTTCACGTCGGCTTCAATCGCAACAATCTGCTCTTCGGTAACGCCTTCTATGAGCATGGCGGCTCGCAGACGAACGCACGGATCGGCATTTTCCTTGGCATGGGCCAGTTCCGCCTCCGACCGGTACATGGTCTGGTCATCGGCGTTGGTGTGGCTTTCGAGCCGTTCCACATTAAAGATCGCAATCTGCGGTCCGCGCGTTTCGCGCAGCTCGGAAACGATTTTTCCAAATGCGTCAAATGCGGCCAGCGCATCGGATCCGTCGATGCGCCGGATCGGCAGACCGTAGAAGGAATCCGGCTCGCCGCCGGGCAGTGAATAAAAGGTGTTACCTTTGGTAACCGTGGAAAGCGCAAAGCGGTTGTCTTCGACCAGGAAAAGAACCGGCAGGTTGGAGCGTACGGCTTCGGCCACGGCTTCATAAAAGTCACCCTGCTGGGTGGCGCCATCGCCGACGGAAACGAGGACAAACGGATTGCCTTCATCGTTCTTGATGATCGAGGCCGCACCGACTGCCTGAAGCACATTGCTTCCGACGAGGGTCGGGGTGCTCATGATGTTCAGCGCCGGATCACACGGAAAGGCAGGCATGCGCCGTCCGGCCGAGTTGGATTCCTCTTTGCTGAAGAGGCCGTAGAAAACGGTTTCGCAGGTTACACCGCGGGCATAGGCCAGGGCGCGGTCGCGATAGTGCAGGTGCAGCCAGTCGGCGGCAATCAGGTGTTCATTCAATGCCGCCGCGGCTTCGTGTCCCGATGAGGGGATATAAAAGAATACTTCGCCTCGTTGTGCGGCCGCCGACTGCAACTGGTCGGTATAGCGCGAGGCGATCATGGAACGATAGATGTTGAGCAGCTTTTCTGCAGAAGGCTTATTCATAAAAAATCCGGCTGTTTATAGGGCAAAAATAGTACGGAAGGAGGGGGGGAAGGTCGATGAGTAAATTGGACAATCTCCAGTCCGGTTTCTGCGGTTTCCGGTTTGAAAGCATCTGTTTTAGATTTGCTATTTTTGACACGCCATTTATCAGACGATATGCTATCCCTATTATTTGAGTTATCTGGAGCGCTATGAAAAAACGGAATGTAGATCTGGTTTGCGATATTGCGGAGCTGATGTCTCTGGCCGAGGAGGGGCAGGACCGCAAAGTGCTTTTGCAGAATGTCGTGACAACCGTGGCAAAGCATATGCAGGCGGACGTCTGTTCGATCTACATTTATGATGAGGAAAACCGTCGACTCTCCCTTCGTGCAACGCAGGGCCTTGATGCCAGTGCCATAGGGAATGTGACGCTCGGGCTGGGCGAGGGCATTACCGGTCGCGCTGTTCGCGAGTTGCGTCCGATCTGTGTCGGTGCCGCTTCGAAAAGCTCCGCCTATAAGTTTTTCCCCGGTATTCACGAAGAAGAATATGAAGCCTTCCTCGCGGTACCGATTCTGCGCGGTCTGCGCCGCATCGGGGCGCTGGTTGTCCAAGCCCGCGAGGTTAACTATTTTACGCCTAATGATGTAAAGGCACTGCGCGCCATCGCGGCTCAGCTGGCCACCATGATCGAGAACGTCCAGTTGTTGAGCGAGGTGCGTGATCGTGCGGTCGAAAGTGCGGCCCCGGTGCCGAAAAAGATGGATCGCGGCGCCATTATCCGCGGCCGTTCCGCCAGTACCGGAACCGCCCGCGGGCGGGCCTGTGCGCTGGGTTCCAATGATGCCGAGGCGTGCATGCTTCCGGATCCGGAAGCGCCTCCGTTAACGGTCGACGATTTAGAGAAGGCCGTCGAAAAAACCATGACGCAGATTGACGAACTGCAGCGCCAGACGACAGCCGATCTGGCCGATGTCGCTGTACTGATCTTCAGTGCGCATCAGCTGATTCTCGAGGATCGTCAGTTTACGGGGCGTATTGCCGACCTGATCAAAGACGGAACTCCGGCGGTCAAGGCGATTGCCACGGTAGTGAATGAGTATGTCGAGGTTTTCTCCCGGAGTAAAATGCCGATGATTCGCGAGAAGGTGCTGGATGTAAAGGACCTCGGAAACCGCCTGACCCGTAATCTCCTCAACAAGGCGTCGGATGCCTGTGATTATCGCGGCCAGATCATTATCGCCCACGAAATGCTGCCTTCGGACATTCTTAAGCTGTCGGCCGAAAACGTGGAAGGCTTCCTTGTCAGCAGCGGGGTGACCTCGCATAACGCGATTATCAGCCGATCGTTGGGAATTCCCATGGTGGCGATCAGTCGTGAAGACGCTGACCGGATTGAGGACGGCACGGAAATGCTGATGGATGGGGAGCAGGGGATTGTTTATCTCGATCCGTCCGATGCGGTCCGGCGCAAATATACGGAGCTCGACGAGGCGTGGAAAGCACTGCACGATGCTTCCGATGTGAAGGAGCAGACCCTGACAAAATGTGGCGAGCGAGTTCGTATTTATGCCAATATCAACCTGCTGAGCGATCTGAAACCTGCCCGAAAGTTTAAGGCCGAAGGTGTCGGGCTCTACCGCTCGGAATTCCCTTTTATCGTGCGAACCGATTTTCCTACCGAGGATGAGCAGTATCTGATCTACAAGAAGTTGGTCGATCAGATGGAGGGGAAGACGGTGACGTTCCGTACGCTCGATATCGGTGGCGACAAAATGCTTTCGTATTATTCGAGCGTCGACGAAGCCAATCCATTTCTCGGCATGCGCGCCATTCGCTTTTCGCTGCAGAACAAGGATATTTTCAGTGAGCAGCTGCGTGCCTTCCTGCGCGCCGGTGCGGAGAGCCGGACCCGCATCATGTTTCCGCTGATCTCTTCGGTCGACGATTTTGTGGCGGCGCGGAGCATCGTGCATGAATGCATGGATGAGCTCGAAAAAAACGGCGTCCCTTTTAATCGGAAGACCGAGCTGGGTGTGATGGTGGAGCTGCCTTCCGCCGTCGAGGTTGCGGATGAGTTGGCTTTTGAATCGGATTTTCTGTCCATCGGATCGAACGACCTGATTCAGTATATGCTCGCTGTCGACAGGACCAATGAAAAGGTTTCCAATCTCTATCTGGCCCATCATCCGGCAATCCTGCGTGCAATCAACCGGGTGGTTGCGGCGGCGCAGACGCATGGCAAGGATGTTTCGATTTGTGGCGATCTTTCGGCAAATAAGCGGATGCTTCCGTTTCTGCTGGGTGTCGGGCTGCGTAAGTTCAGCATTGATATCGTCAATGCCCCGACGGTGCAGCGGCTGGTCGCGTCGACCAACCTTGCTGATGCGGAAGAAATTGCCAATCACCTGCTCGATATGGGGCGGATCAGTGAAATCGAGGCCTACCTGCTTGAGCGGGATCTCGTGGGCGACGTCCAGGCCTAGTCCTTCGGTTTGGGCATGTTTATAATGGTGTTATACAAACATGGGTGTTTCTGATAGATTGGTGATACAAAAACGTCAAAAGCAGGCGTATTGATTCATTAATGTATCATTATATTGCCGGCATGCGTTTTTGGAATATTTCATAATATACTGCATTGCATGGTTTAATGTAAAATAATGATGGGTGGCATACCTTTTGCGTTTAGCGAACCATTCCGCTTCGGTGGATGGAGAGAAAAATTCGTGCAATTCAATAGGAGGATGCCCATGCAAAAAATTATGAAATATGCGATGTTGCTTGTCGCAATTGGGGCCATGGCTTTGCCCATGGCCGTCATGGCGGATGAGGCCGCTGCAGAACCGACAATCAGTCAGGAAATGTTTACCGTGAACAATACCTGGATGATGGTTGCCACGTTTCTGGTTTTCATTATGCACCTAGGTTTTGCCATGGTGGAAACCGGGCTTACCCGCGCAAAGAACTCGGTTAACATTCTGTTCAAGAACACGGCAATTCCGGCGATCGGATTGCTGACCTACACCCTGATCGGCTTTGTGTTGATGTATCCGGGGGAATGGATTGTCGAGGGCGTGATTCCCAAGATTACCTCGCTGGGGCTGAGCCTGCCGGAAGGTGGAAACACCAGCGCCTATAATGAAGGCTACACCTATTGGACGGATTTTCTGTTCCAGGGTATGTTTGCTGCAACGGCGGCCACGATTGTTTCCGGTGCGGTTGCCGGGCGTATTAAGCTTGGGCCGTTCCTGATCTTTTCCACTGTTTATGTAGCACTGGTCTATCCGTTCGTCGGTTCCTGGGTCTGGGGCGGCGGCTGGCTCGCTGAAAAGAATTTCCACGATTTTGCCGGATCAACGCTGGTTCACTCGGTCGGCGGATGGGGCGCATTGGCCGGTATCATCCTGTTGGGGCCGCGTATCGGCAAATATGTTAACGGCAAGGTGAAGGCCATCATGGGGCACAACATGCCGCTGCTCACTATCGGTGTATTCCTGCTGTGGCTCGGCTGGTTTGGATTTAACGGCGGTTCTGTTCTTTCGGCGGATCCGGGGGCTGTATCCTACGTACTCGTCACCACTTCACTTGCAGCCGCTGCCGGGATCATGGGCTCCATGTGCTGCTCCTGGATTGTTCAGAAACAGCCTGACCTGACGATGGTGCTGAACGGCTGTCTGGCCGGCCTCGTAGGTATTACCGCCGGTGCCGATGTCGTTTCCATCAAGGCGGCCATCATTATCGGCCTGATCTGCGGAGCAATTGCTGTTATCTCGGTGATGGTTTTCGACCGCATCAAGCTGGATGATCCGGTTGGTGCCACCACGGTCCATCTGGTTTGCGGTATTCTCGGAACCCTGTTTGTTGGAGTATTCAGCAAGGACTACAGCATTGGTGTACAGGCACTGGGTGTTCTGGCATACGGCGCCGTGTGCTTCCCGGCGGCCTTCATCATCTTCCTCGTACTGAAGCTGACCGTGGGTATCCGCGTAAGCAAGGAAGAGGAGCTCAAGGGTCTCGATCTCGGCGAGCACGGTATGGAAGCCTATCATGGATTTCAGTTTTTCACGAATGTCTAAGGAGTTTTGAGTTGGGTGTTAAGCTTTGAGCACAACAGCTGATCAGGCTTAACACCTAAAGCTTAACCGCTTGAAACCAGAAAGGAATTTTACACATGAAACTCATTATCGCTTATATTCAGCCCGAAGCCCTCAACGAGGTCAAACAGTCCCTCTATGATGCAGAGGTTTACAAGATGTCTGTCACCAATGCCATGGGCTGCGGACAGCAGAAGGGCTATCACGAAACCTACCGCGGCGCGGACATTGAAGTGAACCTGCTGAAAAAGGTTCGCATGGAAATCGCCGTGAACGACGAATTTGTCGAAGCCACTACCGACGCCATCATCAAGGGTGCGCGTACCGGTAACATCGGGGATGGAAAAATCTTCATCCTTGATCTGCCGGAGTGTATCCGGATCCGCACCGGGGAGAAAGGAACCGACGCCATCGGCTAAGACAACCACTCTCTCTCCTCCAAGTCGCCCGCCTGTTCTCTCCCGAGCAGGCGGGCGCATCCATTTCCGGGGCCGGCGCCTGTCATCTGAACTGCGGCGCCGGCACTCATATCAGGCCGAACCAGACTTCTATATGCGCAGGCGACGTCGAATGACTCCCAGTACCAATGCCGCTCCGCCGAGCATCGTGACCGTGGCCGGTTCCGGGATCGCTACGGGCATATCCTGCCGAATCAGCGAGCCGTCACCGCTGATGATTTCCACCGAGCTGTAGGTGGTATTCAGGAAGTCCACTTCGGCATGGTTTTTATCATTGCCTGCGCAAACGCTGACATGACCGTTGAACATGGTGTCTACCAGCAACAGTTCTCCGGGATTGACAACGACGTCATAGGTGTAGTCCTCGTTCAGTTCGCCGGATGAAAGGTATTTAGGCGAGGTTGAATCGTACAGGCTGTAGGCGAGTGTTTCGGCAACCTTCTGGCCGTCGCCGAAGCAGAAATCGTAGAATCCTGCGCCGGCCGGAACGTCGGTGAACAGATTGATTTCAAGTCCTTGTGCAAAACCGCCGGAGTTGCCGTCAAAATACTGTGTCTCGTCTTTGACCAGGGTCAGATAGGTTCCCGCCCGCACGGAAGCATAGTTATCCGGCTGGTAACCACCGGCATCCCAGGTGCCGTCATAATGAAACGATAGCCGCAGAGTCAGGGGTTCAGAGCCGGTAGCCCGGTAATACTGGCGGGCATTCATGTCCAGCAGGGTTGAGACGCTGAAGTTGACGTCGTTGTATTTTTCGCGAGATTCCGCCTGTAGGTGGGCCCGGAGTATTCCGTTTTCCGAATCGATGCTGAAACGGGTCCGGCTGTGCCCGTCGCCGGGTGTTGTAATCCAGTTATAGACCGGAAATCCGTCCAAACCTGCCGCTCCGGTATATGCGCCGGCATAGCCGCTGGCAATGACATCCCGGGAAGTATACCCGGAGGAGAAGCGATACTCAGAGTCCATTTCCAGCGAAAAGCTGTTTTGGCTCTCAATGGTGTCTCCTCCCATGGCCGTCGCATTGTAACGATAGGTTGATGTGGCAGCTGCCCAACTCCACTGGGCCGCCGCCAGTGAAATTAGAACTATTGACATCTTTGAATTCATCACTTTTCCTTCTGTATATTGATTAAATAATAAAGAATTAACCAATCTAGTGAAGGAGATTGCCCGGTTCAAGTTTGTTGGCGATCAAAGTTGTGGGGGTGGCTGTAATGCCATTGTTTTCAAGCATTTCGTGTGGTTTTCTATAGCGCCTGCGCCAGCTCCCACATCGCTTTGACTGCCGGGCGCTTGAGGTTGCGTTTACTGGAGCATAGCCCGACGACGTAGGGATCGAGATGCGGTGCGGACTGAACGATGATGACATCGTTCCGAAAAGGGCTTCGCTCGAGGGCGAGCTGCGGGACGATCCCGACTCCGGCGCCGAGCCGGACCATGGCGATCAGGGCTTCATTCCCGGAGACTTCCGTGGAAATGTTCGGGATAACCCGGTGCTGCTGAAGCCAGGCATTCAGTCGATTGCGTGCCACGCCGGATTGCGGAACCACGAGCGGAATGCTCGAAAGGTCGGGTTTCGTGGATAAAGGGAAATCCGGCGCCCTGGGTGCGATAAACAGCAGCGGGGTTTCGGCCAGCGGCATGAATTCGAGTCGGGCCTGCTTGCGATCGGGCAGGGCGGCGATCGCGAGATCGATTTCCCCGCTCATCAACTGTTCAATAGCTCGTTCGGCGGCGCCGGTCCGCAGTGCCATTTGTACGCCCGGATAGGAGGCGCGATAGGATTCGAGCAAGGTCGGAAGCAGGCTGTATACGGCGGTAATGGATGCATAAACGGAGATTGTGCCGGACACCTTTCGGTCCCGTTGTGCCAGGCTTTCCTGAAAGTGGCGCCATTCGCCGACCGTTGTGCGTGCATAGGTCAGCAGCTTGCTGCCCGCATCGGTCAGGGCGGTGCTGCGGTTATCGCGGATAAACAGTGGCTGGCCGACCTCTTCTTCAAGTCGCTGAATGGTGCGGGTCAGCGCGGATGGGCTCAGGTTGCAGGCGCGGCTGGCGCGTCCGAAGTGTAGCAGCTCAGCCGTTTTGATGAAGGTTTCGAGGGAGGCAAGGTCCATGGACATCCTTTTAGTTGCGAAATATGCAACATAGTATCCCGTATAATTCAATTTACGCAACATGCGATTTGCAGTATGTTCCGCGCGTTTTGAAACCAACCTAAGGAGAGAACAATGGGACAGAATTACTTTAACACGCTTCCGATGCGTTTGAAACTCGAAGAACTCGGCACCTGCCGTTTCATGGATGCCGCTGAATTTGCCAACGGCTGCGAATTTGCCAAGGGCAAGAAGATCGTAATCGTCGGCTGCGGCGCTCAGGGTCTGAACCAGGGCCTGAATATGCGCGACAGCGGACTCGACGTTTCCTACACCCTCCGCGCCGCCGCGATTGAAGAAAAGCGTCAGTCTTTCCTGAATGCTTCCGAAAACGGCTTCAATGTCGGTACCTACGAAGAAATGCTCCCGACCGCTGACATCGTCATGAACCTGGCGCCCGATAAGCAGCACACCAACGTGGTTGAAACGGTGGTTCCGCTGATGAAGGAAGGTGCAACATTCTGCTATGCCCACGGCTTCAACATTGTTGAAGAGGGTACGCTGATCCGTAAAGACCTGACCGTTATCATGGTTGCTCCGAAATCGCCCGGTTCCGAAGTGCGCGAAGAGTACAAGCGCGGTTTCGGCGTTCCGACCCTGATCGCCTGCCACCGTGAAAACGATCCGAACGGCGACGGCCTCGAGCTGGCCAAGGCGCTGTGTGTTGCACAGGGTGGACACCATGCCGGCGTACTCGAATCCTCTTTTGTTGCCGAAGTTAAATCCGACCTCATGGGCGAACAGACCATTCTCTGCGGACTGCTGCAGGCCGGTTCCATTCTTTGCTTTGACAAGATGGTTGCACAGGGAATCGACGCCGGCTACGCCGCCAAGCTGATTCAGTATGGTTGGGAAACCGTTACCGAAGCCCTGAAGCAGGGCGGCATCACCAACATGATGGATCGCCTGTCCAACCCGGCGAAGATCAAGGCATTTGATCTGGCTGACGAGCTCAAGCTCATCATGCAGCCGCTCTTCCGCAAGCACATGGACGACATCATTACCGGCGTCTTCTCCAGCACCATGATGGAAGACTGGGCCAACGACGACGTCAAGCTGCTGACCTGGCGCAAGGAAACCGGCGAAACCGCGTTTGAAAAGACCGCTGCCGCCGATGTTGAAATCACCGAACAGGAATACTTCGACAAGGGCATCCTGATGGTTGCCATGGTTAAGGCCGGTGTTGAACTCGCATTCGAAGCGATGGTTGAAGTCGGCATCAAGCCGGAATCCGCCTACTATGAATCGCTCCATGAAACCCCGCTGATCGCAAACACCATTGCGCGTAAGAAGCTGTTCGAAATGAACCGCATCATTTCCGATACCGCCGAATACGGCTGCTACCTCTTCTCGCATGCGTGCGTTCCGCTGCTGAAGGACTTCATGGCCAAGGTGGATACCGATGTTATCGGCAAGGGGATTGAAGTGACCGACAACGCCGTCGACAATAAGACGCTCGTCGCAATCAATGCTGAAATCCGCTACCATGAAGTGGAAATCATCGGGGAAGAGCTTCGTGCTGCCATGGGCAACATGAAGTCACTCTAAAACCTGTATCGCCGGTTTCGATCGGCGCCCTGCATGAAAAAGCCCTCCCGTTTCAGACGGAAGGGCTTTTTTCGTACCGTTTTGATCGGCACTCAGTCGCCGATGATTACCCGGAAGAATCCCTGATTTGAATTGGTCGGAGCGGCCAGCTCATAATAGTTGGTCTGGATGTTCCATGCCTGATCAACCGGCTGCCAGTCGGCCGGCGACAACGTCGGCGTAAACTCAATCTGGGCGGCATAATCCGAGGGCGTCCACGACAGCTTCAGCAGGCCATCTTCAAACACCATATCGGTAATGGTCACGGGATCGATCACAACGATGTCATTCAGGGAACCATAGATAAACGACTCTGCAATCCAGTCCGAGCTCAGCCCCTGAGAATCAACGGCACAAACCCGCCAGAAGTAAACCTGATTGGTTGGAATGGATTCGTATCCGCTGAAGCTGTTGAACGCCTTGGCGCAGATCAGGTTGTAGTTGGTTTCGACCGCACTCATCACGATGGAACTGAAGGCTTCATCTTCGGCGACTTCGAGACGGTATTCCGCAATATAATCCGTGGCATCCGGATCCCTGCTTCCAAACCAGATAAAATAGCCATGTTCATCCGGCAGGGTTGCGTTTGCATAGGGAGAAAGAATAAACGGATCTGATGGCGGATTATTGACGATCACCACATGGAAGGTATTCGTGGCGCTCCATGCGCTGAGGTGGCCGGAACTGCTGGTGGCCCGGCTGCGCCACCAGTATTGAAGGCCGTCAATCATGTCCACATCCACCTGCCAGCTGGTGGATCCATCTCCGGCGGCCTGTACCGGAAGATAGCGGACCAACGATTCCGCACTTAGGTCGGCATTCGTGTAGATCTCAAACTCATAGCTGCAGTTGTCATCGAGAATGTCGATCGCATTTTCGACCGTGAGCGTCGGATTCAGAATCTGGACTACGCTGCCGTCGGTCGGACTCAGCGGAACCGGTGCGCCGGGTGTTACTTCACCAATGGCCAGTCGATCCACATAAAACTCGGTGGCGCGGTCATAATAGTAGGTGTAGGCGCGGATGCGCAGGCGGACGCCGTCGACCTTGAACGCATCGGG
>JAFGVP010000084.1 GCA_016937945.1 Pontiellaceae bacterium | reverse complement strand
TTTTCTTCAGCAACCTATAAGGCCCGATGCACTGCCCGAGCTCCCGCTCGGGTGGAAGAATGGCGTGGGAGGCCTCCAGAAAAGTCGGATCGGAAAAAAGCGTACCGGCCCACTCCTTCGTCCCCAGCCGGGTCGTGCACCCTTCCTGAAAGTACTCTTCCGCCGCTACCGTGCTGTCCAGCAACTCGCGCACCTCCGCCAGCAGCGATTCATCGCCGGCACACGCGCTTTCGAGGAAGTGATTACGCTCGGAGACCGGCTCAACCTCCAGAGCATCACAGACAATATCCCACGCCCGGATTTCAAAACCCTGAGATTGGTCATCATCATTCATGGCAAGCTTGTTTCCAACGGTTCAGGCGGAATGAAATCACCGTTCTTTTTCAATATCCTTGAAAAGCCAGGTTTTGGCACAGATGGACCAGCGCCGGACCGACCGCTCATTAACATTCAGCGCCTCGGCAATTTCGATATTGAGCATGCCGCCGAAATATTTCATCACCATGATCTGCGCCCATTGCGGATGAACTTTTTCCAGGCGCTTCAGGGCTTCATCTACAACCAGCGTTTTATCATCCGGAATCTCTTCAGCCAGATCGGCCATATCGATATTCACGCGCTGCATGTCGCCGCCATGCTTCACTGTGGCCTTGCGGCGGGCATGGTCGACCAGGATCCGGCGCATGGCCGTCGAGGCAACCGTAAAAAAATAGGCCCGGTTATGCCATGAGCGATCCGTTTCCCTGACCATGCGCAACCATGCCTCATGCACCAGAGCCGTAGGCGCAAGCGTATGCCCGTCGGGCTCCGCGGCCATGCGAGCCGCCGCCAGCTTGCGCAGCTCCTCATAAACCAGAGGAAGCAGATCATGCGCCGAGCAATAGCCGTCATTATCAATCGCCTGCAGCATTCTTGTGACATCATCCATGGACTAACCTCAAACGAACAACTACTAACCCTATTACAAAAAAAATCAAAGCAGAAAAGCGCTACCGGAAAGGGGACTGTCCGGATTTTTTCGAAAAAAAATGTCCACTGAAACCCCAATGTCACGCACTTGCATATTTGGAGGCAGTAGGATTGCCGCACCCGTCATTTTTCGGCGTACCGGGCGAAACCCTGCAGATTCAAAAAAAATAACTTCGGAGGCACTATAAATGAAAATATGGCATTTCTCACTAATGGTTTTTCTCGCGGGCTCTGTATCCGCGAAAGAAATCAGGATCAGCAATCCCGAAAGTATCCGCGAATACAGCGCACTGGTCATCAACAACCTGATCAACAGGGACTACATGCTCTACAACAAAGGAAAAGGAGGCCTGCATTATGCGGAGGCCTGTGCGGCGCTCGGTGCGCTGCGCTTCTGCCAAATCATCGACAACCCATCCCATCTTAAACTGCTCGTCGACCGCTATGCCGGCTTTCTCGATGAATCAAGCAAGATGATTGACCGCTATCCGCATGTCGACAACAATGTTCGTGGAATAGTACCGTTCCAGATCTATCTGGCCAACGGCGACGAGCGTTACAAAGCCGTCGGTCTCTCCTATGCGGATTCCCAATGGGACCAGGAAATTGAAAACGGACTCACCAGCCAGACCCGCTGGTGGATTGATGACATGTACATGGTCGGAAGCCTTCAGATGCAGGCCTATCGCGCAACCGGCGATGTGAAGTATGCCGATCGTGCCGCCCGTCAGATTCACGCCTACATAGACCGGCTTCAGCAGCCCAACGGACTATTCTTCCACGGACCGAAATTTAAATACCACTGGGGTCGAGGCAACGGTTGGGTTGCGGTTTCCATGGCTGAAATCCTAAAGGATCTTCCTGAAAACAACGGCCACCGCAATGCCATTCTTAAAAGCTACCGAATCATGATGGCGGCGTTGCTGAACTACCAATCCGAAAATGGATTGTGGCGTCAGCTGATCGATGATCAGTACTCCTGGACCGAAACCTCCTGCTCTGCCATGTTTGCCTACGCGATGGCCGTCGGCGTTGAAAAAGATCTTCTTGATCACGACGAATATGCGACGGCGGTCGACAAAGCTTGGCAAGCACTCTGTGCGCATATCAATCGCGATGGAAGAATTCGCGACGTCTGCATCGGTACCGGACAGACGGATGACGCGGAATTTTATCTAAACCGCAGTCGTGTCACCGGCGACTTCCACGGTCAGGCTCCGTTCCTTTGGCTGGCTGCCGAACTGGCGCAAGATAACAAATAAGCGATCGAGCCGGAGTTCGCTTTCAATGCGGATTCCGGCAGAAAAAGCACACATAAGGTATAGAGAATGACAGATAAGAAAAACGGTCGCTTCTTTTTGAGTCACAAAAAGGCGAGTGCGCTGATTGTAAGCATCGCCATTCATGCCGGGTTTGCTCTGGTGGCGCTTACATTTGTTGCGGTGACGGTCATCAACAGGAATGAGGTGCAGTTTGAGCCTCCGCCATCCAGACCCCACATGAACCTGCGCAAACTCAGGGTTCCCGTGAACATGAAAAAAACCAAGCAGGCCCCCAAACTGCGGCAGAATATCATGGTTCAGAAAAGGACGCCCGATGTTAACATCCAGCTGCCCGAAATCGTCGGCATCGCCGGCGGTATCGGGACCGGCAATGGGCTGGGCGGCTCCACTATCGGATTTGATTTTGACATGAACCTGTTCGGTTCCGACAAGGGTGCGGGGAATGACTTTATAGGCACGTTTTATGACCTGAAACAGGACAAGAAAGGAAACCCGACCACCATTGGAAAACTCGTTGAAAAGGATGGTACATTTTCAAACGAGGCCCAGCGAATGTATCACGAAGCCATTAACAGTTTTGTCCGCTCGGGATGGAGGACAACCCGGCTGGACGAATTTTACTCCGCACCGAAAAACAGATTTGCCAGCTTCTTCAACTTTCCGCCCATGAACGCGGACGCGGCTCCAAAAGCATTTGGCGTGGAGAAGGAGGTCAAGCCCAGCTACTGGCTCTGCCATTATCAGGGAACCATCATGGCACGGAAAAGCGGGCGTTACCGGGTTCTGGGCGAAGCGGATGATGTGCTGATCGTACGCATCGGAAAAAAGCTGGTACTCGATGGATGCTGGCCGGGCGCCAACGGAACGATGACCTCATGGAAAAGCGACTCAGATATCAACCGGCGCTTCCCCGTCAATGTCGATGCATACGGAACCTTCAAGGGCGGCGATTACCTGGACTGCTATGAGACGATCCGCGAACGACTCAAGGACGGCGAGAGCATGAAAAAAATTCTCAGCGATGTAAAGATCGACGGAAGGAACATGCATGATCTTGGCAACTACATGAATATCTGCAACCGACTGGCCGTCGGCGACTGGATTACCTTGAAGGCAGGCCAACGGGTCGATATGGAGGTATTGATCGGCGAAATACCGGGTGGCGCATTCAATTGTCGACTGCTCGTGGAAATGGATGGAGGAGACTACCGAACGGTCGATTCCGATGCAGGACCACGCGATGTCCTCCCGATATTCAAGACGGCTCCCATTCCGGATAAAATAATTTCAAAAATGAAGATCAATACAAATGAGATGACCATCGACGGACCGGTTTTCGGCATTGTCGAGACAGAATAAGACGTCAGGAGATGGCATAGATAGAAGCGTGTTATTTCACAATACTAGTTGACTACCAGTATACATTTATTCAACGATGCAACCCTGAATCCGTTGAAGATTTCTCTTTTTCCGGCAGTCTGCCGCATGAAAAGGACCGTGATGAAAGAGAGGCTGAATACGGCATAAACAGGAATGCCTCGAATGAAAAGAATCTTGATCACCCTCGCACTGCTATCGATCTCGGCGCCCGCCGCCAGCCGGGCGCAGGAAGCGGTGCCGGCCGGCGCCGGCAGCTATGCGGCTTACCCGCCGCTGTATGAGACCGTTTTGACGGACGGCGTGGACGTCCCGGTCTTCTATAATTTTGCCACAACGACCAATATCATGGTGCGCGACGGCGAAACCCGTCCGCTGCCGAGCAACGATTGGTGGACCAGCTGGCTCTATTCCGAGTCGGACCTGCTCGGCGGGAAGATATGGGCCTATCCGTTTACGATCGATCCGGCGAACGACGGCATCCAGCTCTATCGGCCGACCCGCTGGAATGATTCGGGAACGGACATGCTTACGGAAAACCTGTTCCGGATCAGCGGCGAGGATTTCAGTCCGACCCGCTCAATCGTCGAGGACTGGTCCGACTGGACCGTTACCGCCGGATTTCAGGATGGCGCGCGCAGCCTGCGTCTCACGGCCGCCCACGGCATGCCGTTTGTCTGGCTCGAAACCGAAAACCTGACGCCTCAGCTGCGCTTCGATTCCGTGGCCTTCTTTGATGCGGCAGGCCAGCCGGCGTCTTTCCCGCTCACCGCCACCGCACTGGCCTTTCGTGCCGGCGACGCGGTGTACGGAATCCATGCGCCGGAGGGAACCGGGTTTGACTACAGCGGCACGGAAATGATGACGATTGATCTGGGTGCCACACGGTCCATTGATGAGATTGTCCTGCACTGGGAGGCGGCCTACGGCAGCGCCTATTCGATCGCCTTTTCCGGCGACAATGTCACCTACACCTCCGTGGCCGACGTCACGGACGGCGACGGCGATGTCGACACCCTGCCCGTTTCCGGCTCGGCGCGCTATGTCCGCATTACCTTTGTGGAAAAGGCAACGCAGTGGCCCTACTCCCTCTGGGAGGTGGAGATCATGCACGGCACGGACAACCTGGCGAAAGGACGGCCCGTGACGGTGACCAGCGAGAGCGGCTATGTGGCGGCCAACGCGGTGGACGGCAATCTCGGCACCCGCTGGCAGGCGGCCGCCAGTGATGGACTGATCCTGACGATCAACCTGCCGGCGCCGGACAGCTATTTTGTCGTTTCATCCATGACCTCGATCGACGATCTATCCGCATTCGATCACTTTGCCCGGAACCGCCCGCTCGAAACCACCGTTTCGTGGAACTATGATGTCGAAGGCGGCCGGCTCTCCACGAGCTGGGATATTACAACCACCAATCTGGAAACGGCAGCCATCGGCTTTGGCGATGTCCTGCAGGGCTTTATTCCGCATCACTATCGCGACGGCATCGCCGGCTTCGACTTTATCGACCGCACCTACAGCACGCCGCGCGGCATGCTCAAGCTGGCCGGCGGAAACCAGTTCACGTTTGATTATCCGTTCAACGGAATCCTTCCGCATATCAGCCATCCCGTGCGCAATACGCAGGATGCCACGCCCTACGACGACGCCATCATGTACCGATTGGTGACGGAATATGTCGACTCGATCGAAAACAACACGCCGCCGTATGGATCGGACACCTACTGGGGCGGCAAGGATCTGGTGCGCATCGGCCGCTACATGATGATTGCCCGCGAGCTGGATCATCCGGACTATGCCGTCCTGCGCGATATCCTGAAGGATGCCCTCGCCGACTGGATGACCTTTACGCCGGGCGAGCAGGAGCGTTACTTTGCGTGGTACCCCGAATGGAAGGCGCTGATCGGGTTTAATGAGAGCTACTATTCCGGCCTCTTTACCGACAACCATTTTCATTATGGCTATTTCATTCAGGCCGCGGCGCTGCTCGCCACGTGCGAGCCCGATTTTGTGCAGGCCTACGAGCCCATGCTGACCCTCGTGGCGAAGCAGTATGCCAACTGGGACCACGCCGATACCCGGCTGCCGTTCCTGCGCACGATGGATCCATGGATCGGCCATTCCTATGCCGGCGGCCTCTCCTCCGGCAACGGTAACAACCAGGAATCCACCTCGGAAGCCCTGCAGTCGTGGGCCGGCCTCTACCTGCTGGGCTGCACGCTGGGCAACGACGCCATGCGCGACGCCGGCGCCTTCGGCTATGCGTCCGAAGCCCGGGCCACGCAGGAATACTGGTTCGACCTGCATGGCGACGTTTTCCCGGATGAATATGAACACCCGATCGTCGGCATCCTGTGGAACGGCGGAAATGCGTATGCCACCTATTTCGGTGCTGAGCCGTTCTACATTCACGGCATCCAGATGCTTCCCTACGGCACCTACATGAATTACATGGCGATGGGATGGGATCGCACGCGCGGCATAAACCACTACGACGCCCTGCTGCAGGAATCCTACGACTACCTCGTCAACAACAGTCTGCCGGCGGCGCAGAATCAGGTCAGCGGAATCCAGGCGGAGCTCGACGCCCTGAACGCCATCGCCGATCCGACGGATGAGGATCTGGCGGCCATCGCCGAGCTCGAAACCCGGCTCTTCTACGCCGAACTCGGACTGACCGGCAAGCAGCAACAGGCGGCCGACGGCAAACTGACGGAAGCGGAGATCGGGCGCGACTGGGGCCACGTGATCCTGACCTGGCTGCAGCTGTTTGATCCGGCGCGCGTCACCGCACTCATGGATGAATACTGGGATTCGGACGATGCCGCTGAATACGATTTTATGCACTCACCCTACACCAGCGGTTTCACCTACTATTTCACGCATGCCACGCAAACCTACGGGCGGCCGCGCTTCGACATTCACATGTCCATTCCCACCGGGCAGGCGTTCCGGCGCGACGACACCGGCGAAACGACGTTCATCGTCTACAATCCGAAGGCGACCGACGAACTCTGCATCGTTTATCAGGACGAAACCGTGCTGGCACGCTTCATTGTTCCGGCGCGCTCGACCTACAATTCGCGCTATCCCGACGGAATTCCCGGCGGCATGCTTTCCAACGGATGGTATCATGGCGATATCGGGACGGTCAGCGAGGTCGGAAGCGCCGGACTGCGTGGCGCCGCCCTGACGATTACGGCCGCCGGAAGCGGAAGTGAAACAAACGATGCCCTTCACTTCGTCTACCGCACCGCAACGGGCGACCTGACCGCGCTGGTCCGGATCGCCGACATGAGCAGCAGTGCCGATGCCCGGACCGGCCTGATGCTGCGCAACTCGCTGGCATCCGATGCCGGCTCCATTTTTGCCGGACGCACCGGCGACGGCCGGCTGGTGCTGAAATGCCGCAGTGCGGACGGCGACGCATCCTCGCTGATCAGCAGCACCGCCGGATTCGACACACCGCTTTGGCTCAAGCTCGAACGCAGTGGAAACCTGTTTACGGCATACAGCTCGCCGGACGGCGAAACATGGGCCGAATTCGGTTCCACGGAAGCTACGCTGAACGAAGAACTCTACGGAGGCATCGCCGCGTCCGGCAGCGACGGAATTTCCGCAACCGTTTCATCCTATGCCATGGCCCGCTTTTCAGCGGCACTCGACGGACGCGTGGAGGCCGAAAACTATTCCGCGTCATTCGGCGTCCAGACCGAAAACACGGGCGATGTAGACGGCGGCGAAAATGTCGGATGGATCGATGCCGGCGACTGGATGAGCTATACGCTGAACGTGGCAACCGGCGGATATTATACGGTCGCATTCCGCGTCGCCAGCCCGTCGGGATCGGAACTCGGATTTGAAACCGGCAATGGCTATTCCGACAGCCTGGCGATTCCGTCGACCGGCGGCTATCAGGGCTGGACCACGATCGAACTGGAAAACGTTCCGGTGCAGCCCGGCATCCAGACCTTTACCGTGCGCGCCGAGGCCGGCGGCTGGAACTTTAACTGGTTTTCCCTCACCCGCACCGCGGCGCTTCCGGCTGAGAGCAATCCGCGGATTCCGACCGACGTATCCGCGTCCGATGCGACGACGCCGGACCGGATTGATATTGCGTGGGGCCCCGTTGATGGCCTGTATGAATATGATGTGTGGCGCGGCACTTCGAGCAACGCGGCGAGCGCCGTTCTGATTGCGGAGAACTGCTACAGCGCCTACAGCGACACCGATGTCGCCGCCGGTGCGGTATACTATTACTGGATTTCGGAACATGGCATCTCCGATCCGGGTCTGTTTTCCAATCCGGATCGCGGCAGCACGCAGGGAACCCCGACCGCCTGGCAGGAAATGAATTATCCCGGCGGATATCCGGGCGATGAAGCCGACACGGATCTCGATGGCTTCACCTCCATGCAGGAATATATTGCCTCCACCAACCCGAATGATACCGGCTCGTTTTTCCGGATCAGTGAAGTGGAGCGGGTAACGGCATCCGAACTGGTCATGCGTTGGGATGCCGCCAACGACCGCCGCTACCAGGTGGAATGGACCGCCAGCCTGACCAACGAATTTATCCCCCTTCCCGACGACCTCCCCTATCCGACCGCCAGCTATACCAACCGGATCATCCCTTCCGACCTTGCCGGCTTTTTCCGCGTCGTCGTCGAACTGGCGCCGTAGCATACTTGACACCCGGATCGGCATAGCCTAAAAGCAACGAATGCATACTAGTATGCATTACAGAACCGATATAGACCGTCGTGTTCTTGCACAAACAGGATCCAATCAGAAAGCCAGCTTATGCCTCCGAAGAAAAAAAGTGAATCCGGCGCACTTTCACGCTCTCCCGAATCGCGCGAATTCCTCTACCAGCAGATTGCCACCGAGCTCCGCAAGGAGATCGACAACGGAACCTTTGCCGCAGGCTCACGGCTCCCCTCGATGGACGACCTGGCCGTTAAGTTCAAGGTCAACAAGATCACCGTTCTCAAGGCGCTCGATGAACTGAAAAACGAAGGCTCGATCTATTCCATTCCGGCGCGCGGCACCTATGTGACCAAGATCAACAAGGACGAAAACAAGCCGCGGAAAAATTCGGCGTTCACGGTCGGCCTGCTTTCGCACGTACTCAATCCGCGGGAATTCGGCCCCTACCATATGGGCATCATTACCGGCATTCAGGACGAGCTGAGCCGACGCAAGAGCAACCTGCTGCTGATGCCTGCCGGCGAAATCCACACCGACGCCGAACTCTACCAGATGGCGCTGGAAGCCGCGGTGGATGCCATGATTTATCTTGGGCCGTTCAACAATGCCCTGCTCAACCGCCTGATCCAGAACGGCGTGCCGTCCGTGGTCGTTGACTATTCCTACAAGGGCTGCCCGACCGACAGCATTCTGGTCGATAATCCGGGCGGCGGCTTCCTGATTCTGGAACATTTGCTGGAACTCGGGCATCGCCGGATCGCGGTCATTACCGGACTGCAGGATCATGCCGCAACCGCCGAGCGCATGGGCGGCATTGCACAGGCTCTCGACAGCGCCCAGATGAAGATGAGCGACCTCATTATGTTCAACGGCGACTATACCCGCAAGAGCGGCTACGATGCGGCCTGCACCATTCTGCAGGATCACAAAGACTGCACGGCCATCTGCTGCATGAACGATGAAATGGCCGCCGGCGCCCTGCAGGCGATCTATGCGCATTCGGATCTGAAGGTGCCGCAGGATATCACGGTCACGGGTTTTGATGATGTGCAGCTCTCGGCCATCACTCATCCGCCGCTCACCTCCATCCATCTGGACATCCGGCACATGGGGCGCATCGCCGTACAACGCCTGATGGACCGCATGGAGGATCAGGAGAGCAATCCGACCTCCACCCTGATCTCGACGCATCTGGTGATTCGCGACTCCAGCGCGGAGCCGGTCTAACCGGAATATGTCGTTGGGTCGTTTTGACCACGACGGCGCAGAGGACATAACGGCATCGAAACCGTAGACCCCTTCAGTTGATCACTTACGCCGGAAAACGATCCAACCGAGCAGACCGCCAATCCCGAAAATGGCCAGCAACGGTTTCATCATTGATTTATCGTTACTCTGTTCCGTCTTTTCAGGAACGGAGGCCGGAATGATATTTACGCCATCCGCAGAGGTATCGACGTTCACAAGCCCAGAAGCTTCTATTTTTTCTGAATGATCACGGTTTAGCCCACTGGAAAAATTAGTTGGGTCATCCACACGGTCATCACAAGGAACCACTTCATCAGGGGCGTCTACAACCGGTATTCCAAATGCCTTGCTGGACT
>JAFGVP010000083.1 GCA_016937945.1 Pontiellaceae bacterium | reverse complement strand
TCAACAATGTGGAAACACTGGCCAGTGTGCCGTGGTTTATCCGCAACGGCGCGGAAACCTATGCGGCTATCGGCACGGAAAAGTCGAAAGGCACGAAGGTTTTTGCCCTGGCCGGTAAGATTAAGCGCGGCGGTCTGGTGGAAGTTCCGATGGGCATTACCATTCGGGAAATCGTCGAGGAAATCGGCGGCGGAACGGGAACAAACCGTAAAATCAAGGCGGTCCAGATGGGCGGCCCGTCCGGCGGTTGTATTCCGGCATCCCTGCTCGATACCCGCATCGATTATGACGAGGTCAACCGCACCGGCGCGATCATGGGTTCCGGCGGCATGATTGTTTTGGATGAAACGACCTGCATGGTGGACGTGGCCCGCTATTTTCTCGATTTCACCCAGCTCGAATCGTGCGGAAAATGTACCTTCTGCCGGATCGGTACACGCCGCATGCTGGAGATTCTTACCCGCATCTGCGAAGGCAACGGCGTGCCGGAAGATATTGACATGCTCGAGGAACTGGCGGTGCAGATTAAGGATACGAGCCTGTGCGGGCTGGGGCAGACGGCGCCGAATCCAGTGCTGACTACCCTGAAATATTTCCGGGATGAATATGAGGAGCACATCAACGATAAGAAGTGTCGCGCCGGAAAATGCACGAATCTTTGCGGCTACGAAATTAGCGATGCCTGTACCGGTTGTACGGTGTGTGCCCGGAAGTGTCCGGTAAACGCGATTTCCGGCGATCGCAAGGCGATGCATGTGATCGATCTGGAGGTGTGTGTGCGCTGCGGTGTTTGCCGTGATGTCTGTAAATTTGATGCAGTGAAGGTGATCTGATTATGAGTGCTGTACAATTCACGTTAAACGGAGCGCCCTGCACGGCAGCGCGCGGGGATACCATTCTTGATGCGGCAAAGGCAGCCGGGTTTTTTATTCCGACGTTTTGTCATCGCGATGATCTTAAACCGTTCGCATCCTGTTTTGTCTGTGCGGTCGAGGTGGAAGGGCGGCGGACATTGGTGCCTTCCTGCTCAACGGAAGTGACCGAGGGCATGGTGGTGAATACCGAGAATGAGCGGGTCAAGCGGGCACGCAAGACCTGTCTGGATCTGTTGTTGTCCGACCATGTGGGCGATTGTCTTGGGCCTTGCATGACTTCGTGCCCCGCCGGAATCGATATTCCGGGATTTGTAAATCATATCGCCAACGGGCGTCATCGCGATGCACTGGAGCTGATTGTAAACAATATGCCGCTGGCCGGCTGTCTTGGGCGTGTATGCACAAGACCCTGCGAAGAGGGCTGCCGGCGCCAGCTGGTTGAAAAGCCGGTCGCCATCTGCCAGCTGAAACGTTTTCCGGCGGATAGAGCGGCGGAAGAAGGCTGGGACATGGTTCCGTCACAGCTGCCGTCCATTGGTAAAAAGGTGGCGGTGGTCGGTGCAGGGCCGTCCGGTCTGTCGGCCGCATACTATCTGCGCATGTTCGGAATTGATTGCACGGTCTTTGATGCCCACGAAGCTCCAGGCGGCATGATCCGCTATGGAATCCCGTCCTATCGCCTGCCACGCAGCGTTATTGATCGGGAAGTGGCGGTGATCGAGGCCATGGGAGCCGAGTTCCGGTACAGTACGAAGCTGGGAAGCGATATTACGCTGGAGCAGTTGCGGGAAGAGTATGATGCCGTTTTTCTTGGTCTGGGTGCCCAGAAGGCTTCCGGCATGCGGACGCCCGGCGAGGAGCTTCCGGGCGTACGGAGCGGGATCGAGTTTCTCGGCGCCGTCTCGCGCGATGAGACCCTCCCGATCGGACGGGAAATCATTGTCGTGGGAGGGGGAAACACGGCCATTGATGCCTCCCGTACGGCGTTACGACTGGGAGCTGAATCGGTAACCATTCTTTATCGTCGTGCGAGAGAGCAGATGCCGGCCTGGGACGAAGAGATCGAGGATGCTCTGGATGAAGGGGTAAAGCTCGAAACACTGGCGGCGCCTGTGAAGATTGAATCGGTCGGCGACCGTTTGAGCCTGACCTGTATCCGGATGGAGCTGGGGGCGCCGGATGAGTCCGGTCGACGCCGTCCCGTTCCGGTCGAAGGATCGGAATTCAGTATGGAAGTGGATGAGATTATCGCGGCAATCGGTCAGAACGTGGATTCCTCCATGGTATCCGGCGTGGACCTGACTTCGTGGGGATCGATCAAAGCCGACGAGGTGACCGGGCAGACCCTGCTGGCCAATGTCTTTGCCGGCGGCGACTGTGTGACCGGCGCGGATATTGCCGTGAATGCCGTTGCGGCAGGCCGTCGGGCGGCGTTTGCGATTCATCAGTATCTGCTGGGCGAACCGGTGGTCGGCGATCCGCGTGGCTATGTCCACTCCATGGGCGCGTTGGATGCCATTCCGGAAGAGGTGACGGCGCCGTTTGAAAAGACGGAGCGGGTTTCCATGCCGCGCCTGGAGGCAAAGACGCGTGCGAGCGGTTTTGATGAAGTCGAAACCGGTTTTACGGAGGAGCAGGCGCGGGCTGAGGCGGCCCGCTGCATGGAGTGCGGTTGTCGTGACGCCCACGAGTGCGCCTTGCGCGATTTTGCCACCCGCTTTGATGCATCGGCATCCCGTTTCGCCGGCGACAAGCGGGTGTATCACAGGGATGATTCGCATCCGGAGCTGGTTTATGAAGAGCATAAGTGCATTCAATGTGGATGCTGTGTCCGGGCGTGCGATGAGCTGCTCCAGAGCCCCTGTGTCGGTTTTGCCGGGCGCGGTTTCGATGCCCGGGTAAAGCCGGCGCTGGATCGGAGGCTGGCACTGATTAACAGTAACGAGCTGTCGAAGCTGGCATCGTTCTGTCCGGTGGGCGCTTTAACGCTTAAGAACGATGCCGTGGCCACGCTGAAGCCCGGTGGATTTCCGGACGAAGAGGAGAATTGATCATGAATACATTCGGAACCGTTGATGCTGTGCTGGATTTCGCCATTGAGCGGGAGCAGGAGGCTGTAGACTTCTATGAAGGGCTTGCTGTCCGGACGGAGAACGAGTCGCTGAAAAAGACCCTGAATGCCTTTGCCGGCGTTGAGATGGGGCACAAGGAAAAGCTGATTGCGGCCAAAGCCGGTCAGTCACAGGTCACCGAAGGCGGCGATGTGGTCAATCTGAAGATCGGGGATTATCTGGTCGATGTCGTTCCCGGCCCGGAGATGACCTTTCAGGATGCACTGATTGTGGCGATCAAGCGGGAAAAGGCGGCGATGGATCTCTATACGGATCTTGAGGCAACCGTTTCGGATCCTTCGCTTCAGGCATTGTTCAAGAAGCTGGCCCGCGAGGAGAGCACGCATAAGCTCAGCTTTGAAACGGCTTATGAAAAGCATTTTCTGGCTGATAACTAGGTCGTGGTCAAGCCCGGTCATTAGGCCGGGCTTTTGCATTATACCGACCTGATTTCCGGTCGGTATTTTTTGTGTCTATGCACACAAAAACAACCCTTGGAAACCGCATCCTCCAGCGGATCCCCAAGGATTGAAACAAAGGCAAGGCCGAACGCAAAAGCGTTCAGCCTTGAAATCATTCAGGCACTTAATGCCTATTTCTTTTTATGACGATCCGCACGACGACGCTTGCGACGTTTGTGGTTCGACATTTTCTTTTTACGCCATTTCTTGATGGTACCCATGTTTATCTCCGATTTCGTCTCAAAAGGGCAGATACAATAGTTATGCCACGACTTTGTTCAAGCTTAATTCGATAATTCCTTCTGCTCCATTTGCCTTGAGGTCGGGAATGATCTCGCGGACAACGGATTCGTCAACGACGGTTTCAATGGCATACCAGCCATCTTCCGTCAGTGAATTCACGGTAGGGGCGTGCAGTGCAGGAAGCAGTTCCTTCACCTTTTCAAGGTTGTCACCCTGAACGTTGAGCTTCAGCAGGACCTTGTCTGCTGCATCCAGCGCCGCCTTCAGCAACAGGGCAATCTTTTCGAGCTTCTGCTTCTTCCACTCGTCCGCCCATGCGTCTTTCGAGCAGAAAAACTTGGTGTAGGATTCCATCAGCGTATCCACGATGCGCAGGTTGTTTGCGCGCAGCGAGCTGCCGGTTTCGGTGATGTCGACGATCGCATCCACGAAATCGGGAACCTTTACTTCAGTAGCACCCCATGAAAATTCAACTTCGGCCTTAACGCCGTTGCGTTCCAGCCAGCGTTCAACAATGCCGACGCCTTCGGTTGCAATGCGCTTGCCTTCCAGATCCTTGACCGACTGAATGTCGGAATCGTTCGGAACCGCCAGTACCCAGCGAACCGGGCGCTTGCTCTGTTTCGAATAGACGAGGCTGCAGAGATCAATCACATCCGAGCCGTTGGCTTCGATCCAGTCGAGTCCGGCGATTCCGGCGTCAAGCATGCCGTGTTCGACATAGCGGCTCATTTCCTGAGCGCGAAGGATGCGGATTTCGATTTCGTCGTCGTCAATGGACGGGAAATACGAACGCGATCCACCCTTGATGCTGAATCCAGCTTTGTTAAAAAGCGCATATGTAGACTCTTGCAGGCTGCCCTTCGGCAGGCCAATAACCAGTTTCTTCATAAATCCTTTTCCTTTTTAGTGTTGGGAAAGGCGGGAATATAGAGGAACGAAAACAAGCCTCCAACCCTTGAATGAAAAAAAATTCCGGAAGGATCGGGTTCTCCATAAATCCGCTTTACGCGTCCTGCGCAAACAGCTATCACTATACCCTTCTGTGATGCACCCTTGGCGCAATTGGATAGCGCATCTGGCTTCGAACCAGAGGGTTGCAGGTTCGAATCCTGCAGGGTGCGCCAGTTTCAATCGCCATTGCCATAAGGAGTCCTGTCATGTTCCGATCTTTCCTTAGTCGCAAATCCCGCCGAGTTTCGCCCGGTATATTTGCCTTGGCGTTTTTGTCCGGTGCCGTTTCCCTGAGCCATGCCCAGCGGTTCGAATTGCCTGGGCTGCCGGAGACGGTTTATCTTTTCACTTCGTTTCGCTGCAGCGGGGACGGGCTGCACATGGCCTGGAGTACGGATGCCCTCCACTGGAACGAGCTGGAAAGCGTCTACATCAATCCGGCCGTCGGCAGCAGGCTGATGCGTGATCCCAACATCCTGCGTTCGCGCGACGGCGTGTATCACATGGTCTGGACCACCGGCTGGCACGATAAAGGAATCGGCTATGCGAATACCCGCGATTTTGTTCACTGGTCTGCCCAGAAGTATATTCCGCTGATGGAATCAACGGATGGTACGGAAAACTGCTGGGCGCCGGAAACCTTTTATGATGCGGGCCGCGATGAGTTCATGATCATCTGGTCGTCCGATGTGAAAGGGCGTTTTCCGGAAACGCAGACTCCGGATAGCATGAATAACCGGACCTATTATGTGACGACGAAGGATTTCCGGACCTTCAGCGAGCCTTCGGTACTGATTGATCCGGGTTTCGATCACATTGATGCGACCATTCTGCAGCGCGGTGAGGGATTTACTGCCGTGATCAAAGAGGGGGACAAGCAGCAGAAAGGGATTCATGGTCCGATTCACTATCTGACAGCCACGGATCCGCAAGGTCCGTGGACGCTGCAGGAGCCGCCGATCATCACGGAGCGGGCAGAGGGGCCGGCGCTGGTGCAGCGGGGCGATGAAACGCTGCTGTATGTCGACTTTTATTCCAACGGGCGCTATGGCGCCTACCGTACGAAAGATTGGAAAACATGGGAGAATGTCTCCGATGAAGTGGCGGTGGTAGATGGTCAGCGACACGGTTCCATTGTCGAGATTCCCGGCCGCATGGTTGAAGATCTGCTGTTGCGGGATAAGCCCTGGTCCGGCTCGGCGCCGGCACCGATTATCGATACCTATACCGCCGATCCGTCCATTCGTGTTTTTGGCGATACCTATTATGTATATCCTACCACGGAGCGCCCGAACTGGATGACCACGGAGTTTAATGTCTGGTCCTCGAAAAATCTGGTCGACTGGAAGTTTGAGAAGACCATCATTGATCTCTCCAAAGAGATCAGTTGGGCCGATGTGCGTGCGTGGGCGCCGGACTGCATTGAGCGGGCCGGTAAATACTATTTCTATTTCTGCGGCGACGGAAAAATCGGTGTCGCTTCCGGGCCGTCACCGGTCGGACCGTTCAAGGATGCGCTGGATCGTCCGCTGCTCAATCGGAAAGCAGACAAGGCGATTCATACCAACACCATCGATCCGTGGGCTTTCATTGACGATGATGGACAGGCGTATCTTTACTTCGGTAACGGCATGCCGTGTCAGGTGGTGAAGCTGAATGAGGATATGATTTCCTGCGCCGGAGATCCCGTCGATATCAATCTGCGCGAATTTCGTGAAGGAATCGTGGTTTTCAAGCGGAACGGAAAATATTACTTCATGTGGTCCATCGACGATGCGCGCAGTCCGAATTATCGCGTGGGCTGGGGGATGGCTGAGAGTCCGTTCGGTCCGGTTACCAGTCCGACGGATCGTGATGCATTCATCGTTCTGGAAAAGAATCTTCCGGCCATCGGAACTGCGCACCACAGCGTCGTGAATGTTCCGGGAACGGACCGATGGTATGTGGCCTATCATCGGCACGGGCTGCCCGGAGGCGGCGGTTATAAGCGGCAGACCTGCCTGGTGCGCATGGAGTTTGACGACGAAGGCAACATTCTTCCGATGGATCCGCTGACCACGCCGTTCAGGCCCGGAGATGTCGGGGAGCCGATTGTGGACGGCAAAGGGCTCCCCAGATTAAAATAGAAGGCTACTCACCGCCGAACATGGATGCGGCCATTTCCAGCTGGCTGATCTGTACTTCTGTAAAGCTCTTCAGACTGCTCACAAACGCTTCATACTGCTCGGTCGAGAGAATCGGCTGGGCTTTCTCGCAGATAGCGGTGTTCAGCTGATGCATATCATTCGCGAAGTTCTGTAGGTTCTGGCGGGAAAACCGTTCGGGACTCAGGTCGGTATTCTGCTGGTTGGTGAGATCGCTGGTGAAATCAAAGCTCTCCCGTTCGTCGTGCATGATGCCGAGCAGTTCGCGGTAGGTGTCATCTGATAACTCGGCGCCGGAGCCGCCAAGATCCTGATCCATCTGCGACAGCATCATGCGTTCTCCCATGGTTTTTTCGTAGTATTCGAATTCCGCATAATCCTCGGTGCTGTTCAGAAACTTTGCCATCTCTTCCTTGAAAGTTACCTGCGCCGCATCGATATCTTTCTGCATGGCTGCTTTGTCCTCATCAGAGAGCTGTCCGCTCATCACCTTCATGGCCATGTCAACCTGCTTCATTTGACGAAACATCAGCAGATCCATGAAATACTTGGTCTCTTCCGGATTCAGGTCCAGATATTCAATCATATCGGCATAAAGCGCTCCGACGCTTCCGCGCTGGCTGGCTTCAAGCACTTTGTTCATCGTGGGATTTTCCATCATTTTTGCGATGTTTTCCATCATGCGTCGGCCATCGTCGGCTTGTGCTGAAATGCTGTCAACGGCGTCCTGCATCGCCACGATTTCGCCGTCTTCGGATGTCGGACGATCGGTATTGGTCGTGCTTGTTTCATCGGTCATGTCTGTGGTCGCGCAACAGGGTTTCGTCGTCCCGGACTCTCCCTGTTGGAATTCCCTGATGGTATTTCGTGCGTCGACATACGCGATCGCCAGTATGGCGCATACGACGGCCAGCAGAATGGCCGGAATCTGTTTTTTCATGGTGTGCTCTCCCTTTCGGTTTGTTTTCCTGTGCAATGTTGCGGAGATTCTTATGTTTTAGTATTTCCTGCAATTACAAATAGATAGCGATATTGTAGGGTCAAAAACAGGTCGTTGAAAATATCGACTCGCCGGTCGCCGGGGGAAATGGACCGCTTTGTATGCATCCTGCAGGTCATGACCATCATCAATGGGGGGCTCAACGGGATGAATCGTCCCGCGCCTGCTGACGTAAGCTGTTAATGAGATCCTGGATAGAAGCCTCTTCGGTCGCTGTTTTCAGCTGGCAGTTTTTCCATCCTTGAGATGTCCGGGCAAATAACAGAATCAGGCATTTTCCTTTCAGGATGGCGGGGCCGGTGCAGCGAACCGCCGCGAGATCGCCGTCGATTGACACTTCGCCAGGTTGCAGATGGAATTCTTTCTCGCCGGTCAGGTTGCGGAAACGTTCGCGCAGTTCTTCGGCAAAAACAGGCAGAGCATTGCGCCATCCATCGATTCGGTCTACGGCCATTGACTGCAGACTTTCCGTGTCCTTTTCACGAATGGCGACGATCATATTCAGCGCCAGATCCTCCACCGCGATTCGGTCATTAAGTGGTTGCGCAGCATAGTTGCTTGATTTCGGCTCATCCTTCAACAGCCTGTAACGGATTTTAATCGCTCCGGTATCTTTGGCGGGTGCCGGGATTTGGAGTTTCCCACAGGTGCCGTTGCGGGTTTGGAAGATGGACTGTCCGGAACCGCTTTGATGACTCAGGAGATAGATATCGCCGATTCCGGAATTCATCGCGGAGGTTTCAATTGTTCCGGAATTCGCGATGTGCTGAATCACGTTGACGGGCGTTATGGCATCCCACTCTTTTTCAGGAGGGTCGACCCAGCGGCCTCCGAATACTTTCAGGTTCCAGTCTCCATAGTGGGCGATGTCGATGCCGTTTTGTTTAATCCACTCCGCCAGCGCTTTGCTTCTGACGGTTTTATGGTGGTGGTTTGTCGGCGGGCCGCCCATTTCGAGCAGCTCATTGCGAAGTGCTTCCGGCGGCATGACGAAACGTTCGTGGTCCAGATCATAATACCAGTTGGTTGTCGAAGGCAGCTGCTTCTCGATAACCACTTCATGCTCGGGGGCAAACTCCATGTTGCCCAATGAGATGGTGCCCGCATGGTGCGGAACTCGGGGAGGAAGATGGTCTTCCTGATATTTAATGAGTCCGGCGCCCGCCAGGATACCGACTGCCGTGATTATCAACGGTATGGTGATTATGTGGTGTATGTGCCTTCCGAGTTTTGCGCCGGACCAGTTGCTTCGCACTTTGGTGCGTGACATGACGTGGCACATCCATACTACGCCAGCCAAAAGCGCCATCTGGAATGCAAACATCGGTTTCCCCGAAAGGCCGGCGCGTTCCGCCAGAGCGATCAATCCCCAGACGCCGAGGCATACGCCGATGATAAAGGGAACGGATAGCGAATTGGCAAAATTGATGGTCCATCCCAGGCCGGCAATTCGTTTCGGGACGACGATGCGCGGATCTTTTCGGTAGAAATAGAGCACATGCCAGCGCCAGTTGGCCGGATCATAATACATGGCATCGAGTTCGGACTGCGTCGGATTGGGCGTCGGTGAACAGGCGTATGAGACGTAGGGTTTTTTGACTGCGCGCCAAGCCGCTCGGACGATGAGCGTGTCGACGGCAGCAATGCAGAATGCCATCACGGTGAACAGACCATTCAGTTCTGCGTTGAGCGGCCAATCAAAGCCATGGACCGTGGCGGCGCCGATAAACTTTATTCCGATCGCAATCAGGGCATCCAGTGCCAGCAGGGGAAACAGCAATCCGTTAAAAAGGGCCAATGCCGTTCCTCTGATTTTTCCGGCGGAGCGACGAATCTGGACCATGCTGAACCATCCCAGAATCGTGACTCCCGCAGGTGCGGTCAGGGTGGTACCAAGCCATACCAGTGTAATCATTCGCTGCCAGGCCGGGACGCCGGGCATATCGCTCTGGAACAGAAAGGGAAGGCCGATGGCAAACCAGCCGGCCCATATGGTGCCCCAGATGGACGGGCGGGAAAAATGGTTAGCCAGTCCAGCGGGAAGGGGCCTTTTGCTGAATTGAACCACCGATTGGATGCCGGAAATAATCGATAGCGAAATGAAGCAGATAAACAGCAGTATATCGGTTTGGGTCCAGCCGGAGAGGGTTAGATGGGCCAGTTTAAGGGCTGTGAGAAAAAATATGCACGACGCAAAGAAATTGGCCACATATGCCACCCGGGATTTGTTGTCGAAGAATTCCACAGCTTGTGCTGGAGCTTTCTTGCGCATCAACGAATCAGCCACGATGGTCTCCACCTCGGTCTTGAGAATGCTGGCCTGCTGGTAGCGGAGGTCGGGTTTTTGTTCGAGGGCGCGGAGGACGACTTCGTCGAGACGTACATCGATCCGAACTTTTTGCGAGGGGGGATTTAGATCCTTGTCAGGCATTTCGCCAGTGAGCATCTGGTAGAAAACCACTCCCAGCGCGAAGATGTCGGCGCGATGGTCGACCGATCCCGGCGCTTCGATCTGTTCGGGCGACATGTATTTCGGGGTGCCCATGATGACATTGCCGATTGTCGATTGTTGATTGCCGATTGGAATGTCGGCATTGCCACTCGTCGGGGCTTCCGGACTGCCCATGATTTTTGCAAGGCCGAAGTCG
>JAFGVP010000082.1 GCA_016937945.1 Pontiellaceae bacterium | reverse complement strand
GCCATGATTTTCCTGAATGGTTAAGATTGCACCAGTCTGGCGCATTCTTGGCCACATCCAAAGCGCTAAGTCCGACAAACTGCTAGGCGAACACGCGCAGCTCCGCACTATGCAAAGAAACTCATGGCGGCGATATAGAGCAGGATCATTACAGAGGCGACGGTGATGGATTCGCGGGGGCGGCGGGAACGCAACAGTGCGCCGGCCAGCAACGTAAGGACCAGAATCAAGACAATGCTGGTCCAGTTACGCGAGGACGCACTTGAAAGCATTCCGCTGCCGCGCAAGGCGACATCGGCACAGAATATGATCAGCAGGTTGAACATATTGCTGCCCAGAACATTTCCGACGGACATATCGAGAAAGCCCAAGCGGATGCTCGAAAATGAGATCACCAGTTCCGGCAGGCTGGTGGAGATGGCCAGAAAAATGGTTCCGATCAGGCTGGCCTCCATGTTAAATCCACCTTCGCTCGCCGGTAGCGACATGCGGCCTCCAAGAATTGAAAGCAGGATGCCGCCGCCGATGATGCAGGCGCAGAGAAGTCCGAGGGTGGTATAAAATCGGGTTGCCGGCATCCGGGCAACAGAGCTCTCTGACGGAAGATGCTCCTCGTTTTCATCTTCAAGCTGACGGTGTTCACGTCGGATCATGATGATGTACGCGATAGGAAGGGCGAGGACCGGCCAGCTGCAACCCAGTATCGGAACCACCATGCCTGAAATGTTTTTCGTTGCGAAGGCGATGGAAAAAAGGCCCAGCATGATCAGTCCGTAAATCGCTGAGGCCGTGTGCTTGTTCTGCATTTCCTGCGGTCGGAAATGGCGAGGAAACAGCAGGGCCATGAGCGCGAGGATGAGCAGATTGAACACGTTTGAACCCAGCATATTTCCAGTGGCAAGGTTGGCCCCTTTTGGAATGTCAGCGCCCTGATTCTGGATGATCGACGTCAGCGAAACCACCAACTCCGGCAGGCTGGTTACCGCGGCCAGAAAGATGAGGCCGACGAGTCCGCTTCCAAGTCCCGTACGATCGCCGAGTGCATCGCCATAGACGCTCAGGCGAATGCCCGACAGTACCACAATGGCCGCGACGCCGATAAAGGCGATCACGAGTCCGATCTGAGTTCCGATCAATTGTTCAAAAAATTGCATGCCGTGCTTTGTACTACAGTTTGATGGCGGGCGATATTATTTTTTCAATGGGGATGTGTAATGGTGGGGGAGAAGTAACATGTAGCAAGTTGCGACGGCATGGCTGTGCCAAGGTGTCGCAGCGGGTGAGCGGGAATGGCGCGGTTTTTGGGCCCCAAGCTGCTAAGAAATTGGCAAATCCGGCGGTTTTTGCGTTGGCACGGTCGGTGCGTTAGGGCGAGGAGAAGAATCCACAGATTAACAGGATTGGTGTGGACACAATTTAGCGACGAAGGAGGAGATCATGGACTTGAGTAAAACGACGCAGAAGGTGCAGGAGGCAATGCAGCAGGCGCAGGTGAAGGCGCTGCGGTATGGACATCAGGAGGTGGATGCGGAGCATGTACTGTTTGCGCTGCTTGACCAGGAGGGCGGTCTGGTGCCGCGCCTGATTGAGAACATCGGGGCTTCGGTGCCGGTCGTTCGGGCTCGTTGCGAGCAGGAGCTGGAACGACGTCCGCGTGTGCAGGGGGCAACCGAGGCCGGCAAGGTATATATCACGCAGCGACTGAATCAGCTGTTAGTGAAGGCGGGCGATGCGGCGAAGAAGCTGACGGATGAATTCATTTCCGTAGAGCATCTCCTGCTCGTGTTTGCGGATGAAATCGCTTTCCTGAAAGAAACCGGCGTGGAGCGTAGGACGGTGCTGGAGGCTCTGAAGCAGGTGCGAGGAAATCAGCGGGTGACGTCGGATAATCCGGAAAGCCAGTATGAGGCGCTGGAAAAATATGGAATGGATCTGGTAGAGGCGGCGCGCTCCGGCAAGCTCGATCCGGTGATTGGCCGCGACGCAGAGATCCGTTCGGTGATTCGAATTCTGTCGCGCAAGACGAAGAATAATCCGGTGCTGATCGGCGAGCCGGGCGTTGGTAAAACGGCGATCGTGGAAGGGCTGGCGCAGCGTATTGTGCGCGGCGATGTGCCGGAAGGGCTGAAGGAAAAATCAATCTGGGCACTGGATATGACGGCGCTGATGGCGGGCGCGAAATATCGCGGTGAATTTGAGGAGCGCCTGAAGGCCGTGCTGCAGGAGATCAAGGCGTCGGAAGGGCGCATCATTCTCTTTATCGATGAGCTGCATACGATCGTCGGCGCCGGCAAGACCGAGGGATCATCGGATGCGGGCAATATGCTCAAGCCGATGCTGGCGCGCGGAGAGCTGCACTGTATCGGGGCGACGACGCTGGATGAGCACCGCAAATATATTGAGAAGGATTCGGCACTGGAACGGCGCTTCCAGCCTGTCGTGGTGGATGTGCCGAGCGTGGAGGATACGATCTCGATCCTGCGCGGGTTGAAAGAGCGTTTTGAGGTGCATCATGGCGTGCGGATTCAGGATGCGGCGCTGGTATCGGCCGCCGTGCTGTCGGATCGCTATATTTCCGACCGCTTCCTGCCGGACAAGGCGATTGACCTGATGGACGAAGCGTGCGCCACGATTCGAACAGAAATTGATTCGATGCCGGCCGAGTTGGATGAAATCACCCGGAAAGTAATGCGGTTGGAAATTGAAGAGACGGCCCTTAAAAAAGAGAAGGATGCGGCCAGTAAGGAGCGGTTGGAGGATCTGCGTAAAGAGCTGGCAGACCTCCGGGTCGATGCTGATGCGATGAAGGTGCAGTGGGAAAGTGAGAAGGGCGGCATTGAGAAAATTCGTGAACTGCGGGAAGGGCTTGAGCTGGCCAAGGCCGAGGCCGAGAAGGCCGAACGTCAGTATGATCTGGAACGGGTCGCCAAACTGCGACATGGAACGATTCCTGACATTGAAAAGCATCTGGCCGATGCCGAATCCGTCATGGCCGAACGCGCGGCGGAATCCATGTTGCGTGAAGAGGTGACGGACGAAGAGATTGCCGAGGTGATCTCTCGCTGGGCCGGCATTCCGCTGACGAAGCTGCTGGAGGGCGAACGCGAAAAGCTGCTTAAGCTCGATGCGGTGCTGCATGAGCGCGTGATCGGACAGAATGAGGCGGTACAGGCGGTGGCGGATGCGGTGTTGCGCTCGCGCGCCGGTATTCAGAATCCGAGCCGGCCGATTGGATCATTCCTGTTTCTCGGTCCGACGGGCGTCGGAAAGACCGAGCTGGCGCGTACGCTGGCGTGGGAGCTTTTTGACTCCGAGGAAAACATGGTCCGGATCGACATGAGTGAATACATGGAAAAACATACGGTGTCGCGCCTGATCGGAGCGCCCCCCGGCTATGTGGGATTCGAAGAAGGCGGACAGCTGACCGAGGCGGTCCGGCGCAAACCCTATTCCGTGGTACTTCTCGATGAAATCGAGAAGGCTCATCATGATGTATTCAATGTGCTGTTGCAGATTCTTGAGGATGGACGGTTAACCGATTCACATGGGCGGACTGTCAACTTTAAGAATACGATCATCATCATGACCAGTAATCTCGGTTCGGCTCAGATGCTCGACGGAATTGATGCTGAAGGCCACGTTTCCGACGATGTGCGGGATCAGGTGATGCAGATGCTGCGAGCCCGGTTTCGGCCCGAATTTCTGAACCGTATTGATGAAACGGTACTCTTCAAGCCGCTGACGCTCGATGAGATCCGGGAAATTGTCGAGCTGCTGCTGAAAGATCTGCGATCCCGACTGGGCCGGCGACATATCGGGTTGGAGGTTTCTTCGGCAGCCGAAGCATTCATTGCGACGGAAGGGTATGATCCGGTTTATGGAGCTCGGCCGTTGAAGCGTTTTATACAGCAGCATCTTGAGACTCCTGTGTCGCGCCGGATTATTGCAGGCGATCTGCAGGACGGCGGATGTGCGCGGATTTTCATGAAGAACGGGAATCTGGAAATTGACTGATTTGCGGCGTCTCGACCCGCAGGCTCCGGTGATATCATTCTGTATTTTCCGTGATGTGCAGCCCTTCGAGGGGAATGAATGATTAAATCAAGCATGATGGTTTGATTTTGGATCGCGGAGCGATTACGTATAACGCGATAAACCCTACAGAAAACGGAGTCATTTATGAATAAACAGGCCAAGCAGTTCCTCGCCGATCTTATCAACAGTATCAGCCCTTCCGGTTATGAAGCACCCGTTGCCAAGGTGTGGAAGGCCGAAGCTGAAACCTTTGCGGAAAAGGTCTGGACCGATACACACGGGAATTCGCATGCCGTGATTAATCAAGGTGGTTCGCCCCGCATCATGTTTGCCGGTCATTATGACGAAATCGGATTTCAGGTTTCCTATATCGACGAAAAGGGATTCCTCTGGATTCAGCCGCTGGGCGGCTGGGACCCGCAGATTGCGCAGGGGCAGCGGGTACAGATCATGACCCAAAAAGGAATTGTGCGCGGCGTGATCGGAAAGCTGGCGATTCATATGCAAACACCGGAGCAGCGTAAGCAGGTGAGCGAAATCAAGGATCTGTGGGTCGATATTGGCGCGAAGGATCAGAAGGATGCCCAGAAGATGGTCGAGATCGGGGACCCGCTGGTCGTTGCGTATGGATATGAAGAGCTCGCAAACGGCCTGGCAGCCGGACGCGCTTTCGACGACCGCGCCGGTGCCTTTGTGGTATTGGAAGCGGCGCGCCAGCTGGCAAAACTGAACCCGAAGGCGGAGATTCACGCCGTTGCGACGGTTCAGGAAGAGATCGGACTGCGTGGTGCCAAGACGGCCGCATATGGCATTGATCCGGATGTCGGCATTGCTGTGGATGTCACCTTCGCGACTGACCATCCCAACATGGGCGATGCTGTGAAGCGTGAAAACCTGATTGAACTGGGCAAGGGGCCGGTCATTACGCGCGGTCCGAACATTAATCACAACCTCTTTGACCTGTTGGTTAAAACCGCCAAGGCCGAAAAGATCCCGTATCAGGTGAGTGCCGACCCGCGCGGAACCGGCACCGACGCCAATGCGCTTCAGCTCAATCGCGCCGGCGTTGCCACCGCACTGGTCAGTATCCCGCTGCGTTACATGCACAGCCCGTGCGAGCTGATCAGCCTGAAGGACTTGGAAGCCTGTGCAAAGCTGCTGGCGAAAACGGTTGAGAAAATCACTCCGAAAACCAGCTTTGTGCCCTTTTAGCAGGGCTGAAAGAAAAGGCGCGAACTCCGCGCCTTTGCCATCTCCGCTTCGCTCCGATGTCGCTACCAAGGCGTGCTGATTCCATCTCCGCTTCGATGCCTCTGAAAAGGAGCGATAATGGACGTTCTTTGTTGTGCGCTCGGAGTCTAGCGGAGAGCGTATTGGATTTAAAATGTGCTCTGAGTCAGCGCAATTCAGCATCGCGAATTAAATAGTACCAAATTTGGTATTATATGCTTGCGCGTTGTTCGCCTTCTGATAACTTGGACCTGATTTAAGACTAAATAGGTCTGGTATCAGAGGGCGCGACACATGCTTAGAATAACGAAAATCACCGACTATGGCTTCATTCTGCTGGTTCACATGGCGAATCAGGATGAGGGCATTCTTCACAACGCCAAAGACCTTTCCGCTGCAATCGGAATTCCGTTGCCGACGGTCAGCAAGGTTCTGAAAATCCTCACGCAGGGCGGCATTCTCCAGTCTCATCAGGGCAGTAAGGGCGGCTATTCGCTCTCCCGTCCGTCCAGCTCAATTTCCGCAGCAGAGATCATCGAAGCGGTGGAAGGTCCCGTGGCCATCACGGACTGTTCCAGTGCGGAAGGCTGTCAGCGGAATTGCCCGGTCAGTCCAAGCTGGCAACGGGTTAACAGCTCCGTGGTCGGAGCGCTTTCAGGTCTTTCGCTGGCCGAAATGGCCCACAAGTAAGCCATTCCTGAATTGAGTCCTGAAAACGTGTCCGGCGCCGTCGTTGTCGATACGAAACACAGCAGGTTTTGCCATGAAAATAGAGAATGAAAAATCATTCGATGAGATTGCCGAGAAGGAATACAAGTACGGCTTTGTGACCGATATTGAGTCCGACAGCCTTCCGCCCGGCCTGAACGAAGAGATTGTGCGTGAGATTTCGCGCCGCAAGAATGAGCCGGAATGGTTGACGGAATGGCGGGTGAAGGCTTTTCATCATTGGACGACCCTCGAACAGCCGCAGTGGGCCAAGGTGGAGTTCCCTCCGATCGACTACCAGGCCGTCAGTTATTATTCCGCGCCGAAACGAAAGATTGATGCCCCCAAGAGTCTGGATGAAGTGGATCCGGAGCTGCTGGAAACCTATGAAAAACTCGGGATACCTCTCCGCGAGCAGGAGGTTCTGGCCGGCGTGGTGGCGGTTGACGCGGTTTTTGACTCCGTCTCCGTGGCCACCACCTTTAAGGGTAAACTTGAAGAGATGGGCATCATATTCTGCTCGTTCTCGGAAGCGGTTAAGGATCATCCCGAGCTGGTCAAAAAATATCTGGGCTCCGTGGTGCCGTATAAAGACAACTATTTCGCCACGCTCAATTCGGCGGTATTTTCCGACGGTTCTTTCTGCTACGTTCCGCCGGGGGTGCGCTGTCCGATGGAGCTTTCCACCTATTTCCGGATCAATGCCGCCAATACCGGTCAGTTTGAACGCACCCTGCTGATTGCCGACGAGGGCGCCTATGTGAGTTATCTGGAAGGGTGTACGGCACCGCAGCGCGATGAAAATCAGCTACATGCGGCGGTGGTCGAGCTGATCGCCCACAAGGATGCGAAGATCAAGTATTCCACGGTTCAGAACTGGTATCCCGGCGATAAAGACGGCAAGGGCGGTATTTATAATTTTGTGACCAAGCGCGGGCATTGCCGCGGCGATAATTCCAAGATTTCCTGGACGCAGGTGGAGACCGGTTCGGCGATTACCTGGAAATATCCCAGCTGCATCCTGAAAGGGGATAACTCCGTCGGTGAGTTTTATTCCGTGGCCGTTACCAACAACATGCAGCAGGCCGATACCGGGACCAAGATGATTCACATCGGCAAGAACACGAAGAGCACGATCGTGAGCAAAGGGATCTCCGCCGGTCGCGCCCAGAACAGCTATCGCGGACTGGTCCGCGTACAGGAAACGGCGGAGAATGCGCGTAACTTTTCGCAGTGCGATTCGATGCTGATCGGGGATCAGTGCGGTGCGCACACCTTCCCGTATATTGATATCAACAATCCGACGGCGCAGGTGGAGCATGAAGCAACCACAACCAAGATCGGCGAGGATCAGATTTTTTACTGCAACCAGCGCGGCCTCGACACGGAAGAAGCCGTGAACATGATTGTAAACGGATTCTGTAAAGAGGTGTTCCGTGAGCTGCCGATGGAGTTTGCGGTGGAAGCGCAGAAGCTCCTCGGGATCAGCCTCGAAGGATCGGTAGGATAAAATTTTTGCCACAAAGGGCACCAGTAAACACAGATAATTGAACAGCTGTATGTGGGTTTTGTTGCTGAAAAATCTATACGGAGAAGAAAATGGCATTACTTGAAATAAAGGACCTGCACGCGAGCGTGGCAGACAAGCCGATCCTGAAGGGGATCAATCTCACGATCAATCCCGGTGAGGTTCATGCGATCATGGGACCGAACGGGTCCGGGAAGAGCACGCTGTCTAATGTGCTGGCCGGAAACGAGGCCTACGAGAAAACCGCCGGACAGGTGCTGTTTGACGGACTGGACCTTGACGAGCTTGCCGCGCATGAACGAGCCTGTGCCGGCATGTTCCTGGCTTTTCAGTATCCGGTGGAAATTCCGGGTATCAGCAATATGTATTTCCTGAAGGCCGCAGTGAATGCCGTTCGGAAATATCGCGGACAGGAACAGCTCGATGCCATGGATTTTCTCGATCTGGTGGAGGATAAAAAGAAGGTTGTGAAAATTCGTGACGACCTGCTGGAGCGTGCCGTGAATTCCGGTTTCTCCGGCGGCGAAAAGAAGCGCAACGAAATCTTTCAGATGGCCATGCTTGAGCCGAAGCTTGGAATTCTGGATGAAACCGATTCCGGCCTCGACATTGATGCGTTGCGGATTGTGTCCGACGGCGTGAATGCCCTGCGCGGTCCGGATCGGGGATTTCTGGTGATTACCCACTATCAGCGATTGCTCGACTATATTGTTCCCGACTTTGTGCATGTACTCGTTAAGGGACAGATTGTGAAGTCCGGCGGCAAGGAGCTCGCGCTGGAGCTGGAAAACGAGGGCTATGCATCCTGGGTCGGTGAGGAGGGCGTTTAACTATGGACCTGAAACTGTTGAGAGACCGGGCCGAAAACGCATTCCGGGAAAACGGTTTTCCTACCAGCCGGGATGAGCTGTGGCGTTTTACGGATGTATCGCCGGTTGCCGCCGCGGCGTTTGACGGTGCATGGAAACCTGCTGATATTCCGTTTGTACCGCTTGGATCTGTCGTTGCTGTTTTTGAAAACGGAAAGCTTTCGCTGGAGAAATCAAATCTGGACGGACTTCCTGCCGGGCTGCATGTCGGGTCCATTATGGATCAGGCGGACGAACGGCTGGGGTCGCTGGCCGATGCCCAGAGCGCTTTTGTTTCGGCCAATACGGCTTACTTTTCCGACGGGCTGCATATTCAGGCGGATGATGGTGTGCAGGTGGATGAACCGATCCATCTCGTATTCCTTGCGGACGCCGACGGCATGGCCTTTCATGTGCGTAATCTGATTTCCTGCGGCGCCGGATCAAAGCTGACGGTCGTCGAGGAATATATCGGCGGTGCCGATGATTCTGCCTATTGGACCAACGCGGTTACTGAAGTGTTTGTTGGGGATGAAGGAACGGTTGATCATTACAAGGTTCAGCGCGAAAGCGGCGGCGCCTTCCATTTCCAGACGATTGAAGCGTCCGTTGGTGCGAATGCCGTTTTCAGCAATCATGCCATTACGATCGGCTCGCGACTGGGCCGGAATGATATTCGAGGCAAGCTGACAGGCGAGGGCGGCGAAGCCGTCTGTAACGGGCTTTATCTGCTCAAGGATCGCCAGCTGTTCGACACGCATATGTTCATGGATCACGCGGTTCCGCAGTGCAACAGCCACGAGCTGTACAAAGGGATTCTTGATGAAAAGGCCCGCGCGGTTTTCTGCGGACGGATTCTGGTGCAGCAGGATGCCCAGCAGACCGATGCGGTGCAGTCGAATAAAAACCTTTTGCTATCGCGCGGTGCCAAGGTGAATACACTGCCGCAGCTTGAAATCTATGCTGACGACGTCAAGTGCACGCATGGTGCAACCGTCGGGGAGCTGGATGAGCAGGCGCTCTATTATCTGCAGACGCGCGGCATTGATCCGGCCGCAGGCCACGCGATGCTTACCTTCGCTTTTGCCAATGAAGTGCTCGACGAAGTGAAGTGCCGTCCGGCGAAGGCGCATATTGAGAAGCTGGTTCACGAATGGCTCGATCAGGTTTCCGCATGAGTAATGTTGCACAATATGACGTTGTGTCGATTAGGAACGATTTTCCGATTCTTTCGCGGGAGGTTCATGGCCGACCGCTGGTCTATCTGGATAATGCGGCTTCCTCGCAGCGCCCTCGGCAGGTCATTGACGCCGTGCGCGGCCTTTATGAACACAGCTATTCCAACGTGCATCGCGGGGTTCACCAGCTGAGTCAGGAGTCTTCCCGTCTTTATGAAGATGCGCGTGTGGCGGTTCGTGGATTCATCAATGCCTCCTGTGTGCATGAGGTGGTCTTTACACGCGGTACAACGGAATCGATTAATCTGGTTGCCCAGAGCTATGCGCGTCCGCTCCTCAAGGCCGGCGATGAAATCCTGATTACGCACATGGAGCACCATTCCAACATCGTGCCGTGGCAGATGGTCTGCCAGCAGACCGGTGCGGTGCTCAAAGTGGTTCCGATCTCGGATGCCGGTGAGCTGGAGATGGGCCGTTTTAACGAAATGCTTTCCGATCGAACCCGGCTGGTTTCCGTGGTGCATGTTTCCAATGCGCTGGGAACGGTCAATCCGGTGAAGACCATCATTGATGCCGCCCACGCCAAAGGGATTCCTGTGCTGGTGGACGGAGCGCAGGCGGTACCGCATATCGGTGTGGATGTGCAGGAACTCAATGCCGATTTCTATGTTTTTTCGGGGCACAAGCTGTACGGTCCGACCGGCGTCGGCGTTTTATACGGGAAGGAAAAGCTGCTGAATGCGATGCCTCCGTACCAAGGCGGCGGCGATATGATTCTTTCCGTTTCGTTTGAAAAGACGGAGTACAACACACTGCCGTATAAATTTGAGGCCGGTACGCCGAATATTGCCGGAGTGATCGGACTTGGCGCGGCCATTGAATATGTCCGAAAAATCGGTCTTGGCGCTATTGCCGCGCATGAGCACGGGTTGCTGGAATATGCAACGAAACAGCTGAAGCAGATTGAAGGTCTCCGGATTATCGGCGAAGCCGGACAGAAGGCCGGACTCATTTCCTTCGTACTTGATGCGGTTCATCCGCACGATATCGGAACCTTCCTGGATGCCGATGGCGTGGCCGTTCGAACTGGTCATCATTGTGCTCAGCCGGTGATGGATCGATACGGCGTTCCGGCCACCGCCCGGGCCTCCTTTGCGATGTACAACACGTTCAAGGAGATCGATGTGCTGGCCGAAGCAATCGTTAAGACCATTGAGATGTTTGGATAATACAAATCACGGAGCAGGTTGATAGAAATGGAAAATTTGAGAGAGCTGTATCAGCAGGTGATTCTGGATCATAACAAGAATCCCCGTAATTTCCGGAAGATGGAACACCCCGATGGATTTGCCCATGGAAACAACCCGTTGTGCGGCGACCAGATTGATATTTACCTCAAGCTGAAAGACGGCGTGGTGGAGGATGTTTCGTTTGACGGAAACGGATGTGCGATCTGCACCTCCTCGGCCTCGATGATGACCGTGGCGCTCAAGGGCAAAACGGAAGCGGAGGCCAAGGCTCTTTTTGACAGCTTTCATCATGCGCTGACCGAAGACACGGCCTATCCGGATGATATTCCTCTCGGCAAGCTGGAGGTGCTCAAGGGCGTGAAGGATTATCCCGTGCGCGTTAAATGCGCCACGCTGGCGTGGCACACCTTTGATGCGGCGCTTCGCAAATTTCAGGGCGATATTTCAACGGAGTAATATCATGGGTTTGTTTGGCAGAAAGAAAGAACGTCAGTTGCTTGAGGAAGTGGATAAGGACCTTTTCCTCGCGGTGGTAAAGTCGCTTCGGATGGTGTTTGATCCGGAAATTCCGGTCAATGTGTATGATCTGGGGCTCATCTATAAGCTGGAGATTGATGAGGACCATACGGTTTATGTCCAGATGACGCTGACCGCCCCGAACTGTCCGGAAGCCGAATATATTCCCGGCCGTATCCAGCGGGCTGTGTTGGAAACCGAGGGCGTTCGCAAGGTGGATCTTGAGTTGGTGTTTGATCCGCCGTGGACCCGGGAAAACATGTCGACCGCCGCTTTGTTGGCGCTGGGACTGATTTAATTGTGCAATATGAAGTGCCGCTCTGTCGGCATAAACAGGATGTATTATGGTTACTGAACAACAGGTACTGGACGAGCTGAGCAAGATTATTGATCCCGATTTTCAACGAGATATTGTCTCGTTGGGGTTTGTGCAGGACATGGTGATCGATGGTGGATCCGTCGCTTTCACGATTGAACTCACTACGCCGGCCTGTCCGCTCAGCCCGGTATTCCAGAAGCAGGCAATGGAGCTGATGGGCGACATCGAGGGAGTGGAACAGGTGAAGGTGACCATGACCGCTCGTCGCCGCGAAGGTCGTCAGGTCTCTGCCGAAAACAGCGGACTCAAGGACGTGAAATATATTCTGGCCGTCAGTTCCTGCAAGGGCGGAGTCGGCAAGTCCACTGTGGCCGCCATGCTGGCCAAGACTCTTGCCGCGCGCGGTGCGCAGGTGGGTCTGCTGGATGCCGATATTTACGGGCCGTCGGTGCCGACGCTTTTTAATCTCCATGAACCGGGGGTGCGGGCGACGCCGGAACAGCAGTTTATACCCAACGAGGCGGAAGGTCTTAAGTTGATGTCATTCGGCTTTCTGATGGGAGACGGGCCGGCTGTGCTGCGCGGACCGATGGTTGCACAATACATGCAACAGCTTCTTCACGGGGTTCTGTGGGGTGATCTCGATTATCTGGTCATCGATATGCCGCCCGGCACCGGGGATATTCAGCTGACCATCTCGCAGTCGGTGCAGATCGATGCCTCCGTCATTGTGACGACGCCCCATCAACTTTCGCTGACCGATGTGCGCAAGGGAATCATGATGTTCGACAAGGTGAATGTGCCCGTGCTGGGTGTCGTGGAAAACATGGCATATTTCATCTGCGATGGCTGCGATAAGAAGCACTATATTTTTGGCGAGGCCGGCGCCCGGTCGCTGGAAGACCGGTTTGGTCTCGAAACGATCGCGGAGCTTCCCATTACCGGCAGCCTGAGCGGATCGCTGGATGAACTTGCCAATTCGGAAATCGCCAATGCGACGACCGACATAATCATTCGAGCGCTTGGTAAAAAGGTGCTTGAAAAGCCGCTGAAGCCGGAGATTACGTTTGATGCAAAGACCATCACCCTCAAATGGCCGGACGGCGAAACCGCGACGGTTTCAAATGCGGCGCTGCGGCGGGCCTGCAGTTGTGCGCTTTGCGTGGATGAAATGACGCGCAAGCCGCTGCTGGATCCCGGATCCGTTCCCATGGATATCCATGCCGAAAAGGTGGGGATCATAGGAAACTACGCAATCACCGTTGACTGGTCCGACGGCCATAACACCGGATTCTTTCCCTACACGGTCATCCGGGAGCTTTCTGCGAAGGCGACCGTTGGTTGCGGTTCCGGATCGTGCGGGTGCCACGGATAAGCCATTGGCCGGCAATTTTTTGTCCCTGTTTTGATTTTACCTCTTGCGACGATTTCACTGTTTGAGTACAACTCGATATAAGTGGGGTTTGGACCAGCAAGGGGTTGGTTAGTTCCCGCCGAGTAAACCGCCTAATTAGGAGAGAAAGTATGGCAGTAACAAAGACTCAGATCATTGCGAAAATTGCTGACGATGCCGGCATCACCAAGGTTCAGGCCAAGGCTGCTCTGGAGTCCCTTGTGGCCCAGGCATACAAGGGTGCTAAGTCCAAGGATGGATTTACGGTTCCCGGTATCGGGAAACTGATCAAGGTTAAGCGCAAAGCCCGCATGGGTCGCAACCCGGCTACCGGCGAGCAGATCAAGATTGCTGCCAAGACCGTCCTCAAGTTCCGCATTGCCAAGGCAGCCAAAGACGCGGTCATCCCGCCGAAGAAATAAGACGGTTCAGCGTCTTGTGCAAGGGAGGTCATTCGGCCTCCCTTTTTTGTTGCTGGAATTCGTTGCCGGCATATGGACCGTCCGTTTGCATTTGTATATTTTTTGAGCGGTTTCGATGGTACCGACAAATCGTACTCCATGGCACAATGCGTCATTTGCTGATAAGAATGTTTAACCGGAGCGAAGGAGAGGTCTGTAAAAATGAAAACCAAAACAACCGCACAACGGCTCGTTTTCTGCCTTATTTGTGTTGCTGCGTATTCTGCATCGGCCCGGGAGGTTGTTTCATTGGATCCTGACTGGAACTTTTTCCAGGGGGATGCGGCCGGCGCCGAGAAGGTCAGGTTTAATGATGCCGGATGGGAGCAGGTGGATGTGCCGCATGACTGGTGTATTGCCGGGCCCTTTGATGAAAACGCGCCGACCACGGGTTCCGGCGGATGGCTCCCTTCGGGGATTGTCTGGTATCGCAAGGCGCTGGAGATTCCTGCTTCGGCGAAAGGGAAATCCGTATGGGTTGAGTTTGACGGCGTGATGGCCAACAGCGATGTCTGGCTGAACGGAAAGCATCTCGGGCATCGTCCGAGCGGATATTTCAGCTTCCGATATGATGTAAGCAAGGTGGTCAAGCCGGGCGCGAACAATGTTCTGGTGGTTCGCTGCGATACGGCGGATCAGCCGGCGTCGCGCTGGTATACCGGCGGAGGGATATATCGTCATGTCCGATTAATCGTTGCCGATCCACTGCATATTGAGCCGTGGGGTGCATATGTAACAACTCCGGTCGTGAGTACGGATTCAGCCCAGCTCCACCTGGAACTCAGTGTCAGGAACGGATCGAAGACCAAAAAGAATGCGGTTGTTCTATGGCGGGTTCTTGATCCTGATGGATCCGAAGTGCTTTCTGCCAATATTGCGGCTCCGCTCAATGCCGGCGTGTCTCAAACCTTGAAACAGGATCTTCCGCTTGAACATCCATCGCTATGGAGTCTGGAAACTCCGCAGCTCTATACCCTGATCAGTCAGGTGTTGGTGGATGGCAACGTAGTGGACGAAGTCAGCACGCCGTTCGGAGTCCGCTCTGCGGAATTCAGATCCGAGACCGGTTTCTGGCTGAACGGCGAAAACCTGAAGATCAAGGGAGTCTGCCTTCATCACTGCGCCGGAGCGGTCGGTGCGGCTGTTCCGTTGAATATTTGGGAGCGGCGTCTGAACCTGCTGCGGGAACTCGGAGTGAATGCCATCCGTACGGCGCATAATCCGCCGGCGCCGGAGTTTCTCGATCTGTGCGACCGTATGGGATTCCTTGTTATGGACGAGTTTTTTGACTGCTGGACCGAAGGCAAAAATCCCTACGACTACCATCTGGTATTTGAAGAGTGGGCGCATACCGATCTGCGCGACGGTGTCCTGCGCGATCGCAATCATCCGAGCGTGATTCTCTACAGTGTCGGCAACGAGATCCATGACACGCCGCATGAAGAGCGCGCTAAAAAGATTCTTCGCGGACTGGTGGATGTCTGCCACGCCGCCGATCCGTCGCGCCCGGTCACACAGGCGCTGTTCCGTCCGAATGTATCGCACGACTATGACAATGGACTGGCCGACATGCTGGACGTAATCGGAACCAACTATCGCGATTCCGAGCTGCTTCAGGCGTGGAAGGATAAACCGGGCCGCAGGATTATCGGAACGGAGCAGGGGCATAGCCGCCGGACCTGGCTGGAGCTACGGGATAATCCGCAACATGCCGGACAATTTCTCTGGACCGGCATTGACTACCTTGGCGAATCGCGCAGCTGGCCGCTGACGGTCTTTAATGCCGGACTGCTGGATCGATGCGGATTTGTCATGCCGCGTGGCAGTGAGCGCCAGAGCTGGTGGAGTGATAAGCCGATGGTCAAAGCATTTCGCCGGATTGATAAGACGGAAGACACGCCGACCGATCCCGGATATGAGGTGCTCGAATGGAAACGCCGCCAGGTGTTGTTTCCTGACTGGAATCCGTATAAAACCGATACGCACGATGAAAATGTCGAGGTCTACAGCAATGCCGAGGAGGTGGAACTGATTCTTAACGGCACTTCGCTTGGTAAAAAGGAAACACGTGCGGATGCCGGCGCCCTTAACTGGAGCGTGCCGTATGCTCCGGGAACGCTGGAATCCGTGGCCTATATCGGAGGCAAGGCTGTAGCGCGCGATGTCCTGCGTACCGCCGGCGAGCCGGCTTCTGTCAAGCTGGTTCCGGGACGGGATTCCATCGGTCTTGGATTTGACGATGCCGTGACGGTGGTCGTGCAACTGCTTGATGAAAACGGAATCGTGGTTCCGACGGCGGACAATCGGGTCACCTTCAGTGTGTCCGGTCCCGGAAAGCTGATTGCGGTGGACAGCGGCAACGTAGTCAGCACGGAGCTGTTTCAGGTGAATGAGCGCAAGGCGTATCAGGGGCAGTGCATTGCCGTGTTGCGTGCAACCGGCGCCGGACTGATTAAGCTGACGGCATCGGTGGATGGGTTGACGTCCGGCACTGTGGAGCTTGCGGTGCAGTAGTCTGGTTTCATGCATTTGCTTTTTGAACACCACCCGTATCAGGGTACAGGTGGTTTTCTATTTTAGTCGATGTTGAATAACCCTTTCGCTCAATTTTATCAGAGAGGGTAGATTGTAAATGAAACTGTCCGGTTTTTCTTTTCCTCTCATGCCGCCAGCTCCCGAATGAACCGTTCTTCTGCCGTTTCAAAATTCAACATCCTTCTTGGGTAGTTGTTGACCGAGATCGAGGCGCAGTGTAACGGCGACCTGGATATCCGGTCAGGTCCGAGACCTGTGGGCCGGAAAGGATATTCCCGGTACCGGGAGAGGGATATTCAGTCGTGAACTTCCCCAGCACGGGGCCGGTTTGTATCGGCTTTCTCCGGTCCGGTAATCGGTCTGATCAATCCCGGCATCCATTTCGGCCGACTTTAATGGCGGCGCTTTGTGCCGGAGTTCTGCTTTTTCCCGGCCTGGATTCTCAATTTCTTCATATTTGCTGGGATAATCGGGGGAGGTTTTGACGCTTATGTTTTTAGAAGGGCGTTGAATGCCCGAATAAACCCGAATCGATGAGATTTCATGAAAAAGCAGCAACCAGAAACTTTTTTTGCCGGTAAGGGCATTCTTGTTTTTTGCATCGCCGTCATGGGAATGGCTGATGTGAAAGCGGATGTAACCTATTCACTGACATTTGATCCGGCGTCCTCTGCCGAGGCCAAAACGGTGGCCGACAGCGTGGCCGAGGCGGTAGCCATTGTGAATACCTACGGATCGTTCAATAAACACTGGACCGTGTACTACAACCCCGGTGTTCCGACCGCTGAGGCCAACTATACCGGATACATGGCTTTTGGCGGCACCCGCAATACGCGCGTGGTATTTCATGAAGGAGCCCACACCCTCGGGATGGGAACCACAACGTCTTATGCCAGTCTGATCTCGTCCGGCGTCTGGGCCGGCCAGTACGGCAACCAGGCCCAGTTCGACACCTACAACAATTATGCCGACGGACTGCATGGCGATGGACACGCCATCTGGCCGGGCGGATTTAACTATGACAGTGAAGACGGATATATTGAGCGGATCTGGATGCTGCGCATCATGTCCGGGATTCGATGTGACATGGGAATCATGGCGTTCAGCAAGGAGGCCGAGAATGAACTGGTTCATCCCGGCGAGACGGCGGTATTCCGCGTGGGATCGCCGGTGGCCACCAGCTATCGCTGGTACCGCAATGGCGTGGCTCTCTCGAATGGTGGCGATATTTCCGGAGCAACGAGCGCGACACTTCGTATTGCCAATGCGGAAGCAGCGGATGAAGGATCGTATTATTGCGCCGCCACCGGCGCCGGAGAAACCCTTAACAGCCGCCCGCGGCAGCTTTTCGTGGAGCCGGAACAGCAGCTCATTCAGCTGGACCTGGACGGGAATCTTTTCGATAGCGTCAATGACAACAATGCCTATTCCGTGGGATCGCCGGCCTATGTGACGGGTAAGATCGGGCAGGCCTTTGATCTGGACGGAACCAGCGACTATATCGTGCTTCCCGAAACGGCTGTCCGCTCCAGGGACATTACGGTGGCCACCTGGGTCAACTGGGATGGCGGCGGCAATTGGCAGCGCATCTTTGATTTCGGTACCGGTACGTACCAATACATGTGCCTGACGCCCAAGTCGGGCGGAGGAACACTTCGTTTGATCTTTAAGGATGCCATTAACAGTGTGAACGCTGAGAGCCAGATAAATACCACGGCATTGGCGATCGGATCGTGGGTGCATCTGGCGACGGTTCTTCAGAATGGATATGCCACGCTGTATGTAAACGGCGCGGCGGTGGGATCGGTTGAAGTGCCGTTCATTGATCCGGTCGATTTTCTTCCGACGCAGAACTATATCGGCAAGAGCCAGTATGCGGATCCGCTCTTCAATGGTCGCGTGGATGATTTCCGGATTTACAATCATGCGTTGAGCGGAGCAGAAGTCTGGGATCTGTGGGGACAGAGCGCCAATCATGCTCCGGCGTTCACGACGAATGAGCTGTCGCTGGCGGATGCGGTTGCATCTGAGTCATATACCGGACAAAGCCTTTCCGATTATGCCGACGATGCGGATCTCGATACCTTGACTTTCAGCAAGGTGTTCGGGCCGGGCTGGCTGAAGGTGGCATCGAACGGATCGCTTTCCGGGCCGCCTGCTTCCGGGGATGTCGGCGACAACACGTTTCTGGTCCGCGTGGTGGACTCTACCGGCGCTGGATCGGATGTTGAACTGCATGTTGCCGTTTCGCTGCCGCCCATCGATTATGAGGCCGGACCGCTGGCATATTGGGATTTCAACGATGTGGATCTGGGGGCTGCGAATGGCGCAGCGGTACCGGATTCCGATGGTTCAACAGTTTGGCGCGTGGCCGCCACCGATAAATCGGACTATGGGAATGATCTGACGACCTGGGACTCGGCCTGGGCCGGATTTACCTGGTCAACGAACAGCGATCAGGGTGATTTCAGCATCAAGTCGGCGGGCACGTATCCGGCTGCTTTCACGTGGTCCGACCAGAGTCTTCCTTCGACCGCTGATATTGAATCCTTTACCGGCACCGTTTTCACGGTTGAAGCCCTTGCCACGGTGTCTGGAAGCGGACATCGGACGGTATTGGGCCGCGATGCCTGCTATCTGTCCACGTCAGACAGTAACCTGGGTGCGCTCTATCTGGGGTTGGATGACGGGAACCACGCCAAGTTTAACTACACGGATGTGGATGGAAATACCATCGCCCTGACATCTGCATCCACCTATCCGGCAAATGACACCACTTTTTATCACATTGTCGGCGTGACCGATGGCTCGACGGTCTCGCTCTATGTGGACGGAAATCTTGAGGCGCAGGCAACCGGGCAGCATCTTGGTGGTTTGGGCATCGGCAGCGTGTCCGGCGGCGATTGGCATGCCGGCGGCTGGTCGGTTGGGCGCGGCCTGTATGAGGGCAAACATACGGATCGCTGGTTTGGATACATCGATGCGGTATCCATTTCCGGTGTTGCATTGACGCCGGATTACTTTGTGCTCAGCGATATTGCACTGCCTGCCGCTCCGACCGGCCTGGTTGCTGAAAGCGGCGATGCATCGGTCAGCCTGAACTGGAATGCGGTTTCCGATGCGACAGGGTATTCGATCAAGGTTTGGAGCGTCAGTGGCGGCCCGTATGTTGCTGTTTCAAATCCTGAAACCAATGCATATATTCACTCCGGTCTGCCGAACGGAACCAATTTCTTTTATGTCGTTTCCGCCATCAACGCAGCCGGAGAAGGACCGGATTCCGAAGAGGTGCATGCCGTGCCATCCGTCGAGATTTCCGAGAATGAATTTGTCGTCGCAGACTACGTGTTCGAGAGCCAAACCAATCTGTCGCTGACCGTGTCCAATTCGGTGGTCGGACATCGTTATCAGATTCTGTCGACGGACCGCCTTGTTGAGCCCGACTGGCAATCTGTGGATGCGGGGTTCTCGGGAACGGGATCGGAACTGATTTTCGGTATTCCGGTGTCCGAATCGGATACCAACCGCTACTTCAAACTGGATGTACAACGCCGTTAAATAATAAAGAGAGGTATTAGAAGATGAGGAAATATGTATCAGCACTTGCAGTGCTCTTGATCAGCTCGTTTGCGCATGCTGCGGAAAAGCCCGGAGGCTATCTGTTCGTGACATTCCGAGGGGAGGCAACGCCGCTGACGGAGCAGATCTATTTTATGGTCAGCGAAAACGGGCGCAGCTGGGAGGCCCTCAATAATGAAGAGCCGGTGCTTGTCAGCACGGTTGGAGAAGAAGGGGTGCGCGATCCGTACATTATCCGCTCGCATGACGGTGAAAAATTCTACCTCATCGCTACCGACCTCTCTATTCATCTCACCCATCACAACTGGGGCCGTTCGGTAACCGCCGGAAGCCAGTCGATTGTTATCTGGGAGTCGAAGGATCTGGTCAACTGGTCCGAGCCTCGCCTGTGCAAGGTGGCGCCGGATGATGCCGGATGCACCTGGGCGCCCGAAGCCGTTTATGATGAAGAACGCGGCGAATACATGGTTTTCTGGGCATCCATGACCAAAGGCGAGGAACCCGGCAAGCACCGTATCTGGGCTGCCCGCACCAAGGATTTCCGGAAGTTCAGTGAACCTTTCATCTATATCGAAAAACCGACGACGGTCATCGATACCACCATTATTCGCGACAAAGGCGTCTACTACCGTTTCACGAAGGACGAAAAGAATAAAGCGATCACGATGGAATACAGCAGTGATCTCATGGATGGATGGCAGGATGTTCCGGACTTTTCGCTGGCTCAACTGCAGGGTTATGAAGGGCCGACCTGTTTCATGTCCGATCCGACCAAGGACGAATGGTGCCTGCTGCTTGATAAATACAGCACAGGTGACGGCTACCAGACCTATGAAACCCGCGATCTCGCTTCCGGCAGCTTTAAGGCCGGTGACCGGATGGCTTTCCCGTTCCATCCCGTCCGGCACGGTACGGTCATGCCGATTACCCGGGATGAGCTGAAGCGGCTTAAGGCGCGGAAAAGCTGGGAGCAACGGCCGGAGTTGGCGCCGACTTCCCGGCAAATCAAACTGAACAATGTGATTATTGATTATGCTGCCGGCACCATTGAACTGCCGGTCGTGGCAGGTACGGACCTGACGAAGCTGGATCCTTCTTTCAAGACGCCACATGGCGTGAGTATGGCTCCGAAAGGCCCTCAGGATTTCTCAACGGGTCCGGTGGTATATCAGATCGGCGATGTCTCATTCCAGGTTTCTGCCGAGGAAAACCATAACTGTGCGCTCAACGGCTATTTTGCCGATCCGGACATCATGTATTCGGAGAAAACCGGCAAATTTTACATCTATCCCACGAGCGACGGTTTTGATGGATGGTCCGGACATTACTTTAAAACCTTCTCATCACCCGATCTGGTGCACTGGACGGACGAGGGCGTTATTCTGGATCTGCAGAAGGATGTCGACTGGGCCGAAAGCCGCGCATGGGCTCCGTGCATCATTGAGAAGAAGATCGGCGATGAATATCGCTATTACTACTACTTCTGTGCCGAAGCAAAGATCGGTGTGGCCCGTGCGAACAGCCCGACCGGTCCGTTCCGTGATCTTGGAAAGCCGTTGATTGATTCTCTGCCCAAGGGCGTGAACGGCGGCCAGCAGATTGATCCGGATGTATTCCATGACCCTCAGTCGGGAAAAGATTATCTGTATTGGGGCAACGGTTATATGGCGGTGGCCGAGCTGCGTCAGAACATGGCCGAGCTCAAGGAGTCCACGATTCAGATCATGACGCCTGATCATACATTCCGCGAAGGAATTCATGTCTTCTATCGTGACGGAGTCTACTATTTCCTCTGGTCGGAAGATGACACGCGCAGTCCCAACTATCGTGTTCGATATGCCATGTCTGAGTCGCCGACCGGCCCGCTTACGATTCCGGAAAACAATATTGTGATCGAAAAACGGCCGGAAGAGGGGATTTACTGCACCGGACATAACTCGACCATTCAGGTGCCGGGCAAGGATGAGTGGTATATTGTCTATCACCGTTTTGCTTATCCTGACGGGATTTTCATGATTAATGGCTCCGGTGGTTTCCATCGGGAAGTCTGCATTGACAAGATGGCGTTTGATGAATCCGGACACATTATTCCGGTAACGCCGACGCACGAAGGCATTGATCCGGTTGTGGTTGAACAATAATCCTCGACTGAAAGTGACGATAAGAAAGCCCATGCAGGTTGTCCTGCATGGGCTTTTGATTTCGATGATTTGTCACGTTGCTTGTGTTTCGGCGAAGCACGCCCTGCAACGTTTTCGCTTAGGGATAGACCAGTCTGAAATAGGTGCTGTTCCATGGCAGTAGATTAATCGGCAGCGTGTATTCATTGGTTTCCGTACTGTCCGGAATGGTAACCCATTCGCCATCCACGAGGTTTGTTTTCCATTCGAGATGCCAGCCGATATGATTGGTGGACCAGTCAACGGTCAGGCTTTGATCGGAGTTGATTGTGCTGTGCAGCATCGGCGGCGCACTGGAAATCCTAGGCGAGGTGCCGTTCGCCTGTTCCGTGGCATTATTATCGCCGTCGCCGTCGAAGTCGTCTGTGCCGGACTGGTTCAGATTACCGAAGTTTTCCAGCTCCCAGGTGTCCAGCAGACCGTCGCCGTCGCTGTCAGAGTTGAACGCATTCAGGAACTGGTCGGGCGCGAGGGCCGAGTCCGTGATGCGCACTTCGTCGATGCTGCCGGAGACAAAGTCTACCTGAGCTCCGTTATACATGCCGCGTCCGATGCTCCACGGAAGGGTTGTGGATGGGTAGAGGCCGTCAAATCCGGAAGCGCTGCCGGCTTCGGTTCCATTGATATACAGCGTGAGTGTGCCGGCATCGGCATCGCCGACCGCAGCAATATGATACCAGGTGTTGAGTGCCGGATTCACGGAGCTTTCCACCATGATAAAATCCGCGCCGTCGGTGAGTGTTTCAATTCGGAAGTGTCCGTCATAATGCTTCGACAGATAGAGCAACGATCGGGAATCGCCGTCTACACCGCCGGTTGAGCTGGAGGTGTCATCACGGCCGACAATGGTCTGGAATCCGTTGAGACTGCTGAAGTTGACATAGGCTTCCACAGTAAAGCTGGAGTAGGTCGCAGTGACCGCCGGACCGGTAATGGCGTGGTAGAGGGCGTCGCTTCCATCAAAAGTGGCGCTCAGCTGATTGGGCTGCCCGATCTGGGGAATCGTGTCGGCCGGAACATTGGCGCTGAATGCCGGCGCCGCTGTTGTTCCGGTCGTGCTCATGTTGTCATCTGCGCCGGCGGAATCGATGACATCGCCGGAAACCACGGAGCCTGCGGCACCTTCTTCAAACCGATAAAAGGCCACGGGATTTGCCTGAGGAGTGAGGAGAATACCTGATTTTGCGTAAGTCTCCGTGCTGTATTCCGATTCGTTTTGCGCCCGGTCCGTTGCGGTTACCACGTAATAGTATGTGGTGCTGCTTTCGAGTGCGCTGTCGCTTAATACGCCGGCGGTCAGATTTGATGCGATGGCCGAGTAACCGGTTCCGCTGACCGTGGAACGGTAAACGGTGTAGCTCGCGAAATCCGTTTCGCTGTTATCCGTCCAGCTCAGCTCAATGCCGTTGTCTGCAAATGCCGCCGCTAAGCCGGTCGGAGCCGCCGGGGGTGTGGTATCCGCCTCGACCAGTACGATGTCCGGCGTCGGCGGAGCATCCATGCCGGCGCCGATATAAAAGCTGGGGTGGGGCGGCTGGTTATACTGATTGCACTGCCAGGCGATGGCGGTGCGGTATTGCGAATCGTGCATCAGGGTGTAGATGCGGTTGTTGGCCACGGTACAGGTCGAAAAGATGTACAGCTTGGTATGGTCTGAAGAAGGATAAATCGCTTCCTCGCGCCAGTCACCGAACAGGTCGCCGCTCAGGCACGGATTGGCTTTGGTGCTGTTGATGGTTGTTGATGCATAGGATGATGGATAATTGTAGAGGCTGATCAAGCGGTAGCCTGAATTATTGGCCGAATCCCATTTGTTAATGATCGGTGAGCCCTCGCTTCCTGCCGTATCAAGAATTTCCCGCTGAAGGTCGCCATCCCACCAGATCAGGAAGTTGCCCCAATTGGGCTGGGTGGTGCTGACCATATCCTTGGTGGTGGCATCATAGGTTTTTCCTTCGGTTCCTACGGACCACATCTGATATCCTGGATAGTCGGAGTCAATGTGGGCTGCACAGCCGCGTCCGGTGTCGCCGGCGGCTTCATACTGCCAGAGAATTTCACCGGTTCCCGCATCCCGAAGTGTGCTTCCGTATCCGTCGTGCTCGTGAACGGCGAAAACTTCCAGTCCGGGGCGGGAAGGAATCATGTCGGACATATGCAGGGCGTCGCCATGGCCCAAACCCGTTGTATAGAGGCCGGTGCCGTCGTCGTCGACGCACATGGAGGCGTAAACGATCTCATCCTTTCCGTCGCCGTCGACATCACCCACGGTCATGTTGTGGTTTCCCTGCCGGGCATAGCCGGGCCAGTTATCTGAACTGAACGTCCACTGCCTGGCAAGGGTGCCGTTTCGGAAGCTCCATGCTTCGAGGGCAATTTTTTCATAGATGCCGCGGCAGATGACGAGACTGGGGGTTTCGCCGTCCAGGTAGGCCGGGGTCATCATGCATTTGTCCGCCCGATGGGCGTTTCTGGAAAGATTCGAATCATACCCCCATTGGGTGATCGGATCGCGTTCAATGTAGTCGGCCCGTGCAATTTCGGCGCCGGTTTGTCCGTCAAAAACGGAGATAAATTCATCCCCCTGAGTCATCCACATGAGGCCGGAGTTATCTACCGCACTGCTCCGGTAATCCGCCGTGGCGCTGCCGATTACCTTGCCCTGTCCGTCGATGGCTCCATCGGTTGTTCGCAGGACCACTTCGGCGCGCCCATCGCCGTCAAAGTCATAGACGATCGGATTGATTTCCACGCCATTGACCGGAAAAATATTGTTCGGTCCCAGATTGATTGACCACAACAGCGTGCCGTCCATTTCATACGCTTCAATGTAGTGAAAATGAGTTGTTGTTGCGGCCGTCGTGTTGTCAGTGGCATACAGCCGTTTTATGACCAGCTCGTAGGCCCCGTCGCCGTCAAGATCACCGACGCTGGCATCGTTGGCATGATAGCCGTCACGGGGTGTCAGCGTGAGCGGCTGGCAGCCCATGAAAGCGCCGGAACCGAGATAGGATCCGTTCCATGTTTCCACGGGATCCGAGCGTTCCTGTTCCACGCCGTCAATCACGGCAGCGACACTGTAGGTGCTGGATGCCGTGCCGCTGTTATCGAGATAGTTGCACGACGAGGTGATCGGTGTTGCGTTCAGTTTTGTGTTACCGCGATAGACATTATATCCCACATCGTCCGGCTCCGTGCCAAGCATGCGCCAGCCCACATAAACGAGCGATGACGGATAGGATCGGTAGGTGGCGATGACGCCTCGATCCAGGTTTTCCATTTCGCGGCTGGCCACGGCCTGAAGTGAGGCTGCCACCATTCCGATAAATAAAGCAGTCCTGATGGATGGATGTCCGGATTTCATAAAATTTTCCTGTGTCAAATTCCCCATAATATTGCTGAACCGGTAGATGTATGGGTATTGCCCGATTCCTGCCTCTGCATATCCCTAGGTATAGCAGGCTTCATTCCCTTTCCTATGCGGATCGGGAGAATCCTGCTTCGATTCCGAAGGTAGATGATGTTGTACATAATGAAACAAGGTTGAAAAAGCCGGCGAAGCAATCCTGAACTGTTCAAATTCAAACATGACTCGAAGCGGTGTTTCCTCGGGGAAGGAGCGGAACGTGGTTTTCCGGATATCAGGGATTCATTGGTAAATATAACCTGTAACGTTTGAAATTGTATATATGTAGATTGGTGAGACCGCTTTTTGTTTACGTCGACCAAAGGCACTATGAATTCATTTTACTGGAGGGCGTAGATGGTTTTCTGTTCGGAGGAGGTGCTCGTGAAGATAAGAGGTTTGATTTTTGCCGGCGTTTTAATGATATCCACGATGGTTCAGGCGCAGAATATACCTGCATTTCCTGGCGCCGAAGGGTTTGGTGCGTATGCATCCGGCGGCCGCGGAGGGGACGTTTATACGGTAACGAGCCTGAACAACAGCGGGGCCGGAACATTGCGGGAGGCGTTGGATACGGCGCCGGCGGCGGGGCGTACGATCGTGTTTGCGGTCAGCGGCTATATTCCGGTCAACTCCGATACGAATTTTCAGGTGCCAGCCAATGTCACGATTGCCGGACAGACCGCTCCGGGGGACGGGATCGGCCTGAAAGGCGGTCGTATGCTGATTATCGGGAATAACACCATCATGCGGCATTTCCGGATCCGCCATGGGAAATACGGAACCGGCGGCGACTGCCTGAATATTGCTTCCGGCGTGGATACCACCATGCTCGACCACATTTCCATGATGTTCAGTACCGATGAAAATTTTTCGTTTTTCGGCGGATATCCGGATGATTTCACGATGCAGTATTCCTCCACCTCCTGGGGGATGGAGCGCCATAATGCCGGCGGCCTGTGGGATCTTCAGGATGGCTCCTGCCACCATTCGTTGTGGGCTCATCATCGTACCCGCAATCCCAAGGCGCGTCCGGCGGGGCTGCTGGAGTGGATCAATAACGTGACGTTCCACTGGCGGAATGAAGCGTTCATTATGGGCGACTCGGAAACTCCGGCTAACTGGAAGGCGAATGTACAGGGCTGTTACTATATTTCCATCGACGATGCCGACGATGGCTCCACGCTGCACAGTACGGCTCTGACCAAAGCGCATGTTTCGACGGATGGCGTGCCGAACTTCAGCCTCTATCTGGATGACACCCTGATCGACTATAACGAAAACGGGCTGCTGGACGGGATTGATCGCGGGTATGATCTCGTGGATGGTTCTGAATTTGTTGCCGGAGATGCCGTGGGGGCGAACCGTTACTATAAGTCAGCCACGCCGTTTGCCGGCGCGCCGGTTTCCGTCACCGTTGACGATCCGCTGACCGCGTATAAGAAGGTCGTATCCTCGGTCGGTCCGCTTCGGCTGGATGCCGCCTTTGCCGGCCCGCTTCGTGATGAACTCGACAGCCTGCTGATTGATACCGTGACGAATCAGTACAGCATCCTGGTCCAGAAGGATGGATGGGTGGATGGCGAGGATCCCGAACGTACGGCCAACGGTGAACAGCTGCTGGCCGATCAGTACGGCATCTCCAATAACGGATTCGGAACCTTGAATTCAACCGCGGCTCTGACAGACAGCGATGGCGACGGTATGCCGGATGAGTGGGAAATGGCGTTGGGTTTCAATGTTGCGGTGCAGAGTCATAATACCGTATTCGGCAACAACGGATCGATCATCACAGAATCCTCTTTCTTCCCTGCCAATACGCCGGCTGGCTACGTTTATCTGGATGAATATCTCCATTTCTGCGCGATTCCGCATGCATGGCTGGCAAAGAACACGGCGGAGCAGCCCTCTTCGCTGATGGTTGATCTGAGCCGCTATACCAGCGGATTCACCAATGCTCCGGCTTTTGTGATCAGCAATGTGGTCGGCGGCAGCGTTGAGCAGAACGGTTCCGAAATCGTCTTTACTCCGACCGAGAATTATTACGGCCGCGCCGGATTTGATTTCAGTGTTACAGATGCGGACGGCAGCAGCTGGGAGCAGCAGTTTGCCATATTGGTGACGGTTTCGGCCTCGCCGCGCGAACTGGTCTGGATCGGCGGAACCAATGGGAATGCCTGGGATACGGAATCCGATAACTGGCAGAACGCGTCGGGTGCATCGACGCGATTCAGTGTCGGTGACCGCGTTGTTTTTGATGACCGCGGATCGGCAGGTGTTGTTACGGTAAGCAGCAATATGATTGCGCAGTCCATGACGGTAAGCGGCGCTTCAAGTTATGGCTTTTCCGGCGCGGGTGTCGTGAATGTGGTTGATGTGTTTACCAATGCGTCCAGCGGAACGCTGACGCTGAGCACGGTGATCGGTGCGGGGAACGGTACGCTGCTGGATGGCGGCGTGACGGTTCTGAATGCCGGCGGTAACATTTCCGGCGGCGGAATCGAGCTGAGGGATCAGGCAATGCTGACGGACAACACCGGTTCCGGCAGCCTTGCGCTTTCTTCTGATATCCTTGTGGTGTTGGGCGAAACCGGCAATCTGAACCTTTCGCCGAAGGTGGATGTCAGCGGAGCGATTGCTGGTTCCGGAACGCTCAACCTCGGCGTTAACTCGACGGGGGATTATTTCACGAGCGACTGCTCCGGTTTTTCCGGACAGATCAATGTGACTGCCCGCAACGGCGCCGATGAATTACGCATCAATCTAGGCTACAGCAGCGGCCTTCAGCTGGCATCCGGAAAACTCCATCTCGGTGACGGCGTTACCATGCATCAGACCGTGAACGGCCCTGCCGACAGCACCACCGGAACGCCGCATTATATCGGGGAGCTCTCCGGTTCGTCCGGGGCGGAAATCGGGGCTCAGCCGATCGGCGGTCGGTATTGTACCTGGACGGTCGGCGCGCTCAATACAGACTCCACGTTTGCCGGAATCGTTCGGGACAGTGATTATCTGGATGCCTGGGGCGGGCGGGGTAAGGCAAATCTTTCTAAAGTCGGCTCCGGCACACTGACCCTT
>JAFGVP010000003.1 GCA_016937945.1 Pontiellaceae bacterium | reverse complement strand
CAGTTCGCCTTTCTGCAATTTGGCGTACGTACGGCGGATGCCTTGTCGACACAGCAAAAGCTGTTTGGTCGCAGCTCGAATGTCGGTTTGGATCTGATCCTGATTCCATCCGTTTTCACCAGCGCATATGAAGCGGATACCGCATTCGATACGGCGTCGATTCCGCTGGCCACCATTCCGAATGAAATAGAAGACGCGTCATCCCGTTCCTTGATGACCACCCTATCCGTTCCGGCGCCGCCCGGAACCAACACCACGACGGGCGGTTACTTCATCCAATATCATTTTTCATTCCGATCCCCTGCTTCCTCAACCCACACTTTGGATGCGGGACCGTTGTGCCGCCGGACGCCTTCGCCGCCGCCTTCCGCGCCGGGGCCGCCGAAGCTGCCTTCGCCGGGCATCTGGCCGATGCGGTTGCAGCGGGCGTAGTAGGGGATGGCGAGGAGATCCGTGCCGTCGGACCATTTGCCTTCAATACCCAGAATGCCGCCGAGCAGATCCTTCTTCCATACGGGCGTCAGCACGGCGTCGGCCGCCAGAGTTTTGTTGAGTGCCTGATCCGCGGATTCAAAGGTGTAGACGAGCGGACCGTAGCGCAGCGCGACCTGTCCACGGGTAGCGGCGATTTTTTCGTCGCCGTAGACACGTTGTACGACCATCGGAAGCTCAAGACTGATTTTATCACCCTTCTTCCATTTGCGCTTGATGACGGCATAGCCGTTTTCAATCGGCGGCATAATCCGTTGCCCGTTCAGCGAGATGGTGACGACGCCGTTGGCTTCCGGTACGGTGGTGTAGAGCTCGCTCACCTCATGATTCGGAATGCGAATGTGGAGCGTGAAGATACCGGTCTTTTCCGGATTGACGGTCAGGTCCACATGTCCGCTCCACGGGTAGGCGGTTTTCTGAACCATTTCCACATCGGTTCCGGCGATGCCCGGCACGGTGATGGTGCTGCCGAGGAACATGTTCATGTAAAGGTCATCGGCATCCTTGACATACGTCCAGGTCGGGAGCATCAGCAATACACGCGGAATATTGCCGACGCAGCAGGGGCAGCCGTGCCACGGATAGCGGGCGCCGTGGGCCGTCAGCGGATTCTGGTAGTAAAAGTTTTCACCTTCCATATCGAGCGATCCGAGCAGCGCGTTGTAGAGCGTCTCTTCGTAGAGATCGGCGTAGCGCGCATTGTGGTAGGCCATGTTGAGCTTATGTTCGAAGAAGATCAGCCCGCAGCTGGAGCACGATTCGCAGTAGGCTTCGTGGCGCAGGGAATAGTCGGGGCCGAAGCCTTCCGAGGTTTCGCCGCTGCCGATGCCGCCGGTGACATAATATTTGCGGTTGATCATGTTGTCGTAGAGACTCATGACGGCGCTCTGGTAGTCGATGTCGTGCGTTTCCATCGCGACGTCCGACATGCCGGCGTAGGTGTAAGAGGCGCGGACGGCGTGGCCGACGGCCTCGTACTGTTCGATCACCGGAACGTGGCTCTGGTCGTATTCGCTTCCGCCTTCGCGGCAGTCGAGCAGGAACTTGGCGAGTGCAATATACTGGTCTCCTTTGCCTCCGCCTTCGACGGTGTTGACGAAGCGACCGAACCGAACGAGCGCCATTTCCATATCCTGATGGCCGTCATACCATTTCTGTTTGCCCGGTTCGGGACCGATATGGCTGACCCAGCAATCGGCCAGCTTCTTGGCGGAGTTATACATCCGCAGGTCTTTGCCGCCGGTCAGCATATAGTGCGAAACCGCCGCTTCAAGATAGTAGCCGGCCACATAGCCTTCGTGGTCTTCACGATGTTCCGGCGACCAGCGCGGCCAGTCCCGCAGGGTGAATACGGTCTGCAGATAGCCATCGGGTTCCTGTGCATCCAGGATCAGGGGAATCCACTCTTCGAGGGTCTGCTTCATCGCCTTCTGTGACGCAATGATTTCCTCGTCGCCCTGCGGATCAACCATCAGCGCAATGCAGATGGATTCGATAGTGTTATAGATCCATGCGTTCGAGAATACATAACCCTTATGATCCTTCGCCGGTTCGCCGCGCAGTTTTTTCGCCGTCTCGATGAGATTGTTGATGCCGCCTTCGGGAAGATCCGGATCGCTGATTTTTGCGATGCAGTGCGGGATCCAGTTTACGATGATTGCCTTGGCGCGTTGGTTCCACAGCGGACTGTCGATGGTGTAGGGCATCGTGTCCACCGGATGCAGGTTCTGCGCCGGCGGACCGTCTACAACCTGCACCTGCAGGGTCGACGTGGATGACTCACTGCCTTGTTTGGCGACGAGTTCAAGTACATAGGTTCCCGGTTCGCTGAAGGTGGCCGTGGCATCGAGTTTATTCGGATCATCAAAGGAAACCCAGCCCGGCCCGGAGAGCTTGCGCCATTGTGCGGAACACTCGCCCTTGAGTGTTTTGATGGTTCCGCTCAGGTAGGTTTTTCCGTTGAGTACCACGCTGCGGTCAACGCCGGTTTTGACCTGCGGCGGGAATACGGGCGATTCGCCGGAGTCGAACACCTTCCACTCCAGAATGCCGGTGGAAAAATTCGGGTCGCTGTTGATTTCAAGTCGTAGTTTGGTGGTCGTGATCTTTTCAAATTTCAGCGTGTTGTATGCATCGCGCACTACATCAAGTTTTCCTGCGGCTTTGACCGGCACGAATTCGGTTCCGTTCCAATAGAGCAACTGTCCTCCTTCAGGCAGTCGAACGCCCTGATGGTCGTCCCACCAGTAAACGCTGATTTCGTCGGTGCTGATCGGTTTGATCCAGTCATACTGAACCCACTCGGTTCCTCGTTTCGGCCAGTTGCCGTAACATCCCTGATCGCGGTAGTCGGAGCGGCGCGGTTCAATGCCGTCGTTGAGCGCCGTCGGCGTGGTGTCGCCGGAATGATACGAGGTCGACGGTTTGGCGACCAGTGCCAGATTGGCCGCAGAATCAGCCATTGCAGTCACTGTGCATAGGCATAGCAGAGCGAGGGTTGCTTCTATTTTCATGAATTCTCCTTCTCATTGGATCTGTTACTGAAATTTTTTAATCCACAGATTTACACTGATTCTAATCCTGCAAACCGGTGGATTTATTATTCGGTTAGTCGGCCGGACCAGAAGTCGTCGACAAGTTGATAGGCCTCGGGGTCGTATGCTTGCAATCCTTCCGGCCCGGTGGCCGGCGGCTCGCCGTTCATCGAGAGGCTGCCATGGGTTCCGAAATACCACATGGCCAGTTCGGCAAAGAATTCTGCCACGTTGCTGCCGGCGTAGGAATTTACCCACAGGCCGTTCGCAAGCGATTTTTGCCGTTGTGCTTCGAATAGATCGGTGATTTTTTCCGGCGCGCCGAAGAACATGACGTTGTGTGCGAATTCGTGGACACAGATATCGCTGCCTCGATAGCGATCATCCGGGAGGTGCAGGAGGTTTTCCTCTCCGCATGAGGTATGGAGTCCGCCGAATCCGCGGGTCCGTTCGTCGTAGGTCAGTCCGCCATATTCCTCAACCGGAACGCCCTTCATATCCCGGTAATCCGGCAGGTCGGTGGTTACCTGATTGCGGCCGATAATATGAAGCTGAGCTCCGGCGTTCGCGAGGCGGGTCCGGGTCTCCGGCAGATGTTTGAGCATCATTGAAAGCCGGTCGTAGGCTTCCAGCAGAGCCCGGGTTTCGACTTCCTTTGATGCTTTGATCGGGATGCCGTGGAAATCCAGCTGCCTCGCAAAGAACTCCTCTTCCGGCGGATCGATGTCGGTGATCGGCGGATAAGTTGTTTGGTTCTTCGGCACGATGTCCAGATAGACGGAGTGGCGACCATAGGTTTCGAAGAACGGTTTGAAGTGCGTGGTGCCGGACTGGAAGCGCAGGATCGCAGGATCGCCCGTAAAGGTGGAATCCATATCGTCGATATCGACTTCCAGTTTGCGCCAGCTGGTGCGTGCCGTCTGTTCTTCGGCGGCCAGCAGGACGGGGCCGTAAAAAACACTCGCCACATTCGGCTGATCCATCAGTGGCATCAGATGGAAGTTCATCGGCAGGCGAAGTTCCATGGTGTCGCCGCTCTTCCACTTCCGATTCAATTTGAGATAAGCGCCGGGCACCGTTTCAGCCGTGGCCGTTTTGCCGTTGAACGTCAGTTCCGGCGCAGCGGAAACCCAGCCCGGGATGCGCAGGTTGAGGCTGAACGAACCGGATCCGTTAATGGTGATTTTGATCGTGTCGGAGTAGGGATAGGAGGTCGTCTGCGTGATTTTGACATTCCGTTCCTTCCAGTCCAGGACGGAGGGAATGTAGAGATTGACGTAGAGTTCGCTGTTATCGAGCTGCCTCAGATAGATCGTGTCCTGCAGCTTGGTGGCGCTTTCGAGTGCGGTGCCGTTGCAACAGGTGAAGCCGTTCATTTCGGCATTGCCGAAGCTTTTGATCGCGCCTGGATTGAGCGGAACATGATAGGTGTTTCCCGCATCGTGCTCGGCGACCGACGCCAGAATATGGTTGTAGAGTGCGCGTTCATAATAATCCATGTAGCCGCCGTCGAGATCGAACATGAAGAGCTGGCGTCCGAGCTTGAGCAGGTTATAGGTCGCGCAGGTTTCATTCTGGCCGCCGTCGGAGATGCCGTTGCGGAAGAGCGTGTCCGGCTCAGCCGTAAAGCACTCTGCGTTGTTCGGATTGCGTGCGCCGGCCACGCCGCCGATGGAGTACATGTAGCTGTGTGTGCATAGATTCCAGAAGTTTTCCGTTACCTCAAAGTAGGCGGGGTCGTGCGTGATTTTATAGGTTTCAAGCGCGCCGGTAATCTGCGGGATGTGCTGGTTGGCGTGGCGGCCGCGAATGGTGTCGACGTTGCAGGCGAGTCCGTGGGTATGTTCTGCGTCACCGAAGAAAAAGGCGGTATTGTCAAACAGCCTGGCACATTCGAGGAAACGTTTATCGCCTGTCAGATGGGCGAGGCGGGCCATCGCTTCGTTCATGCCGCCGTATTCGCCGGCAATATAGCTGCTCCACATCTTGATCAGGGTCTCCTGTGGCAGTGCGTCGAGGCGGGCATACACCCAGAGGCCCATGCCCGATGCGATCTCCAGTGCCTTGGGATTACCGCCGACTTCGTAGCAGTCCATCAGTCCGGCGAGGATTTTATGGAGCGTGTAGTAGGGCGCCCATATCCGGGAGTTGTCCGCGCCATAGTTTGCTCCATGCTCCAGCATGATAAACTGGTCCGGCGGGTAGCCGCTGATAAAGCCTTTGCCCCAGTTCCAGTAATCGGTGCGGATACCATCCTTGCTGAGATCGGAGTCAAACCCGCTCTTGCCCGGACCCGGCGGAACCTTGGTCGGATCTGTTACGCAGTCGCCGCCGCGATTTTCCGGTTTGCCGGAACGCTGCGAAAGGTCGTAGAGCACATCGATCATATAGTTCATGCGCTCTTCGAAAAGTTTGTGCAGTGCGGGGTCGTAGGTGGTTGATGCGCAGGCCTGGGCGATGGCAGTCAGGTAGTGTCCGCTGGCGTGACCGCGCAGGCGGCAGTCCTGCGAGTCCCAGCCATAGAGCGGCTCGGTTCCTTCCGGCTGCGGTTCACCAAACGCGTCGCGGAAGTTATAGAGGAAGGTGTCAGGATTGCTTTCCGCCAGCCCTTTTATGAATTTGTCGCGATGCTTCATAAACGGCGTGGCATTGTCGTCGGCATCCGGCGTCAGTGTGACCTGTCCCAGCGCGAACGGTTCGAGCATGGCCTTTTCGGCATAGGTTTCCTTGATGGAGCTGACGACCTGGACGGTGGCGGTCGGCGCAAAATCGGTTCCCGGGACGGAGCCCGT